>CAYIEH010000001.1:0-28739 GCA_964362385.1 uncultured Candidatus Saccharibacteria bacterium
AGGTTTTATCCTAAAGTTTAGTTTTCCGACGAAACTCGACTAAATTTCATTAGACAACTATCTTATGTAAACAATACTAACATTTAAAAAACCAATTAGTCAAGCTAATTAATCATTATCGCGGTTCCGCGGGTAGGAAGCGATTTAAAGGTAAATTTTTGGGAAAAAAAGGAGGGGCACCGAGTCCCCTCATTAATTCATCATCATTTTTTAAGACCGTCATTAAAAGTTTCCAACCTGGATTCGTCGCTTATTCTGTTTAAAAGTTCTGTAACTTTTACAGCTTCCTCCTCGGAAAAACCTCTTCCTAAAGCTTCTCCTTTTTCAAGAACATCAAGAACGCGAAAGATTAATAATAGGATATCTGTTACTTCGGCTTCAGTCACAATATAAGATAATCCATGCAGAACATTAAGATTGTGTAAGGTTTCCGGTGAAAAATCCGATCCTTCTTTCTTCCAATATGAAGTATAGTTTAAAGCTTTTTCGGCGCCTTTGAAATAACTCCTCGCCTTTGTGACTAATGATGCATCGCCACGTTCCAGTAAAACTTTCTTATCGCAGATGAGCATGCCGCATAAAACGGCGAGTCTCGCTGTAACAGTGCAAAGCCACATATTTTTTCCTCGCTGCAAATACAGAATTTCCGTATTCATCTAATTTCCTCCCTTTTTAAATTATGATATTAATATCCTATTGCTATTATAAGCTGTCCTCGCCAAAAAAACAACTGCACTATATGTCTAGGTCTGTACGATAAAAAACATTAATTGTTCCGAACGCTGCAGGCAGGATTCTCCGCCTTAGCGGGGCGGCTTCATTCGTCGGGGGTTTTCAAAAAATGAGTTCGTATCTAATTTCTTGGCTCCGCGGGTAGGATTCGAACCTACAACCATCTCCTTAACAGGGAGTTGCTCTACCGTTGAGCTACCGCGGAAAAAATTTAATATATTCCGCGGTTTTATTTTATCTGAATTAATTGCTTTTGTCCACTTTGGAATGATTTATTTCTTTCAAATCGGATTTTATCTTTTCTATGTCTTCGTGAATTTCGCCTAATGTTATCACTTCTTTTTTTATTTCTTCTTCGGTTTTCTCGTCGGTCCTTTTTTCCTGTTTTATGCCGCTGATGATTATTTCGCTGCCGACAAAAAATGAAACGAAAAGCCCGATGGACATCAAAATAATGGAGCCGATTATCGCGGAAACAGCGCCGGATAATTTAATCTCGTCAGCCAGCATCCAGATGCCGCGCCACAAAAGAATGATTCCTATGCTGCCGATAAAAGCGTAAAGAACCGGCTGGCGGCTCAGCCGTTTTCTTATTTTGTCTTCCAGTCTATCGAAAAATTTTATGATTTTCCCCATTTTTAAAATTATACCATCAATAATTGAGTTTTTCCATGTTGGTGGTTAATCGCGCCAAAATAAAAACCCCGGACTCCGGGGTTTTTATTTTGTTTTCTGGAAATTTTAATCTCCTGATTTCCCGTCCTTTCTGTCGTTTTTCTCGTGATTATCAATGTTGTTGCGGGAAACCGTGCTACTGGCTGTGCTACTGGCATTATTATCTCCGTTATTTTCTTTAATGCCGCGTTCAAAATTATGGCCCATCTCAATTTCAGCTTTTGCCTCTATCGCCGACTCCATCGCGTCTTTTGCTTTTTCAAACGCTTCTTTGTATCCGTTGCTGTTAAGATATTCTTTTGCTTTGGCAAGATCGCTTTTTGCCTCGTTTAATTTTTCTTTCGCGTCTTTTACGACGTCAGCGCCCAATTTTTCTTCCTGATTTTGGATGAATTTTTCCGTTTCACCTATTTTATTTTCAGCGGCGTTGATTTTTCCTTCAGCGCTTTCTTTGGTAGCAACGCGTTCTCCTTCTTGTTCATCAATATCGTCCTGTTCGTCCTCGGCTTTTTTATGGGAATCTTCAATGGAAGAAATAGTTTTATCCAATTGATTTTCTATGTCGCCTTTATGCTCCTTTTTATCTTTTTCTATGACTTTCTTGTAAATATCAAGCGCCGCTCTAACGCCGGTATTAATTTCACCCGCCCTTGACAAGTCTCCTTTATTTTTAAGATTGTTGGTTTGTTTTAAGATATTACCAATTTGGCTGTTAAAATTATCCAGAGCCAGCTGAAGCGCTGCGACGTTTTTGCCGTTGCCCTTGCCTTCTTTAGCGCGCTCTAAAATCTTTTCAATTTCCTGTATTCTTTTTTGGGCCAAAGACATTCTGACTTCCGCTTTTGACGCCTGAGAAAAAGCGGCGATTACTTCCACGTTTTCCGTAAGCGTCTTTACCGGATAAAGAGTGTCTCCGGGAAGGCTGTTTTGGGAAGCCGCAACTGTGCCGCCTCCGCCTAAAGCGATTATTAAAGCGATTATTAATGGTATTGGCATAGTTTTTAATTTAAGAAATAAATTAGCCGACCTTTTATAATAAAGACGTTCCTCGCCCTCTGTTCTTACAAAGGGATTCAATCTTACGTAATCTGACAGCCTGCTTCTTAAAACTTTCAAAAATTCCTCGTTAACAGGAGTATCTTTCAATTTTTTAAGAATAATTTTTATTTCTTTTTTATTTTCCATTTTTTTGATACTTCGGTAATTTTTGTTTTAGAGATTTTAAAGCCCGGTGAATAATCACGTAAATATTGGTAATGGATTTTCCGGTGATGTTTTTTATTTCTCCGACGCTTAATTCGTCTATGTAGCGGAAAATAACAATTTGTTTGTAATCGTCGGGCAATTCATTAAGACGCTTTTTGATAAAATCAACCATCGCTTCGTCGTCTATTTTTTTTTCAACGGAAATTTTTTCAATATCAGGCGTCTCCGAAACTTCTTCCAAAGAAACGGTCTCTTTATGCTTCTGGCGATACTGGTCAATGATTAAATTATTCGCAATCTGATACAGAAAAGCTTTAAAGTTTTTAATTTCCTTGCCCTCCATTATGTACTGCCACGCTTTTAAAAATGTGTCTGAGGTCAGATCTTCGGCCAAATGCCTGTTATTCAGCCTGAGGTATATATGCCTCCATATGCCCTTAGAATAGCTGTCATAAGCCGTTAAAAATTCCTCGCCAAGATTATTTTGTTTTTTATCAAGTATCATTTAGTGATGACGAAAAATAAGAACAATTCTTACTGAATGAGTTTTGAGCTTTTTTAAGGTTAATCTTCTACAATAGCTCTGATTCTGCGGACTCCGGCGCCAATTGATTCTTCTTTAATAATCTTAAAGTTGCCTATTTCCAGAGTCTGGTCTACATGCGGACCGCCGCAAAATTCTTTGCTTATCATTCCTCCGCTTGATTCTGACCCGATGAAATAAACTTTTACAACAGGCGGATATTTGTGTTTGAAAAAAGCCAACGCTCCGATTTTTTCCGCCTCTTCTTCCGGCATTTCCTTAAAATACACCGGCAGATTTTCCCTGATTTTTTCATTAACCAGATTTTCTGTTTTTTCAACTTCCTCGCCGGTCAATTTTCGGTTGAAAGAAAAATCAAATCTCAGCCTTTCGGAATTAATATCGGAACCGGATTGTTTGACGTCGCTTCCCAAAACCTCGCGCAAGGCAAAGTGAAGCAAATGAGTGGTTGTGTGCATTCTTATAACTTTTTTTACATCTTCCTTAGTTGTCGCCTTTAGCTCGCCTGTATCTAAAATCAAGCCGTGGCCGCCGAATTTTTTTTCAGCTCCGGCGCGCGAAATTTCCTGGTGTTTTTCAAACTCTTCGTCAAAATCTTTTTTCCTGAGATTCTTAATTGATTCCGAAGAAGCCAGCTCTCTAATCAATTCAAACGGCAAACCGAAGGTTTCATAAAGATAAAAAGCTTCTTTGCCTGTGATTTCGGAATATTTTTCAATTTCTTTCATTCCCCTTCCGATGGCTTCCTGAAATTTCATGCGTTCTTCTTCCGCGGCTTCCAAAATCATTTTTTCATTATGCAATTCGGAATAAACCTCTCCGTAAATTTTTTTAACAATCGGAATTATCTCAGCAAATAAATCCGCGTGAATGTCATGTTTAATCTGATAAGCCAAAATTCTTCTAAGCAGACGGCGTAAAATATAGCCCGCTTCCTTGTTTGATGGCCTGACGCCGTCAGCGATTAAAAATACGGACGCGCGTAGATGGTCGGCCAAAATTCTTTTGACTTTTGCGTCTATTTTCGGCGCTAATTCGTCAATTTTTAAAATTATCGGCAAAAAAATATCGGTCTCAAAAACGTTTTCAACTCCTTCAAGCACCGATAAAAGCCTTTCAAAACCCATTCCGGTATCAATGCCTGGATTCGGCAATTTTTTATAAAATCCCGATTTTTCCTTAAAGTATTCGTTAAAAACCAAATTCCAGATTTCAACGCCGTCAACATAAATTTCAGTTGTCGGACCGCACGGCCCTTCGTTTCCCGTAGGGCCCCAAAAATTATCGTTCCTGTTGCCTTTTATGATTTTGTTCTCGGGAATTTTTATTTCATCGCGCCAAATTTCATAAGATTCCTCGTCAAACGGAGTTTCGTCATCGCCTCCAAAAACAGAAATTGTGATTCTGTCAGTGGAAATTTCCAAAATATTGACAACATATTCGTAAGCCCAGAAAATCGCCGAGTGCTTAAAATAACCGGAAGTTGTTAAATCACTTGGGTTGTCGGAATTAACCGGGCCAAAAGAAAAATTGCCCATCATTTCAAAAAAGCTCAAATGGGTTTTGTCGCCGATTTCTTCAATATCGCTGGTTCTGAAACACTTTTGGATTGACGCGGTTCTGCGGGAGCCAAAATCTTTTATCGCGTCAAGTTCCCCTGTGTAATATCCTTTAAATTGCTGCATTCCGGCAGTTGTCAAAAGAACCGAGGGGTCATCGGGTATTAAAGACGAAGAAGGGACAATTTTATGCCCCTTGCTTTCAAAAAACTCCAAAAAACTTTTTCGTATTTCTTTTGAATTCATTCTAATGTCAGTATTCTCTTAATTCTTTTGCGCCGTGATGGACTTTAATTTTTTCAAGCGCTTTGGCTTCAATCTGGCGGATTCGTTCGCGCGTCACTCCGAATTTTTTACCAACCTCTTCAAGGGTATGAGTGATTCCGTCGCCAAGCCCGAAACGAAGTTTTAATATCTCCTGTTCTCTGGGAGTTAAATCAACCAGAATTTCCCTGATTTTTTCCTTTAGAAGCGCCAGTTCCGTGGACTGATTGGGCGAAAGATTTTTTTCGTCTTTAATTAAATTAGACAAAGAGGCTTCGTCGTCGTCTTCGCTAAGCGGGGCCTCGAGAGAAATTACTTCCTGGGAAATTTTTTGAAGATTATAAATTTTATCAACGGTCGTTCCTATTTCTATCGCGATTTCTTCGGCAAGCGGCTCTCTGCCCAATTCCTGCATTAATTTGCGTTTAACTTGGGTGTATTTTGAGATATTTTCAATCATATGAACCGGAATTCTGACGGTTCTTGACTGGTCAGCCAAAGCGCGGGTGATCGCCTGCCTGATCCACCAAGTGGCATAAGTTGAAAATTTAAAACCTTTTCTGTAATCAAACTTATCCACTGCCTTAGAAAGGCCGATGTTGCCTTCCTGAATCAAATCCAATATTCCCATATGGACGGTTCTATGGATATATCTTTTGGCGATAGAAACCACCAGCCGGAGATTTGACTGAATCAAACGTTGTCTGGCCGCTTCATCGCCTTTTTCAGCGCGTCTTGCGAATTCTTTTTCCTCTTCTGATTTCAGCAAAGGATATTTGCCGATTTCTTTCAGGTACAGCTGAACCGAATCAGGCACTCCGACAGCGTCAATTTGAGGCGCTTTTTCCAGTTCTTTCGTGCTTATCTCTTCGCCCGGCATCGCAATCAAAGCCGAAGTTTCTATAACTTTAATATTATTTTTTTCCAAAGTGTCATAAAGCTCTTCCAGTTGAGAAACATTCTCTTCAATATTGGGAATATGGTGCAGGATTTCCGTGTCCGTAACAAAGCCCCTTCCTCTGCCCAAATTAATTATTTCGCTGATTATTTCCGGCTTTAGAGCCGTTTTCATTTGTTTTAAAATCGCTTTTCTTTTTGATTTCAACGCTCTTTTCGGCAATCGCCTTTTTATGGCGCGTCTGCCTTTCTTTAAAATCTTTGATTTTGTCTTCCTGGCTTTTTTGATTTTATTCGTTTTTTTATTTTTTTTCGCCGGCTTATTTTTTTTTGATTTTTTCATAAAGATAATTAACCCGCCTTTTGGAAAATCAAAGGCGGTTTTCTTATTTATTATTATGATGAAGCAATTTGGAAATTTCGTCAAATTCCTTCAATGCTTGGGAAAGCTGTTTCTCGTTATTTTGTTTTTCAGCTTCTTTTATTATTTTGCCCAATTCTTCCCTTTTTCTCCTCAGGTATTCCGATTTTAAATAATCCAATAATTCCTGAAATTCTTTTTCCATCTTTTCATCGGTCAGTTTTTCAAGTTCCAGACCGGAACGCAAAGAAATTGCGTTGATTAAATTGGATATCACGGGGTCGTCCGACTGCAGGCGTCGGGATTTATCCGTTATAACGCCATAAACAATCTGATAATTTTTAGGCAAATAATCAAAATATTCGCCTATTTTGTCGCGAAGCGATTCCTTGATTAAAATCAAAGTCATCAAGCGCTCGGCGATTAATTCTTGCTTGTCCAAAACGGATTCATTAATATTGCTGTTCTGATTCGCGCCTGTATATCCGCTTTTACCCGAGTCGCTTTCCGCGCTTGTCTGCGTTTTTAGTTGTTCCATTTCTTCCATTAAAGAGCTTTCATTGGTTTTTGCTTTCTCGGAAAGTTCTTTAAGCCAATGGCTGCGTTCCACCGGACTCATTATGTTTTTTATTTTCATTAAAATTACCCTGATATTTTTTTTAAGCTTCCCGATGTCGTTGGTCGTTGGTTGCGTGCCCCGTAGTGATTCGCCAGCTGGCGAATCTACTATTCGGGGTTGGTCGTTGGTTAAACCAAGATAACGTTCAAAATAAAACTCCATCGCCGGCTTGGTCTCATTAATAAGACCAAGCAAAGTCCCGGGCGCTTTCTGAACTATCTCGGCCGGGTCTTTATAGTCCTTAAGAATTAAAACTTTAACGTTAAAATCAAAGGCGTTTGCCATATCAATGCTTCGTTCAGCGGCTTTAAATCCGGCTTCGTCGTTGTCAAAAGAAAAAATTAATTCATCGGTCTGCCGCTTTAATGATTTTAAATGGTCAAATGTCGAGCCAGCGCCGGAAGCGGCAACGACATTTTTTACGCCGTCCTGCCAGCACATCAAAAAATCCATCTGGCCCTCAACAAGCAACGCCGATTTTTTCTCCCGTATGAAATTTTTTGTTTTATGAAAACCGTAAAGAATGCGTGACTTGCTGAATATCGGCGTTTCGGGACTGTTAATATATTTTCCCGTTTCGCCGGTGTCAAATTCCGGCAAAATCCTAGCACTGAAACCGACGACTTTCCCGAAATGATTGTAAATGGGAAACATTATCCTGTCCCGGAACCTGTCAGTGTAATTTCCCCTATCGTTTTTAAAATTAAGGCCGGAACGTTCAATGTCTTTAATGTCATATCCAAGGTTTATAAGATTGACGGTTAATTCGTCAAAGCTGTGCGGCGATAATCCCAGTTCAAATTCTTCAATAGTCTCTTTTTTCAGACCCCTGTCATTTAAATATTTTTGAGCGCCGGCGTTCTGCTGCAGTTGTTTTTTGAAAAAATTTTTAGCGGTCTCGTTGATGTCGTACAGAATTCCGAACTGCTTTTGATCAGCCGGGCTTATTTTTTTAAGTTCAATGCCTGCTTTTTCAGCTAAAATTTTGAGTGCCTCATAAAATTCGATATTTTCATGTTTCATCAGAAACTTGAAAATATCGCCGCCTTCAGAGCAAGCGCCGAAACAATGCCAAGTTTGTCTGTCCGGCGACACAATAAAAGAAGGCGTTTTTTCGCTGTGAAAGGGACAGTTAGCTCTCCAATTCTTTCCAGCCGGTTTCAACTCAATATATCCCTTGATAAAATCCACTATGTCTATTTTGTCTTTTATTTGTTCAACAGGAGTCATTGGAATGGTAAATTAGTGTTTAGCCACTAGTTAATTAGTTTAAGAAAATTTGAGCACCCCGCCGCCTCAAAACGAGGCGGGGTCACATTTATGTACTTTATCTATACCTTAAATGTTATATTGTGCTGGTCTCATTAATGAGACCAAGCTTCTGATAACTTTTATTAATTGTTGCGATTTTACGGGGTTTTAGCAGATTTTAATTTCATTTTTATATTCCATAATCCAACGATTAGTTAATACTTGCTGGTCTCATTAATGAGACCAGACTTAGATAATAAATATTTCAAAAATATCTAAATAATACTTCTCGCTCCCTTATAATTAGGAAATATGTTGCGAACCTTACGCTTTTTATTTCCCGATAACGATCCTGACGGCGAATATTTTCGTTTTCTATTGGGATTTACGCCATATCCCCTATTCTCAATAATATCTCTTACTTTACTTATGGTGTTTGAAGAAACCTCCAGCGCTTTTTTAATATCACGATATTTAATATTTTTATTTAAAAAATCCATCACAATTATTCTGCGCAAAATCAATTCTCTTTCATCTGTAGTAAAAAACTTTTCCAAAAATTTTTCAACATCATCAACTAAATTTATGTTTTTTAAGTCGCCGAACAATATATTTATCGCGTCTTTTTTAAAATTTTGTTGAAGTTTTTTAGAAGTCCTTGCCATAAAATCAATTATACGCTGGTCTCATTAATGAGACCAGCTGCTACTTTTCCATTACTTCTTCAAGTCTTTCTTCCAAGAATTTTTTATCTAAAACGCTTAGAAACCAACCTGCTTTGGGGCCGTTTTCTTTACCCAAAAAACTCAGATAAATGGCGTTGAAAAGTTCTTTCGGGTCAATCTGCACCTGCTCTTTTATTTCGTGAAGTTTCGCGTGAAGCGTCTGGCCGCTTAAAACTTTTTGAGATTTTATGTAATCCAATAAAATTTTAAGAGCTACTTTTTGTTTGCCATTGAAATCGCCTACCGATTCAGGAACGGATTTTTGGAGCTCGTATTTATAATCTTCCGGCGCGTAATTTTTCAGCCAATGAGACGCGTAACGAGAACGACTTGAAATTTCTTCTTTGTCCAATTCGGTCAATTTTTCTCCTTTTATTTTTTCCGCCTCTTCTTCCAAATTCATATGGGGCATCTGGACTAAAAACGCGATTTGGGAAAATCTCGGCAAAAATCTTTTTTCAATTTGAGCTGTTTTATGGCTTAATGAAAAAATTCTCGCGTAATCGTCTTTGACGCCTTTAAAATAATTATCCGCCAGCTTGTCGTATAAATCGTAAAGAACGGGAATCGTGTCTCCATCTGGGATAAAATCAATCGCCTTTTGCGGTTCCTTAACGAACATCAATAATCTCAACAATTCTGTTGGAAGCAAATCGGCGATTTCCCGCGAAGAAGCGCCGGCGCCTTTTGAAGCCGACATTTTTCTTCCGGCAACAAGAAAAAATTCATAAGGAATGTTAAACGGCGGTTCGCGCTTAAAAACTTCTTTGCAAATCGCGTCGGTTATTTCCCTTGAACCGCCTTTTGTGGAATGGTCCTTGCCCGCGCCTTCAATATCAACATCCATAACAACAAATTTCGCCGCCCATTCCGCTTTCCATGGAAGTTTTGCATTGCCGTTAAACGGAGAAATTTTGCCGCGATGACCGCAGCCAATTGCCCATTCAACCAACTCGGGCTCGCAAACATATTCCACTTTTTCTCCGTCAAAAGAAATTACTTTAGTAGTTCCGATTTTGCCGCATTTCTCGCAAACAACCTGAAGCGGAAGCCAGTCATCCGGCTTGATTGAATTGGAAACTTTTTTGTAAATCTCCCGGATTTTGCCGGCGTTTTCCAAAACTGATTTTATGGCCTGGTTGTATTTTCCCGATTTATAAAGTTCGCTGCTGCGATAATATTCCGGTTTAAAACCGAGTTCTTTTATGACGCCGATAAATTCTTCGGCGAAATATTCCGCGTAATTTTCAGCTTTGCCGTCAGGCGAAGGAATGTCGCATAAAGGTTTTCCCATAAACGGCTTGAATTTTTCAGAATCCAGATAAACAGGCAAACTGTCCATCGGGTCAAAATCGTTTATTTCGTAAAGGAATTTATTTTTAACGTTCTGTTCGCTTAAAATTTCGGAAATAATTCCATGAATTGCGACTCCCCGCAAAGACCCGACATGAATGCGGCCAGAAGCGGTTTTTTCGTCTCTGATAATAAGCGCTTTTTTGGAAGCTATTTTTTCCTTGTATTTACCCTTGATTTCCTCAACTAAACGGTCTGCCCAAAACATAAATGAGAATGGCGCGCCTCCGCGCTTCTCCAGTCGCCCGCCTATTGGCGGAGGCGGATTGCCGCGGGACTGACCTATTTTATCTCGGCTATTTTATATTTTACTTTGCCTTTCGGAGCTTCCACTTCCACTGTATCGCCGGCTTTTTTCCCCATAAAAGCCCTGCCTAAAGGAGATTCATTGGAAATTAAATTTGCTTCGGGATTGGCTTCGTTTGATCCGACAACGGTATATTCAAAACTTTTTCCGTTTTTCTCAACTTTTATTGTTGTTCCCACCTCAACTGTTTTCCTGCCGGAGACTTTTTTGATAATCTGGCTGTTTCTAAGAATATTTTCAAGTTCAATAATCCGGGTTTCAACCCTTGCCTGAGATTCTTTAGCTTCGGCATATTCGGAATTTTCGGAAAGATCGCCGTATTCCTTGGCTCGTTTTAATTTTTCGGCAACCTCAAACCGGCCTTCCTTTTTTAAGCTCTCCAATTCGTCTTTTAATTCTTCAAAACGCTCTTTGGTAAGATAAAATTTCATAGGGTAATAAGTATACGAACAGCTAATCTGAACTAATTTACGAATTCGTAATATTAGCGTTTATTCGTTGTTCGTATATTGTATTTATCTGTCCATAACCACCATCTGATTTTAACGACTTCCAATAAAACTTCAATAAAAGCGCTGGCTTTGACATGAGAAAAAGGGTCGTTAACCCAGATAACGGGAATTTCTTTTATTTTATAACCCAAAGCTTTTGCGAGAGCTAAAATTTCAACATCAAAACCCCAGTGTTTAATTTTCAGCAATGGAAAAATTTTTTCCGCCGCTTCTCCGGTCAGCGCCTTAAAACCGCATTGAGTGTCCCATAAACCGGGCAACACCAATGCCTGAATAAACAGATTTCCCATATTTCCCGATAACTGGCGATACCATGACTGAGCTGGAATAAGTTTTGATCCTTTAATATCCCGCGAACCGATAACCACATTATAATTTTGTTCTTTGTCCGGAGCAGAACCGCCTTTGGCGGAAAAATACGGAATCATTTTGTAAAACTGGTCAATTGAAGTTGAATTATCGGCGTCGGTAAATATCCGTATTTCGCCTTTTGCTTCAAGCATTCCCATTTTAACCGCAGCTCCCTTGCCCTGAATCGGACATTCAATAACCCTTAAGTTTTTGATTATATGAGAAAATCTTTCAGCGACTTCTTGCGTGGCGTCTTTTGAATTATTGTCAACCACGATAATTTCATACGTGAAGTCCGCTTTTGAAAGATGCTTGTCAATGTCAATTAAAGTAAGGGGCAGTCTTTTCGCTTCGTTATAAGCCGGAATTATTACTGAAAGATAAGGTTTTGCCATTATTAAAAAAGAGAGGTAGCCCCCTCAAATTTGCTTAAATTTTGTTATTAGTAAGTATAGTAAAAATTGCTTGATTGTCAATTAGCCAGAATCCCGTTATGTAAAAAAGTTTGCCGACGCTTTTTCAAAGGCTTGTCAACACAACCGCTCCTTTCTCGGCAATCGCCACCGTATGCTCAAAGTGAGCTGATAAAGACCCGTCAGACGTTGCCCAGCTTTCATCAGGCAATTGAATTATCCGGTCAGAGCCGCTGGAAAACATCGGTTCAATCGCCAAAACCATTCCCGTCTTTAATTCAATTCCCTTTCCTTTTTCTCCGTAATTATAAATAGTCGGATCTTCGTGAAGATCTCTGCCAATGCCGTGGCCTGTCAGTTCTTCAACCGCTTTAACGCCGAATTTTTCAGCAATTCTTTCTATTGCCCAGCCGATATTTCCCAAATGACTACCAGGCTTGGCGTATTTAATCGCTTCGTCCAGCGCGTCTTTCGTTGCTTTGATTAAATTTTCTTTTTCTTTCGTTCCCTTTCCGACAATCGCGGTAAACGCCGCGTCAGAATAAAAATTTTTATATTTCACTCCGCAATCAATTTTTAAAACATCCCCGGATTGCAATTTATAATTACCGGGAAAGCCGTGAACAATGACATTATTTACGGAAGCGCAGATTGAAGCTCGATAAGGATTTTTCGCCCCGCCGGGTCTGTATCCCAAGAAAGCGGGCCTGGCGCCTTTTTCTTTTATGACTTTATAAGCCAAGTCATCAAGATATTTCAGAGAAACGCCGATTTGAATTTCTTTTTTAAGAATTTCAAAAACTTCGGCCAAAATCTTTCCGCTCTGCCGAATTTTTTCAACATCAAGAAAAGAATAAATTTTCACCATAGCTATTTCAGATAGCTTAATATTTTTTGGTGTATTTTATAGGGCGCAGGAGCGCCGCCTAATTCTATGACTTTGAATTTTCTTTTTTTAAATTCCTTAAATATCGGCTGGGTTCTTTCGCGATATTCTTTTAATCTCTCGATTATTGAAGCAAGGTTATCGTCTTTCCTTTGTTTAATTTTACCTCCGCAAAACGGACAAAATCTGGCCGATTTATAAAACGCCATAAGCGGAGTCCCGCAAACAGAACACATAAAGCGGCTGATTGTTCTTTTTATGGATTCTTTTTCCGATATCTTCAGTATAAAAATATAGATATTTTTCCTGTTGTAGATTTTTTCCAATACGGTAAAAAGGCCCTTGTTTTTATCATCGCCAAACGCCTCGAACCAGGTTCTGGGAGAACCGCTATAAACCAATGATTGGCCTAATTTCGCAAGTTCTTGCGTGCGCTTTTTGACGGCGTTTAAGACGAACCGCGGCGTATTAAGATTTCCCGATTCGTTGATTTTCCTTTCTTTTCTGATTTCTTTATTATTTTTATTTTTAGAATCGTAAAGAAGTTTGCGCAAAAAATCTCCCGTATCAAAATGATACAGATTAAATTTATTCGCCAATAATTCAGCCTGAGTTCCTTTTCCGGCTCCCTGAGGACCGTACATTATAACCGCAATTTTATTGTTCATTGATGATTTATGAATTACGGCGTCTATTCGTATTCTCTGATGATTAATTGAGAATTAATTTGCCTCAATACTTCCAAAGCGACGGAAACCACTATTAAAACAGCCGTGCCTCCGATTGTTAAAAGAGAGATGCCCGTAATAATTCTTAAAATATTCGGAAGAATTGCGATAAGGCCCAAAAATATCGCCCCCCAAAAAGTGATTCTGTTGATGATTTTTGAAAGGAATATTGTGGTTGATTCCCCGGGCCTGATGCCGGTGACAAATCCGCCGCTTCTCTGTAAATTTTTGGAAATTTCTCCGGGATCAAAAGTAACCGCGGTGTAAAAATAAGTGAAAACAACCACTAAAATAAAATATAAAAGGCTGTAAATGTAGGGATTGTTAAAAAAATTATTTACAAGGTCAATCAGCCTTAAAGAAAGGCCTTTTGAAATAATGGAGCTGACTTGAGCGATAAACTGGGGAAAAAGCAGAACTGAAATGGCGAAAATAATCGGAATCACTCCGGCTTGATTGACTTTAATCGGCAAATAACTGGAAACGCCGCCGTACATCTTCATTCCCCTGACTTGCTTGGCATAAGAAACGGGAATCTTCCTTTCGCCTTCATTCACAAAAACAACGCCGGCAATCACCAAAATCGCCACCACCACAAAAGCAATGTAGGTTGGCAAGTCGTTGGGATTGTAAGTTTTGATTATTCCGCTTATGGAAGACGGCAGATTGCTGACGATGCCGGCAAAAATAATCAAGGAAATTCCGTTTCCAATTTTTTGTTCGGTGATTAACTCGCCAAGCCACATTAAAACCATGGAACCGGCGGTGATAACAACTATATTTTTAAAAATATCAAAAGGGCCGGGCGAAGGAAGGACATTTTGAGAAACCAAAAGATTAAGAAAGGCATAGGACTGCAAAGCTGCCAAAGGAACGGTTAAGTAGCGCGAATACCTGTTGAATTTCGCCCTGCCGGCAGCTCCTTCTTCATAATACATTTCTTTAAACTTCGGAAAAATCATTGTCAGAAGCTGCATAATAATAGTGGCCGTGATATAAGGACCCACGCCCAGCATAATAATTGACAAATTGCTTAAAGCGCCTCCCATCATTACTCCCAAAAATCCGAATAATTGATTAGAAGAAAAAAAGTCTTTCAATCTGGCCGCGTCTATTCCCGGAATGGGAATCGCCGCCAAAATTCTGAAAATCACCAGAAGGGCGGCAACAATCATAATCTTTTTCCTAAGATCTTTAATTTTGAAAATTTTAAGGAGTTTATTCATATTACGCCAGTTACTACGAACTAGTCGCTGATTTTGCCGCCTGCGGCTTGAATTTTTTCTTTGGCTTTTTTAGAAACTTCCAGCCCTTTTATTATAATGGGATGTTTAAGTTCTCCCTCCGCCAAAATCTTGACGCTTTTTCCAAATTTCTTGATTAATCCGTATTTCACTAAAATCTCCATTGTAATAAAATTTTCTTTGATGCCTTTGGAAAAAATTTTATTCTCTATGTCATTAATATTAACGGAAATCTTGCGGGTTTTTAAGGATTTATTTTTAAAACCTCTCAGCTTTGGAAGTCTCATGATTAGATCCCTGATTGCCGGCCTGATTTTGCGGCCAGCCCTGGATTTTTGACCCTTCTGCCCCTTGCCTGAATAAGTCCCGCGCTTGCCGCCGCGTCCGATTCTCTTTTTATTCTTATTTTTATTTTTTGGTTTTAATTGATGCAGTTGCATGTCAATGTGGACTAAAATTTGTTTCCGAAAATCATTCGCCTTTTGGCTCTGATCTTCGGACGAAAACCTTTAGTTGTTTTAACGCTTCAATTGCCGCCATTGCGGCAGTCAGCTTATTTTTGGTGGTTCCCAAGGCTTTAGATGTCGCGTCTTTGACTCCGCATAAAAGCAGAACATTCCGTATGGAACCGCCGGCTTTAAGGCCGTGGCCTAATTTTGCCGGCTTGATAATCACATACGCGGCGCTGTATTTTGCTTCAACTTCATGAGGAATTGTTCTTCCTTTCAGAGGAACTGTGATTAAATTTTTCTTTGCCTGAGTTTTAGCCTTATCAATCGCCTGCGGAACGTCCAATCCTTTTCCGATTCCCAATCCTACGCGTCCTTTTTCGTCGCCAATCACAACTGTGGCTCTAAAGCTCATTCTTTTTCCGCCGGCAACAACACGGGTTACCCGCCGCAAATCCAGCATTTTTTCTTTAAATTCACTTTTAACTTTATTGATATGTTTAAACATAGTTGCGATAAAAATTTACTATAGGATTTATATTTTTAGTCCCGCTTTTCTTGCTCCTTCGGAAACAGCCTTTATCCGACCGTGATATTTATAAAGCCCGCGGCTGAAAACAACCGTAGTTATTTTTTTATCCCGCGCTTTTTTTGCAATAAGTTCGCCGAGCGCTTCAGCTTCTTTAATTTTAGAAAATTTCTCGGATTTTTTTATTTTATCCAACTCTTTGGTTGAAGCGCTTGCCATTGTTTTCCCCGCCATATCGTCAATCAGCTGCGCATAAGTATGGCGGCTGCTTCTGAAAACAGACAATCTCGGCTTTTCATTGGTGCCGAAAATTTTAGCGCGCGTCCGATTCTTTCGGCGAATTCTTATTTGATTTAATGATTTTGCTTTATTCATGCCAATTTTATCCCGCAACTATTCGCGAAGAATGAGCGATTTAGTTGCGTGGATCCCGTTTATATCTCGAAACAAAATATGTTTAATTATACAACTTTTATTTCGCGAATAGTGCGGGATCGCGCACTCTAACCTCATTTCATTCGGGATATGTGCGGTGATTTATGAGCGAAGCGAACAATTATAAAATTGAGCACCCCGCACATATTGTTACACAGATTTCCTTAGAGCACAATTGGAGACGAAAGTCGCCTTACGGCTCTGACTGGGTGCTACTACTTATTCTTTGCCACAATATGTACGGGGTAAAGGTTTTGTTTCCAAATTTTATTGCCTACGGTTCTAAAATTTAGACAAAGCCCTTTATTTAGTTGCGGCGCCCGCTTTTTTACCGGCTTTTCTCCTGATATATTCATCCTTATACCTGATGCCTTTGCCCTTATAAGGCTCCGGTTTTTTAATGGCTCTTATTTGCGCCGCGGTTTGCCCGACTAAATCCTTGCTCTCTCCGGAAACAATAATTAAATTTTTATCAACGGATATTTTTATCCCTTTTTGCGGCGTGTATTTCACGGGATGGGAAAAACCGACATTTAAAACGATTTTTTCTCCTTCCAATGCGGCCCTAAACCCGATTCCTTCTATTATTAAAACTTTTGAAAAACCTTCTTTTAGCCCTTTGATGATATTTTGAACAAGCGCTCTGGTGGTGCCCCAGTTGGCTTGCGCTTGTTTTAAATTGCTGTCAATCTTAAAATTTAAATTCTTCGTTGTTTTGCCGTCATTTCCTGTTGCTTCGGAAATTTCCGCCTTAACGTAAGGAAGAATTTTAAAATTTGAAACACTATTCCCCTTTTTAAATTCCAAAACTCCGTCATTGATGTTGATGGTTATATCTTCCGGTATGATAATTGATTTTTTGCCTATTTTACTCATAGAGTGTTCGCTAATAATGCGAATTTTGTGCAAATAATGCTAATTTATTTTTTCGGAATTTTTATTATTCGCGTTATTAAATATGATTAGCGTTATTCGCGATTACTGGTTTACCATATTTCGAAAAATAATTCTCCGCCCAATTTTATTTTTTTAGCTTCCCTTCCCGTTATAATTCCCTTAGGCGTTGAAATAACCAGCAGTCCATAACCGCTTTTAACGCTTTTAATATCCTGATAGCCGGAATAAAGGTGGCGGCTGGGCGTGCTTAAAATTTTTATTCCTCTGATCGCTCCATCTCCTCCTTTGTCATATTTTGGATTGATACTTAAAATTTTTTTTGCGCCCCTGCCTTTTTTCTCAAAACTATCAATAAATTTATTTTTTGCCAGAATATCCAAAATTACTTCGTCATTCTTTGAATAAGACGTTTTGACGGTTTCTTTCTTTACCGCTTGAGCATTTTTAATTTGTATTAATAAATTGATATACATGCAATGTTGTCTAAATTTTTAAGCGAAGCTTCAATGAAAAAGCTCTTTACCAACTCGCTTTTTTTATTCCCGGAATTTCTCCGCGAGACGACATTTCCCTGAAACAAATTCGGCATAAGCCAAAATCTCGCATATAACCCCGCTTTCGGCCGCAACGAAAACATCGACGAGTAATTCGGGTTGAAAATTTAGGTTTTTTATTTGCTCTTGCGACTACGGATTTTTTTGCCATGTTTATATATAGCGACTAGCCATTAGTATTTAGTCATTAGTAAATTTTTATTTTCCGATCACTAGTGGCTAATGGCTAATTACTGCTTCTTTAACGGTATTCCCATTAATCGATATAATTCAATCGCCTCATCTCTTTTTTTAGCATTACTAACAATGGTAATTTCCAATCCAAAATAAAATTTTGAAGTTTCCTGATTAATTTCCGGAAAAACCAAATGTTCTCTAAGGCCAATGGAAAGATTACCCTTTTTGTCGATATTTTTCAAATCAATTCCCCTAAAATCCTTAAGTCTCGGCAAAACGATTTTTATCATCCGATCCAAAAAATCATACATCCGACCGCGTCTTAATACCGCGGCCAAACCGACAATCTGCCCTTGTCTTATTTTAAAACCGGCGATTGATTTTTTTGCGGCAGTGGACTTTGGTTTCTGCCCCGTAATTAACGATAATTCTTTTATCAATTCGGGTAAAATTTTATCCTGGAAATTCGGCTGTTGGCTCATTCTTCCGACTCCCGTATTTATAACAATCTTAATTATTTTGGGAACGGCTAAATTATTCTTGTACCCAAAAACTTCCTTCATTTTAGGAATTACTTCTTTATAATATTTTTCTTTTGAATTTGTCATAAATTTAATCACTGCAGTCTGGCCGAACACTTTTTACAATATCTTGCTTTATTTTCATTTTCAAAAATATATCCAACTCTTGTCGCATTTTTACAATTTTGGCAAAACAGCATTACATTGGAAACATTTATGGGCCTTGGCACCAAAACTATTTCTCCTTTTTCTCCTTGACGCTTCGGGCGAACATGTTTTTTAAACAAATTTAATCCCTCAATTAAAATCTTATTGTTTTTAAAAAACACCTTTAGTACTTTTCCGGTCTTTCCCTTATCTTTACCTTTTATAATTTTTACTGTGTCTCCTTTTTTTATTTTCATATAAGTGTTCGCTAATAATGCGAATTTTGTGCAAATAATGCTAATTTACTAAATTTATTTTTAAATTATTCGCATTATTAAATCCAGATTAGCGTTATTCGCGATTACTCTAAACGATTTCTTCCGCCATTGTTACAATTTTTTCAAAACCTTTTTCTTTCAGTTCTCTTGGTATGGGACCAAAAATTCTGGTAGCCAACGGCTCTTTTTTATTATTAACCAATACGGCGGCGTTATCATCAAAACGAAGATAAGAGCCGTCGGTTCGGCGAAACGTTTTGCGGGTTCTTACTAAAACAGCCCTGATTATTTCTTTCTTTTTAACCGCTTTTCTGGGTTCAACTTCCTGAACAGAAGCCATAAAAACATCGCCTAGATTGACATAGCGGCGTCTTGTTCCGCCCAAAACCCTGAAGCATCGGATGATTTTAGCTCCGCTATTATCAGCTACTTTTAAAATTGATCGTTCTTGAATCACTTTATTATGAGGTATGAATTATGAAGATTATTGATTCATTATTCATTATTCTTAATTCACATCTTCCCAGTTATTTTCCACCTTTTGTCTTTTGACAAAGGCCTTGTTTCTTCCATAACCACTTTATCGCCTGATTTATACTCGTTGTTTTCATCATGGGCTTTAAAACGCTGCGTCGCCTTATAGTACTTCAAATAGCGCGGATGCTTTTTCAGCCGCGTTATGGCAACAACGCGAGTCTTATTCATCTTATCGGAAACTATAACGCCCTCCAACCGTCTTTTTATTTTATTTTGGTTTATTTTTTTCATGTCTTTGATTCGTATATTAGCGATTGCCCTGATTTAATAATGTCATTATTCTGGAAATATTTTTTTTAATTTCCCTGATTTCATTGATATTCTTTACTTTCCCGGCGGCTAAATCAAAATTCAAGCTCCTTAATTTCTCCTTGTGGTCTTTCAGATCCTTTTGAAGTTCCATAGCCGGCTTATTTTTAAATTTTTGGAATTCTTGTTTTTTCATTAGAGTATCCGCGAGCGATTATTTTGCAATTATTCTTGTCTTAACCGGCAGTTTATGCCCCGCCCTTCTTAAAGCTTCCTTGGCAGTTTCTTCTTTTATGCCGTCAATCTCAAATAAAATCCTTCCCGGCCTTACCGGAAAAACATAATGGTCAACCGCGCCCTTTCCGCCGCCCAAAGTCACTTCCGGCGGTTTTTTGGTTATCGGCTTATCGGGAAAAATCCTAATCCAAATTTTCCCTCCCCTTTTAGTGAAATGCGCAATTGTTTTTCTGGCGGCTTCAATCTGCCTTGAATTAACCCATCCTGCTTCCAATGCCTGAAGTCCTAAATTTCCGAAATCCAGCGTTATTCCCCTAGTCTCAACCATTCTGCTTTTAGATCTGCCCTTCTGCCATTTTCTATGTTTTACTTTTTTTGGTATTAACATAATATAAAATATGAGAGATTAAGTATTTACAACTCTTTAATTTCCTCTCCTCATTTCTAATTTCTGATTTCTCATTTCTCGAATACTTCTCCTTTATTAATCCAAACCTTTACCCCGATTGTCCCATAAGTTGTAAAAGCTGTTGCCTCGCCATAATCAATATCCGCCCTTAAAGTCTGAAGCGGGAGTTTTCCCTTAGTTAAACTTTCCACTCTGGCAATTTCAGCGCCGTTCAGCCTTCCGGAAGCCCTGATTTTAGCCCCTTTGACTTCTTTATGCTGTAAAATATTTTCAAGCGCTTTTTTCATAACCCTTCTGAAAGGCATTCTTCTTTCCAAATCATTGGCGATATTTTGAGCCACAACAGTGGCTGAAATTTCTAATCGTTTCAACTCTTCAATATTGAGACTTAAACCGGAAAGTTTTTTCATTTTCTGTTTAGCCCTTAGACCGTTAATCGTCTTTTCCAAAAGTCTTGTCAATTCTTCAATTCCCTTTCCGCCTCTTCCGATAATTAGTCCCGGCTTGGCTGCTTTAATGTAAATTCTACATCTGTCGCCGACCCGCTCTATTATCACTTTGTCAATTCCGGCTTGGCTGATTTTTTCCTTTATCAGTCTTCTTATTAAAACATCTTCTTCCAATAAATTCTTAAAATCAGCCTTCTTGGGAAGCCATCTTGAATTCCAGTCTTTTATAATTCCTGTCCTTAATGAAATTGGTTTTATTTTATGACCCATCGTTAAAAATTTAAAATGTAAAAGTTATTTATATTTAAAATGGTTTTTTTGATTTTTGACCCATTCGACTTCGCTCAGAGTCAATCCTGAGTTTACCGAAGGATTGATTTTTTAATTTTACATTTATTTTTTATTTTTTATATCGCTTTTCTTCCGAACATTCGTTTGACGAATCCCGGTTTTCCCTTTTGTTTAATCTCTTTTTTAACTTCAGCTTCTTCATGTTCATGTTTGTGTTTTTCTTCCTCTTTTTTCATCTTTTCAAGTTGGGATTTTTTAATTCTCTGCGGTTTTGAAATTTTAAATCTCGGCGTTTTTATTTTTTCTGATTCTGCCAAAACTAAAAGGATATGGCTGCTTTTTTTCTGAATCGGCGTTGCCCGACCCTGAGCTCTGGGAATCCATCTTTTCTGCATCGGGCCCTGATCCACCCGTATTTCTTTGATAAAAAGCTTTTCCGGATCTAATTGGTTATTTTTGGCGCTAGAAACTGCCGACCTCAAAAGTTTGAGCAACGCTTCGCTTGGCCTTTTAGGATTAATTAAAAGCTGCGCCTCAGCTTCGTTAATCGACAATCCTTTGATGACATTGGCGACTAATCGCACTTTTCTCGGCGCTATTTTAAAATAATTCAATTTTGCAATCTGGGTTTTCATACGTTTATCGCTCGAATATTTAACGAATGGAATCTAATGTTATTCGAATAAAATTTGTTCTCATTCGATTTTTATTTAGGCGACTTCTCGTCGGCTTTTTTCTCCAATTCCTTTTGCATTTTCCCGCCATGCCTGATGAATTTTCTGGTTAGAGAAAATTCTCCTAAACGATGTCCAACCATTTCTTCCGTGATTTTTACGGGAATAAATTCTTTCCCGTTATGGACGCCAAAAGTGAATCCGATCATTTCCGGTGAAATTTCCGAATCGCGGGACCAGGTTTTAATAGGCGTCTTGGTGTCCGCTCCTAATTTAGCTATTTTCTGAAGTAGCTTCAGATCAACATATGGGCCTTTTTTAGATGATCGTGACATAATTTTAGTATATTTGCGTTTGATTCGTATATTAACGATTATTCCTCCTTTTCACAATTAATTTACTTGACCATTTCTTTTTATTTCTGGTTTTTCTTCCGCCGGTAACTTTGCCCCATATTGTTTTCGGCCGCCTAGTGCCCCGAGGTTGTTTTCCTTCTCCGCCGCCATAAGGATGGTCTACCGGATTCATTGCCGTTCCTCTTACCGTCGGCCTTATTCCTAAATGTCTTGACCTTCCGGCTTTTCCGATATTAGTTAAATTATATTCCTGATTGGAAACCTGGCCAATTGAAGCATAACCTTCCGATAATACCTTTCTTACTTCTCCTGAAGAAAGTTTTATATTGGTATAATTTCCTTCTTGCGCTAAAACTTGGGCATAAGAACCAGCCGATCTTGAAAGTTGTCCGCCTTTTTTTGGATTCAATTCAATATTAAAAACAAAATAACCAACCGGAATATTTTTTAAAGCCAAACGATTGCCGTCTTTTAGCGGCGCGTTTTCCGACACAATAATTTCATTTCCCGCTTTCAACTCCTTTGAAGCTAAAATGTAACGCCTTTCACCGTCTTTATAAACAATTTTAGCGATGAAAGCGGTCCTGTACGGATCATACTCTATTGTTTCCACTCTCGCGGGAATATCCAGCTTATCCTGTTTAAAATCAATAAGGCGATAAAACTTTTTATTTCCGCCGCCCTGATGCCGCATTGTGATTCTTCCTTGGTTGTTTCTTCCGCTTCTTTTCGGCAATCTAACCAATAATTTCTTTTCTGGTTTGACCGCGCTTAATACGCCGTAATCAACGGTTGTCATATGCCTTCTTGATGGAGTTGTGGGCTTGTATTTCTTCATGGAAGTTTTTTCTATTTACTATTGGCTAGTGGCTAATAACTATTTTATGTCGGCATTACATCTATTTTTTGACCTTTTTTCAGCATTACGATTGCTTTTTTATAATCGGGATTTCTTCCTGTATTTTTTCCAAAACGCGCGGGCTTGCCTTTAATATTTATCGTATTTACCGAAATAACACTGACTTTATAAATTAATTCAACAGCTTTCGCGATTTCCGACTTGTTTGCTTTTCTATCAACCAAAAAAACATATTTTCCTTCCGGCATGATCCGATGAGATTTTTCGCTAATCCACGGATGCTTAATAATGAAACTATTGCCGCCAGAACTTAAATTTAAAACCGCTGGTCTGGTTTTTTCTAACTTGCCGGTATTCTTTTTTTGTTTTCCGATAGCCATAGTATTTATAAATCAATTAATGATTGATTTTATAATTTTTCTCAATTTCTGAAACAGCTTTTGATTCTAAAATTATATATTTGTGATTTAATAAGTCATAGACGTTCAATGAATTAGGGCTTAAAGTGTCTACGTTTTTAATGTTTGAAATCGCTTTTGAAAAATTCTTATTGGTATTTTCCAGGATTAAAAGATTTTTTGATCTTAAATCAATGAAATTTTTCAACGTGCCTGCCCATTCCTTAGTTTTATTTTTTAATCCTTCAAACTTATCAATAATTATCAATTCTTTGTCTTTTAATTTTTTAGAAAGCAAGGAAAAAGTCGCTATCCGTTTCATTTTTTTGTTTATTTTTTTCGCAAATATTCTTTCTTTTAACGGACCGTGGGTGGCGCCGCCGCCAATCCAAAGCGGCGAACGAATTGAACCGTGCCTTGCCCGACCAGTGCCTTTCTGCTTCCACGGCTTTCTGCCGCCGCCTCTTACTTCGCTTCTGTCTTTTGCATGAGCCCAAGGTTCGCGACGATTTGCCAATTGCGCCAAAAGCGCCTGATGAACTAAATCAGAATTCCATTTAATTCCAAAAATCTTATCAGATAATTCCATTGTTCCGACTTTTTCTTTTTTTTGATTCAAAACGTCTATAATCATAGATGTGAGAGATGAGATATGAGAAAATCAAAAATCCTAATATCTCATTTCTAATTTCTAATTTCCAATAATGTTCCTTTCATTCCCGGAACCGCTCCTTTAATCATTAAAATATTTTTATCTTTATCAATTTCAATAATTTTTAAATTTTTAACAGCTATACGTTCCTGCCCCATACGACCAGCCATTTTAAGTCCCGGCAAAACTCTTTGCGGCGCGGTTGAGCCGATTGAGCCCGGCGCTCTATGACGATTTTTCTGGCCGTGAGTTTTTGGTCCGCCGTGAAAGCCGTGTCTTTTCACGACTCCCTGAAAACCTCGTCCCTTATTCAATCCACTGACTTTCACTTTGTCGCCCTCTGAAAATTGCTCAACAGTTAAAATGTCCCCTACTTTGAAATTATCTGCGTTAGTCTGCGTTGTAATCCGCGTTAATCCGCGATCCAAGCGAAATTCGCGAAGATAACGGAAATTTCCCAAGTCCTTCAAATGACCTTTGAGCGGTTTGTTTAATTTTTTCCTGGTTGAGTCAAAACCGACTTGAACCGCCTGATAGCCGTCTTTTTCTTTTGTCTTAACCTGGGTAATTACTGCCGGGCTGGCTTGAATTACCGTTACCGGAACAGCTTTATCATTTTTCCAAATCTGGGTCATTTTCAGTTTTTTACCTAAAATAAATGCCATAATTGTTGCTAAATTTTATTCGCCTAACGGCTCTAAAATTTAGACAAAACACTCAATAAAAAAAGAGGGATTTAGCGCCCCCTTTTCCTGCGGCTAAATCTTCTTAAATTATCAATAAGATAGAAAAATCTTATATGATTTTAATGTAAAAATCAATCCTTCGGTTATCTCAGGATTGATGCTGAATTTTATCGAATGCATCAACATTTTTTTGAATTTTGATACATAAAAAAGATAGCAAATATCATTAAATCTGTCAACAAAAATTGTACTTTGATAATTCCCCGGATTTTAATTATGTCCTTTGGGATGCCTTGCCTTACACTCGGCAATTATCTTGTCAATTTCGGCATAAAGACATCCGATATCATTACTATTATCAATCACGTAATCAGCGATGTTTTTCAAAGATTTTATCTGAAGCTCTGATTCTTGACTAAGCTCTTTTTTAAATTGCTCAAAAGTTTTGGCGTTGTCGTCTTTATTTTCGCCGCGTTTTGAAATTCTTTCATGGCGTTTTTCTATATCCGCTTCTATATAAACAAGCTTAAATTCCGGGAGTTCTTTCAGAAATTTTATATCCGCTTCCCTTCTTACTCCGTCCACCACGACTATTTCATTTAAATCATTTTTTACCTCTTGCGTTATAACCCGCGCCAAAATGTCCTGGCCGAAATTTTCGCGCAAGACAGTGGAAAGTTTTTGCATATTTCCCCTTATTTCTTCAAGGTATAACCGTTCCAAAATATCGCGGAGCGCTGTTGAAAATCTGTAAATTTTTGCTTTATAATTTTTTGAAATATATTCTGCTGCCGTTCCTTTCCCGCTCGCCATTTCTCCCGCCAAACCCAAAATTAACTTTTTTTCATCACATATCATGATACTTTTGCGTCTCGTTATTGACTAAAACATATTCAACTCCCGCTTCCTTAAAAATTTCTTTGCTTTTTCCTCCGGCGTGATAATCTTTATTGCATACCACCCTTTTTATTCCCGAGTTAATAATCATTTTTGCGCAAGTATAACACGGCGTCATATGACAATACAGCGTTGCTCCGTCAAGCGCCGTGCCAAATCGAGCGGCATTGGCAATGGCATTCTGTTCCGCGTGAGCCGTCCGTATGCAATGGCGGCTCTGACTTTCGTCTTCGTTTATAACCGTATACATTTCATGGCCAATATCATCGCAGTGCTTCGAGCCGATTGGAGAGCCGACATAGCCGCTCGCCAATATCCTTTTATCTTTCACGACAACGCAACCCGATCTTCCCCTGTCGCAGGTTCCGCGCGTTCCTACTACTTGCACAAGATTTAAAAAATATTCATCCCAGGAAGGACGCTTATGTTTCTCACTCATTAAATCAATTATAACACAATATTAAAAATCAGAAAATAATTCGTAAAAAATTAAGGAGGTACTTCACCTCCTTAATCGTTGTCGTTTTAATCGCCACCATTACAGGATTGTTTTTTCATATAAGACCCGCAACCTTTTGGTATAAATACTCAAAGAATTCTCTTGCCAGCAAAATTTCTTTTTCTTCCAGCACTGCCGTGGAATTCTGTTGCAAGGTCAAAAGGGTGTTGTGAATCTTTATCCCGAATTGGACGAATTCAGGCGACAACACCATGTCGCGTTCAATAAGTTTTAAATCTTTTATCGCCTCCAGCATGTAACCTGCCAATACCAATCCTTCAGAGGTTAGCGGAAATTCTGAAAAATCCTTTTCTCCTTTTATCAGAAGCATGCCGCCAATCATCTTTTTCATAAACTCTATTCCTTCGTCTAATGTGCGGTTGTAATTCACCATTTTTGACAATTTGCTGCTTTTTAGAACACTATCAAAAATGATTTGGAGGTGGATGAACAAAAATGCGTAATTATACAATTTTGCTCTTTTACTAAAATCCCCGCTCTCGCATTCGTGACTGATAACACCTGCTTTTATCATATCCTATACCCCCTGTAAATAATTTTATGTCCTGTTTTTATAATACCACAAAAATTGCTTAAAGCGCAAATTTATTTACCAGAAAACCGCCCTGATTGAGGCGGTTTTCTAATACTTGTTTATACCTGCTTAAATCTATTTTAATATTCCTCTCCCATCATCGATCCGTGATTATGTTCTTTTTCTTTCTTTTCCGGAATATTGGCGATAGCTGCTCCGATAGTAAGATAATTGCTGGCAACCGAAACCGCGTTGATGAAAGCTGTTTTTACCACTTTAAGCGGGTCAATAATTCCGGCTTCTTTAAGATTGGCGATTTTATTTATCAGGGCGTTAAAACCCATCCATTCGTTTTTAGAATTTACTTTTTCCTTTTTAAGATTCTCAATGATCTTTTCAGGAGACTCCCCGCTGTTATTAATAATTGCGCGAAGCGGAGCTTCTATGGTTTTTCGTAAAATTAAATTCGCTTCATCTGACAGCGATTCTCCTGATCCGGCTGAAACAGCGCTAATGGCATTAAAAAGCGCGATGCCTCCGCCCGGCACAATGCCTTCTTCCATTGCGGCGCGAGTGGCGGACACAGCGTCTTCCACCCTTTGTTTCAATTCTTTTTGGGCGGATTCGGTCGGAGCGCCAACTTTAATAATGGCAACGCCGCCAATAAGTTTTCCAAGCCGCTCCTGCATTTTTTCCTTGTCAAAATCAGAATCGGTTTTTTTGATTTGCGCCCTTATCTGGCTGATTCTGTCGTCAATCGTTTTTTTGTCACCTTTCCCGCCCACAATTATTGTTTCGTCTTTTGTGGAAATCACGCGGTGAGCATGGCCTAAATCGGAAATTTCAACATTTTCCAGTTTTTTGCCCAAATCTTCCGCGATAAATTTCGCGCCAGTTACAATCGCGATATCTTCCAGCATTTCTTTCCGGCGATCGCCGAAACCGGGCGCTTTTATCGCCAGAGCGCTGAAGATGCCGCGCAATTTATTAACAACCAAAGTCGCCAACGCTTCTCCTTCAACATCGTCGGCGATAATCACCAACTCCTTTTTGCCGCCTTGAATCAATTTTTCCAGAACAGGAACCAATTCGGCAATTGACGAAATTTTTTTGTCAGTGACCAAAATATGCGGCTCTTCCAAAACCGCCTCCATCCTTTCAGCGTTGGTAATCATATAAGAAGAAATATAACCCCTGTCAAATTGCATACCCTCAACGATTTCATGAGAATTTCCAATGGAGTTGGAATCTTCAACCGCAACTACTCCTTCTTTTCCGACTTTTTCCATAACCTGCGCGATTAATTCGCCGATTTCAGAATCCTTGGCCGAAAGTGTCGCCACTTCTTTGATTTTCTTATTGTCGTTAATAAGCTCTTTTTGAGCTTCAAGCGCCTTTATAATCGCGCCGCTCGCTTTTTTGATTTCTTCCGCAAGTTGGATGACATTAAATCCTTTATCGCGGATAATGCGCTCGCCTTCATCAATCATTGCGTGCGCCAAAACAACGGAGGTGGTTGTTCCGTCGCCCACGTTATCATTAGTTTTTTCGGCCGCTTGTTTGATAAATTCCGCGCCGAGATTCTCGTACTTCCCTTCCAGTTCAATTTCCTTGGCAACGGTAACGCCGTCAAAAGTGACCTGCGGGGCGCCGTAGCCCTTTTCAATCACAACTGCTCTGCCGCGGGGACCCAAAGTCATTCTGACCGCATCCGCCAATTTGTCTATTCCTTTTTTTAATGCCATTCTGGCATCTTCATTAAATAAAATTTGCTTTGACATAAATTTTCATAGCGACTTTAATATACGAATTCACTCGAATGACCCTAATATAAAATTCGTAAATTCGTGTGTCATTCGTAATTGGTGTCGCTTATCACTATTCTATTATTGCCAATATATCTTCTTCGTCCCCGACTAAATATTTTTTGCCGTCAATTTCTATTTCATCAGGTCCGTATTTTTTAAATAAAACAATGTCTCCGACCTTGACCGACATCAAAATTCTTTCACCCTTGTCATTTAATTTACCTGGTCCAGCCGCAAAAATTTTGCCCTTGATAGGCTTATGTTCCGCAGTCTCCGGCAAAACTATGCCTGATTTGGTTGTTTTTTCCTCGTCAACAACCTCTATAAAAATATGATTAGATAATGGTTTAATGTTCATGAATAACTTAGACACTAATATTAAATCCTTTTTGAATCTATTACTAGTCGCTAGTGGATAGTGGTTAATTACTATATTTATTTCCGACCTTAATAACTTTTATATTTTATAAATTAAGAAATTAAAGTCAATACTTCGACTTTGCTCAGTATTGACCCTGAGTTTATCGAATGGGCCAATACTTCGACTTTGCTCAGTATTGACCCTGAGTTTATCGAATGGGCCAATACT
>CAYIEH010000001.1:28839-39229 GCA_964362385.1 uncultured Candidatus Saccharibacteria bacterium
TCGACTTTGCTCAGTATTGACCCTGAGTTTATCGAATGGATCAATACTTTTTTTGTTTTGAAGCCACTATGGAATAAAAAAGGGGTTTTTAAAAGAACCTCTTTTTTCAGACTACGCCTACTCATTTAATAAGCATTGGATTCATCATCATTACTATCTTCTTCTTTTGGTTTTTCTAAAACCATCGGTTCTATTTCCGCGGCAAAGCCGGAAATTTTCAAAACATCCTTGTCAATTTTACCAAGTTCCTTATAAGCGGAATTATACATGCCGACCGTAGTTCCCAAATGAGTTCCTATTTTTTGCATATAAACCTCATAACTTCCGATATGCTTTCCTAAATCAGAAACTTTTTTAATAATATGCTGGGCGGTTTCTTCAATTTGCATCGCCTTTAAACCTTGTAAAACGGTTTGAAGATAAGCCATAAAAGAAGTAGGCGAAACAATAACTACTTTTTTATCACGCATCGCGTATTCAATTAAATCTCTTGCATTAACCGCTCCAACTTTATTTATCAGTAAATCATAATAAAGCGCTTCAGACGGAATAAACATAAAAGCGAATTCCATCGTGTTTTCCGACGGCTTTATGTATTTTGAAGTTTCATCAATCCTATTTTTCAAATCCTGGCGCAAAGAATCTTCCAATTTTTTCTTTTCCGCTTCGTCTTTTGTATTTATCAAACGATTATAATTTTCCAAAGAAAATTTAGAATCAATGGGAATAATTTTATCTTTAACTCTTACAATAGCGTCAACGATGTCTCCATTTTTAAATGAATATTGCATTTGGTAAGATCCCGGCGGCAAAACATTTTTTAAAACCGCTTCCAGATAATATTCTCCGAGCACTCCTCTTTGTTTCGGATTTTTCAAAATATCCTGCAAACTTTCCAATTGCTTGGCAATATCAACCACCTGTTTTTGTCCTTCGCCGACTTTTGTAAGCTCGCGGGTGATTTCCGTAATAATTTTTGCGCTTTCGCCAAATTGATGCTGTAAAACTCGCGTTGATTCCGCCATTTTACTGTCTAAAGTCCGGCTCATTTCGTTTATCTGGTTTTGAAGCAAAAGCAGGGACTGAGATTCTTCCTTGGGTTGGATGGTTTTTTTAATCAATATCAAACCGACAATTAAAACGACTAAAATAGCTATTAAAAAAATAGTTTCCATAATGAAAAATTATCAGCATTATTTTTATTAAATTCTCGTGATCCGCGATTACTCTTTAAAAATTTTATGTTATAATGAATTCAAATGCAAATATTAAAAGTGGAAAAATTAAACGTGTCCATAGACGGAAACCAAATTTTGGAAGACATAAGCTTTGAAGTCAAAAAGGGTGAGGCCTTGGTAATTATCGGGCCCAACGGCGCCGGCAAAACAACATTATTTCACGCTCTGCTTGATTTAATGCCCTACTCCGGCTCAGTCAAATGGCAGAAAAACATAAATATAGGATACGTGCCGCAAAGGATTGAAATAGACATGGACATTCCCTTGACCGTTGAAGAGTTTTTAAAGCTTCGCAGCCCCCACGTAACCAAAATAAAAATAGAAAAAATATTAAAATTCATCCAGCTTGACGAAAAAATTTTAAAATCAAGGCTCGGCGAAATTTCAGTCGGCCAAAGGCAACGTTTACTGATAGGCTGGGCGCTTTTGGAAAATCCGGACGTTCTTCTGTTTGACGAGCCGACCGCGGACGTGGATATTTACGGCCAGGAATCCGTTTATAAAACAATTTCTCATTTGCGCAAAAAGTTTAACTTGACGGTTATTTTAATTTCGCACGATTTGAATATCGTCTACCAATACGCCGACAAAGTATTGTGCTTAAACCATAAAAATTTGTGCATCGGCAAACCCTCCGACATTTTAAAAACTGAACATCTGCGAGAATTATACGGCGGCGAACGCGGATTTTATGAACACGGCTACCAGCATCATAATCACCATCATTAAAATGGATATTCATTTATATTTGCCGTTATTAACAGCCATCTTTGTTTCAATCAGCGCCAGTTTGCTGGGAAGTTTTGTTATTTTAAAAAGAATGGCTCTTGTCGGAGACGCGCTGTCTCACGTGGCACTGCCGGGATTAGCCTTCGGACTGTTGTTTCATTTTAATCCGTTTATCGGCGGCTTTCTGACGCTTATTGCCGCGATCTTGGGAATTTGGTTCTTTAAATACCAGACGAATTTGCCGGTGGATACTTTAGTGGGAATATTTTTTACGACAAGTTTGGCTATCGGAGTTTTATTAATACCGCAACAAGATTTGCTTGAAGCGATGTTCGGCAATATCGCTTCAATAACCGTTAGAGAATCAATAATCACGATAATTTTATCTCTGATTTCCGTAATTATTTTATTGGCAATCCGCAAAAAACTGATTGTAAATATGCTCTCTGAGGAACTGGCGCAATCTATAGGAATTAAAAACAGGCAGATAGAATTTATTTTTCTTTTAATTTTCGCCTTGGCAGTGGCGCTCGGCATCAAATCAATCGGCGCTCTCTTAATGGGTTCGCTCGTGATAATCCCGGCGGCTTCGGCGAAAAACATCGCCAAAAGCTTTTCCGGATTTATGACATGGAGCGTCGCGTTCGGGATTATTTCCGCGATTTTGGGAATTTACAGCGCAAACGCGCTTAAAACCACCCCGGGCCCGATATTCATTATTTCCGCAACAACTATTTTTATAATTTCTTTCCTTTTTAAAAAATTCAAAACCCGTTAATTTTTAACTTCAAGAATTTTTTGCCTTGATTTTAACCCTGAAATTATTCTTATTTGCGACGGCGAAATTCGTAAAAATTCCGCCAAAGATTTGATAACCGCCTCATTCGCCTTTCCTTCAATCGGCAATTCTTTCACGCTGACGACATAGTTAAAATCATCAATTTTTTCCACTTTTTCCTTTTTTGAATTTGGTTTTACCTTGACCCTGTAGTAAAATTTCAACATAATTTTTCTTTTTATAATCTAATAAAATAGTCCAATCATGAAATATAGCTAAGGCATATTGATTTTATCAGCCTTAATAGTTTACTATAGTTTGCTATAGTAAACTAACTCAATTCAATTTCTGGGATTTTGAAACATTTCTACTTTTACAATTTAATTATTGCCTATTTGAAAAATAAATTAAAGCAGTTAAGGCAGTTGAAGTTTCACTACGGGGTTGACGAAAATTTTCATATTATCAAACCGCCAATCTGCGGCAATCCGGCTACCGGCGAACTATTGCGATATGAGACTATTGTAAAAAATTTAAAATATAATACAATGCTGACAGCTATTTAGAAAGGAGGAAAATAAGATGGAAAATGGCATAACCTTAAGGGAATACCTGTCAAAGATCTGGCATCAAAGATTTCCTCCTCCGGAATGCCTCGCGGACTTAAATATTGTTGAGGAATTAAAAAACGCTGAATTAGGAAAAGATGCGGCGAATTTAATTATTAACACAATAAATGAAGTCTGCGATCGGCTAACAAGTATTAATGTAGCCGAAAAGGCAATACGAGAGGAAATCCAAAATGAAAGCCGTAAAAAAGCAAAAAAGGGCGCGAAAGAAAATAATATGCCTACCAAAACCTGCTAAACCCCGTTAATTTGATAAATCGGTTAACGGGGCAATTTTTTTAAAGTTCCGCAATAAAATATCCTTAACTAATAAAGCGCTGATAACCCCTATCGCCATGCCACCTAAAATATCGCTTGGCCAATGAACCCCGGCATAAATTCTTGCCAACCCCATCAAAACCACTGTTCCTAAAAACATCCGGGTCCAATTTTTACTGACCTTATCCCTGTTTCGCTTAACAATATAAAAAACGACCATAAATAAAGCGGAATAAAAAGTCATATGGCCCGAAGGAAACGAATAAGAAACCTCGCCGCTTATTAAAGGTTCAAATCCCAGTAAAACAAACGGCCGCGAATGATGATAAAAAAATCTGATAACTTCAGTAATAATTCCGCGGGATAAAATAACCGAAAGAACAACGAAAGCAAAAAAATAAAATCTGTTCTTCCAGCCTTTTTCTTTAAAAAAGAGAATAATAACGAATAAGACCAGAAGATAAGCGACGTACTGGGCAAAAAATATTCCAATTACGTCAAAAATTCCGAACTTTCCGGAGAATTGGTGTATGAAGTTAAATATCATTAAATCAATTTTAAACATCTTTATTAATTTATTTTTTATTTATTATTTTAAATATTTTATTTAGTTTACGCTTATCAACGCTTGCGTGGCCGACCAAAGCGCCGTCTATTTCTTTATATTGTAAAAATTTTTGAATATTTTTGCTATCCACTGAACCGCCGTACAATACCTTCGGGATAAACGACAAACGACTCATAACTAACGACTTGATGAATTTTGACATTTCTACCGCGTCTTTTGGCGTATCGTTATGGCCGGTGCCAATGGCCCAGATGGGTTCGTAGGCGATTATCAATGAATTATGAATTATGAATAATGAATTAGGAATATTTTTTAGATCCCTTTCTAATTGTTTTTTCACGAAATCTTTTGCTTTCTTTAACATTAATTCATAATTCTTTATTTCTAATTCCCGTTTTGGTTCTCCCACGCATAAAATTACCTTGAGCCCGGCTTTCAGCGCAGCTAAAACTTTTTTATTTATCATTTCATCGGTCTCGTTTAAAAATTTCCGCCTTTCCGAATGGCCGATTATCACATATTCCACGCCTAAATTTTTAAGCATTTTGGGAGAAATTTCCCCGGTATAGGCGCCTTTTTCTTTGTAAAAAACATCTTGGGCGCCGGCTTTTATTGTTTTGTTTTTAGAATGTTTTAAAAGGGGTTCTAAATATTCAAACGGTGGGCAGATAACAAGTTCTGCATTTTTATTTTTAAATTTTTTAGCTGAGCTAAAAAGATCTTCAGCTTTTTTAAGTGAACTTGGAGCCATTTTCCAGTTAAAAACAACAAGTTTTTTATTCATAAAACCTATTATAGCGGAAAGCTAGTTTAAGCGCAAAAATTATCCCTTACCAGTCCCGCAAAATGCGGGGCTGTTCGGGATTTCGCTTCACGCCATATATTAAAAATATCACCAACTCCTGTTGGTGAAGCTTTATTTCTTAAATTTATGGATAATTTTCTCCGCTTTTTTAATATCTTTTTGATAACCAATTGGATGCCACATAAAAGCATTTACAATTTTTACAGGGAAATCTTTTGCCATTTTTAAAATAAGCTGCGGCAAAAGAAATTCTCCTGTATGAATTTTTGACTCAATCAAATCATATTTAAAAATTCTTTCGTCCAGAGTATAAACTGCCGTATTGACCAATTTATTTTTTGCGTTTTTAGGCTTTTCCATAAAGCCCTTCAAATTCTTATTTTTATTCATTTTTAAAACACCGAACCGGCTTGCGTTTTTGACCCTGTGCGCAAGTATGGCTAATTCTTGTTTTACCAACTTTTTTAAATCTTTTGGATGATACAAATCATCGCCGGCTAAAACTAAAAATTTTCCGCTTAAGTATTTTTTGCAATACCAAAGAGCTCCGGCAGTGCCATTTAATTCTTTTTGCACAACATATCTGATTTTCCTGCCGTTATATTTTCTTCCAAAATGATTTTTTATTATGTGTCCTAAATAACCTATAACGATAATAACTTCGTCCACTTCTTTGGGAAGCGCGCCAATCGTGTATTCCAAAATGGGCCGATTTTTTATTTTTAACATCGGCTTGGGAGTTTTATAAGTCAGTGGTCTCAGTCTGGTTCCTTTACCGGCGGCAAAAATTACTGCTCGCATACCCCGTAGTAGAACTGCGATTGATTTTCTTTTTTAATTAAAATCAATGCTGTTCTAGTAATTAAAGTTTATATTAATATAATCCACTTGTGCCTCGCGTGAAAAAGAAAATTTTAATTAAACCATCGCAATTTCACTGCAGGGCATAATTTATATTACCATTTGTTAATCATCAAAAATTCCGCGTCTTTTTGAGGTAAATTCTGGTAAATTTCCTCGGTCACAAACGGCATAAACGGATGTAAAGTTTTAAGAATAATATAAAATGTAAAATATAAAGTATTATTAACTTCTTCCGAATTTTTGTCTTTTGTGTATTCTAAGTAAACATCCGCAAAATCATGCCAAATAAAATCATACAAAGTATGGAGCGCCTGGCCGAAATTGTATTCGTCAATATCCTTACTTACTGATTTTTTGGTTTGTTCCAGTTTCTCCAAAATTTTTCTACTTTCTTCGTCGGTTATTTTTGAAAGAGATTCTTCGTTAAGCTCAGAATGACTGTCGCCTACTTTAGTTAAAACAAAACGGCTTATATTCCAAAGCTTATTTGAAAACTTTTTGCCGGCCATAACGTGCTCTTCCGCCCAATGGACATCTTGTCCGCCCATTGATTGCCAAATCAAGCCGAAACGGGTCGCGTCGGCTCCGTATTTTTCAATCAAAGTCATCGGATCAATTCCCGTTCCCAATGATTTTGACATTCTTTTGCCGTCCTTAGTTAAAATAGTGGCATGAATAATGACATCGCTAAAAGGCGCTTTTCCCATAAACTCCATGCCGGAAAAAACCATTCTCGCAACCCACAAATTGATTATATCGCGCGCTGTTGATAAAACCTGCGTCGGATAAAATTCTTCCAGATCGCTTTTTTTAGATGGTTTACCCTGAGCTTTGTCGAAGGGCCAGCCGAGTGTGGCAAACGGCCAAAGAGCCGATGAAAACCAGGTATCCAAAACATCATTACTCCCTTCATAAATATCATTTCCACAAGTGCATTGATTTCCAAATCCTAATACCGTAATTTCCGTATTTTTCAAGCGAGTTGAAGTTATAAATGACGAATCTAACTTTTTTAATCGCATTAGAAGAGCTTTAATAACAAATCCATGACTCACAATCACAATATTTTTATTGCGATAATTTATTTTATGATCATTAAAAACTTTCCAAATTCTTTCTTCTACCTCTTTTAAACTTTCCCCGTTTTCCGGTTTCCACTCGTAATCATTTATTTTTGAACCAAATTTTTTATCTCGTTCTTCCCTCTCTATTCCCTCCATAACACCCTGATTTTTTTCACGTAAAAATTTATCATAAATAATCTCAACGCCAGTTGCTTTTGAAATATAATCAGCAGTTTGAGCACATCTTTTAAGATCTGAGCTTATGATTAAATCAATTTTATAGTTTTTAATTATTTCGCCGGCATTTTTTGCTTGTAATAATCCATCGTCAGTCAAATTATTTTCTTCATCTCTCAAATATCCCTGTGTTAATCTTTGTTTATTCCATTCAGATTCGCCGTGTCTAACTATTAACCACCTTGACGCAATATTCGAATCCAGTTTTGTTTTTCCACAACTTACACATGTCCACGCCGGCACCTTGTGCCCCCACCAAATTTGTCTGGAAATACACCAATCTTTTACCTTGCTTAACCAGTCCAAATAAACTTTTTTCCATCTTTGCGGATGAAATTTTACCTTGCCGCTTTCAACAGCTTCAATTGCCAATTTCGCCAATTCAGACATTTTCAAAAACCATTGCAAAGACGGCAAAGGCTCAACGGTTCCGTTACAACGATAACATTTTGCAACGCTATGAGTGTAATCTTCCTCCTTTTCCAACAAGCTCAATTCCTTTAATTTTTCAATTACCTTTTCCCTGCACTCGGTGATTTTCAAACCCACGCAAAATTCACCGGCAGTAGCCGTCATTTTCCCTTTTTCATCTATTATTTTATAAATCGGCAAATTATGTCTTTGTCCAATTTCCGCATCGGTAAAATCATGCGCTGGCGTAACTTTAACCGTTCCTGTCCCAAATTCCTTGTCAATCAAAATATCGGCGACTATCGGGATTTCCCTGTCTTGTATCGGCAATATGACAGTTTTGCCGACAAAATCTTTATATCTTTCATCTTTCGGATTTACGGCAACAGCGGAATCTCCCAACATTGTTTCCGGGCGCGTTGTGGCAACAATCACAAAACCGCCCTCTTTTACCGGGTATTTAATATGCCATAATTTTGTCTTTTCCTCCACGTATTCAAGCTCCAAATCAGACAAACTCGTTCCGCAACGCGGACACCAATTAACTACGCGCTCGCCCTGATAAATCCAACCCTTTTCATAATACTGGTTAAAAGCTTTTTTGACGGCTTCTGCATATTGCGGATCCATGGTAAAAGCGGTTCGCGACCAATCGCATGAAACGCCCATTTTTTTTAACTGACTTAAAATAATTCCCCCGTATTTTTCCTTCCATTCCCAAACCTTTTCCAAAAATTTTTCTCGTCCCAAATCATGACGGCTAATCCCCTCTTTCTTCAACTGTTTTTCAACCACATTCTGGGTGGCAATCCCGGCATGGTCGGTTCCCGGAATCCAAAGAGTTTTATATCCCTCCATTCTTTTTTTGCGAATCAAAATATCCTGAATTGTCGCATTTAATGCATGGCCCATATGCAATGTTCCAGTAACGTTCGGCGGCGGCAAAACAATGGTAAAAGAACCTTTTTCAGAGTCTTTTAAATTATCCGGATTAAAATACCCGGATTTTTTCCACTTCTCATAAATTTTTTCCTCTACGACTTTAGGGTCGTAGGGTTTGTTAAAAGCTTCGTTCAAATTAATTAAATTTAGAATCCGGATTTAGGATTTAAGATTCCCCCCCCTATATCCTACATTCTATATTCTAAATTCTATCTAATAGCATCCACATAAACTTTCGTTAAATTCGGGTTCACCGATTTTACGTCAATATTCTGCGGAAAAATAATTCTGAAACTTTTTTCGTCGCCGGGATTTAAATTTTCAAGTTCGGTTTTTGACGCAGACATCATTATGCCCAGACTATCAAAAATAAAACTATTGACAATAATTTTAGAAATTTTAATTACATCGTCATTTTTAATTATGCCGTCAACGGTTACCGGATAAACAGAGGCTGTTTCCGAAACAGAGTTTTTAATTTTTTCTATTTGAGAATTTATGAAATTTCTGGTTTTGGAATCAAAATATCCGGTGGCCGGCAAAAGCTTATTCGCTTTCTGATATTTAATTAAGAAGCTTTTGGTGGTTGAATTAAAAGAATTATCAGGCGCGCCGGTGAAAAATCCCTGGGATTTTAAAAATTCCTCCAAGAATTCAACATCTTCGCCTTTAATGCCGGCGTAAAGATTTCTCGTAAAAGTATAAAAAGGAACGAGGCCTTTTTGAGACGTGGAGATATTGGTTTTAAACTCCTTTAATATAGCTTGAGGCTTTTTAAAATCGTCTTTTGGCTTCCAGACAAATTGCGAAAAATTTAATTCGCTTTTGCTAAAATCCTGCGGTCTGAAATCAATCGCCTTTATGAGATATTTTACTTCGCCATTGTAAATAAAAGACTGGTCGGAAACTGATTTTGCTTTATCGCCGAACTTATTGTAAATATCAAAATTATAAACAAACTCGCTGGCGCCATAATTTAAATTGGGATTTTTTATTTCAGCAACCAAAACAATTTTATCATCGGCGTTTGAAAAGTTCTTGACCCAGGAAATGTCAAGATTTTTGGCGTATTTCTGCTCGCAAGGAGCGCATGGTCCGCCGCAATCAATGCCCGTCTCTCCCTGATTTTGTTTATTGTCAAAACAAGTCGGCGCCGGCTTTAGCCAAATAAAATAAACGCCAAAAATAATCAAAAAAATAATTCCTAAAAAAACAGCTCCGTAAATAAATTGCTTTATTTTCCGAGAATCCATGCCGATTTTATATAATTTTTTTTGATTTTATAGACTAAAAATTTATCCATAAAATCAGGCGCCCCGCCAACGGCGTGGGTTTACTAAATTATAACGAAAAATGCGGATTTTACAAAATAAAAACCCTTATATAAAAATGGGTTTAAAAAAGTCGGACTTAAAAACCGCATTGATATCCTGGCAAAGCCTACTTTCCCACCGCCCGAAAGCGAAAGTATCATCGGCGCCTAATGCTTTTACTATCGAGTTCGGAATGGAATCGAGTAGAACACATTAAGCTAAATCACCAGGAAATCAATGCGGTTTTTATGCTTTGATTTCTATAAATAAATCTGATGCGGAACAAAATTTCTTCCAAAAGAGATATAAATTCGGATTATTAGTACTTCTCGGCTGCTTGTATAACCTACGACCTACAACTTACAACTTACAACTTTCGGCCGAAACCAATTGTTGTTTGTCGTTTGTTGTTGGTTGTCAGTCACGCAAGTATCACGCCTTACGGCGCTTACACCTAAAGCCTATCAACCTAGTAGTCTTCTAGGATCCTAAACGATACCTAATCTTGGGAGGGGCTTCGCACTTAGATGCTTTCAGCGCTTATCCCTTCCGAA
>CAYIEH010000002.1:0-36541 GCA_964362385.1 uncultured Candidatus Saccharibacteria bacterium
TTTTCCAACTATTTTAAAAACTTTAACTAAATAAAAAGAGGAGGAGAAAATTCATATTTTATCCGCCATCATTGCCTGTTTTTAATTTATTAAACATAATATTTTTTCTTAATCTCTTCTTCAATACTGTTTTCAAATTCTTCCTTTTTCTCTTTCGCCGCTTCTGACATTTTTTCTAAATCCGTTTCAGACATTTTTCCCAATTCCTTAATTCGTTTTTCCAGATATTCTTTCTCGTTTTTTTTAGGGTCATCTAAAACTTCATCAAGAAGTATTGATAAAATTTGCCCGATTTTCGGTCCCGGAGAAATATTTAAAATCTTCATTGCGTCGTTGCCGTTAATTTTTATCATTTTCGGAGAAATAGGATCTCGCTTTACTTTATCAATCATAAAAAGCAGATGCCTTAATTTGTACGGAACCGCTTTTGGAACGCCGGAGCCGATGCGATCCGCTTCTCTGATTTTTATAAAATCATCCACATTTTCAGGTCCGACGCGGGCCAAAAACCTGCGCACGCCGGCTTCGGTAACTTCGCCGACATTATAATAAAAAAGATGATAACGCACCAAATGAATCACCTTTTCCGCGATGTTGTTCGGGAAACGCAATCGGTCCATAATTTCAGCGGTCATCTTGGCGCCGACAATTTCATGAGCGTAAAATGTTGAATCCGGCCCTTCGCCCGCTTTTGTTTTCGGCTTGCCAAGGTCGTGTAAAAGAGCCGCCAAGCGAATTTCCAAAGAATAATTTTTTTGGACCGCGTAATCCAAGGCACGCAAATTATGCTCCCACACGCTGTATATATGATGTTTGTTCTGACCGACGTTTATTCCCTCTCTTAATTCAGGGAGAATATAACGCAAAAGTCCTGTATCTTCCAAAATTTGAATACCTTCTTCCGCCCTTGATGTCATAATAATTTTTATAAACTCATCGCGAATCCTTTCTTTAGCAATCATTTCTAAAAGTCCGGCAAGGCCAAAACTTGCAAGAGCAGTATTTTTTTCTATCGTAAAATTTAACTCAACGGCAAACCTGACAGCCCGAACCAAACGCAAAGCGTCTTCATTAAAGCGTTCTTCGGGATTGCCGACCGTGCGGATAATTTTATTTTTCAAATCCTGTTGACCGCCATAAGGATCAACTAAATCAAAATCTGAAATCTGAAATCTGAAATCCGAAACAATATCCAATTTGGGATTTAATTCTTTTGAATTTTTAATTTGTCTCGAATTTCGTGCTGACCCTGACGGGGAGTTTTCAACAACGTGCTTCGTGCTTAAACTCAACGCTATTGCGTTTATCGTGAAATCGCGTCTGGATAGGTCTTCTTCAATGGTCTTGGCGAACTTGATTTCATCCGGATGCCGCTTATCGGTATATTTGCCTTCAATCCTATAAGTCGTTATTTCAACGACTTTTAATTTCGGGTCTTCGCTGTCAGTTTTCACGCCGACCGTGCCGAATTTATTTTCATAAACGCTACTGGAAAAAATTTTCTGGATTTCATCCGGCTTGGCGTTTGTGGCAATATCCCAATCCTTTGGTTCAACAAGCTCTTCACGAGCGGCTCCCAAAAGCAGGTCGCGAACACATCCGCCCACAAGATACGCCTCAAAACCGGCAGCTTCAAGCTTTTTCGCAATATCTATAACTTCTTCAGGAATTTGAGATAAATTGAATTTCATATATAAGTATTCTATCATTAAGCATATTATCCGCAAACACTTCACATATAAACGAGTTATTGAAAATAATTAAAAGTTTTTCCGCCACAGGCAGAATTATTTGGGGCTATTTTTTATGATAAAAATCAAAGAATGCAATGAGCCATTGGTTGATATAAAAAAACTATGTCCCAATCTGGTCATTGATATTGGAAAGCAACGGATGAAGAAAGAAAAAACAGCATATTTACGAAAAACAGTGGCTGAAATGATTTGGCGTGCTAAAAATGAATTGCCAAAGGGAATGACGTTTATTATAGGCGACGCTTGGAGGCCTCAATATGTTCAAATAAAAATAATGAAATGGTTTATAAAACATTTTTCCAAAAAATATCCCAATTGGTCTGAAGCTAAGATTATTAAGGAAGTTGAAAAATATGTTGCTCCATCAGACGGTAAATATGCCTCTGGCCACATGACAGGTGGAGCTGTAGATTTAAGGCTATTAAAAAATGGCAAAAAAGTGCCGATGAAAAGTTCAAAATTGACATATCAGGAAAACGCCGAATCATTTCAGCCTAAATTGCCAAAATATATTCAAAAAAACAGAGAAATCATGTTCACAGCACTGAAAAAAGTTGGCTTATCTAATTATCCAAAAGAATATTGGCATTGGTCTTATGGAGATATTTGGTGGGCAAAAAGAAATAAAAAGAGAACAGCTATTTACGGAATTATAAAAGATATTTCTTAAAGCAACACTAAGTGAAATTCTCAAAAATCCACCCCCAAGGCGGGTTTTTAATTTGACCCCGTAGTGAATTTTGGCTTTGGGCTTTGCCCCGCCTTTGGCGAATAGCCAAAATCTACTACGAGGTTTGAAATATTCTCGGATAAATTATAAGCTAAAAGCGTAATCTTGTCCCCGTGGTGAAACGGATATCATAACAGGCTTCGAACCTGTTGTTGCGAGTTCGAATCTTGCCGGGGACGCCTTGAATAATGCAATTAAATTGCTAAAATGAGAAAGTTTGCGCGCCCGTAGCCATGCCCCGTATACAGCTTTGCTGTTATACCGGGGTCAGTCGGTATTACTAGAACTCACTACCTAAAGCTCATTGTCCGCCCATAGCTCAGTTGGTAGAGCAGTTGCCTTTTAAGCAAATGGTCCCAGGTTCGAATCCTGGTGGGCGGACAATGAGCTTTAGAATTAGTTCAGTTGATAGATCCGTCCGACAACTGGCGGACGGACTCTTAAGCAGATGGTCGAAGGTTCAAGTCCTCCCGGGCGTACATTAAAAAACAATCAATAATCAAAAAATTAGGAATTTAAATCATATATCCGCCCATAGCTCAGTTGGTAGAGCAGTTGCCTCCGCCAATTTTATCTGAAACGAAGTGAAATAATAAAATTGAGCGCCCCGCACCTTTTGAGTATAATTTTAATAGCCGCGCGTAGCTCAGTTGGCAGAGCAGGGGCCTCTTAAGCCCAAGGTCGCAGGTTCGAAGCCTGCCGCGCGGACATTAAATAAAAGGTGCGGGGTTCTCGATTTTATAACCGCTCGCATATACTCGCGGATAAAATCGGAAGTTCGAATCCTGGTGGGCGGACACTTTTAAAAATCAGTTTTTAGTTGATTAGTTTTTAGCAAACAGTTAAATTTATAAAGTGCGGGTGTAGCACAGTGGCAGTGCTTCTCGTTGCCAACGAGAGGGCGAGGGTTCGATTCCCTTCACCCGCTCTGGAGATAAAAGCGAGTGAACTGCTTCACTCGCGTGAGGAATCGATATGAAACATTTTTGGGATCTAATAAAAAGGCGGAAGTTTTTAAGTTCAATAATTCTGATAGTAATTATTCTTATCGGGAGTTATTTTTATTTCAACAGAAACAAAGCCCCGAACTACAATATCGCCATCGCCAAAAAAGGAACAGTTGTCCGGGAAGTAAGTGTAAATGGACGCGTTAAGCCGGCGAAAAACGTTGATTTGGCTTTTGAGAAAATAGGGCGGGTCTTTCATGTTTATGTTGAAGTTGGAAATAATGTAAAATCGGGACAAATATTGGTGGCTCTTAATAACGACGATACTTACGCCCAACTGCTTCAAGCCCAAGCCGGAATTCAAAATGCGCAAGCGACTTTGGACGAACTTAAAAAAGGAACAAGACCTGAGGACATTAAAATCGCGCAATCGGAACTTGATAAGACAAAACAGGACTTAAATAATTATTACAGCGGCGCGCTTAATGTCTTAAATGATTCTTACTCCAAAGCGGACGACGCGGTGAAAAAACAAACGGACTCGATTTTTTCAAACGACGAATCAAACAGCCCCCAATTGACTTTTACTTCAAGCGATTCACAAGCCCAAATAGACGCGCAATGGCAAAGAACTTTAGTAAGAGACGCGTTAAATAGCTGGAAATCCGAACTGGACAGCTTAAAAATCAACGGTTCCCGCGACCTCATAGACCAATCAATAACAAATTCCCAAAAACGGCTTTCGTTATTCAGAGATTTTTTGAGCCGCCTTCAAACCGCGGTTGAAAACGGCATAAATATAACTTCAGCGACTATTGACACTTATAAATCAAACATCAACACAGCCAAAGCTGAAATCAACACTGCGGCAACAAACATCGGAAATCAAGAACAATCAATTGCTTCGCAAAAAATCACGGTTGAAAAAACTAAAAATCAACTTAATCTTAAAATCGCGGGCTCAACGCCCGAACAAATCGCGGCGCAAGAAGCGGCAGTTAAACAAGCCGAGGCTAATGTCAAAAATTACCAAGCCCAACTTGAAAAAACAATCATTAGAGCTCCTTTTGACGGCATTGTCACAAAACAAGACGCCAAAGTCGGTGAAATTATTTCTCAGAACACGCCGATTGTTTCCCTGATGTCCAATGCGAAATTTGAAATTGAAGCCAATGTGCCGGAAGCTGATATTGCAAAAATCAAAATCGGAGACGCAACCAAAACGACTCTTGACGCTTACGGGAACGATATAATTTTTGAAGCTAAGGTCATAAAAATCGACCCGGCCGAAACTCTCATTGAAGGAGTCGCCACCTACAAAACCACTTTTCAATTTATTAAAGAAAGCGAACTTATCAAATCCGGGATGACCGCCAATCTTGATATTCTTACGGATAAAAAAGAAAACGTTATCTATATTCCTCAGCGTGCGGTTAAAACAAACAACGAAAAAACCGTAAGAATATTGGATAAAAATAAAATCGTAAGAGAAACTATTGTTGAAACCGGATTAAAAGGGTCTGACGGAAACATTGAAATAATTAATGGCATAAATGAAGGTGAGCAAATTATTACCTCTGAACAATAGCGGTAAAAACAATATTGTTATGCCAAAAATTATTGAGGTCAAAAATTTACCCCGTACCAAAATTAACAGGTGAAGTTTCTATGCCTTATAAAATAGAATCGCAAAATATAAATAACCAATCAAAACGACAACCAATAATTTTAGTGCGGGGTCTCCAAAAAACTTATTATAGCGACGACGTCGAAACCCCCGCTTTACAAGGGGTTTCTTTCGCCGCAGAAAAAGGCGATTTTATTTCTATCATGGGGCCGTCCGGTTCCGGCAAATCGACACTACTTCATCTTTTAGGATTTTTGGACAAGCCGACTGGCGGAGAATATATTTTTGAAGGTAAAAAAATAGAAAGCTATTCCGACGATGAACTTGCGCATTTTAGAAATAAAAAACTCGGCTTTGTTTTTCAGGCATTTAATCTTCTGTCAAAAATGACTGTTTTGGAAAACGTTAAGATGCCTTTGGCCTATTCTGATGTTCCCGAATCAAAATGGGACGAATTAGCGACAAAAGCAATAGAAAAAGTCGGGCTTTCGCATAGAATCAACCATGAAGCCAGTAAACTTTCCGGCGGAGAAAAACAAAGAGTTGCCATCGCTAGGGCGCTGGTCAATGAACCAAGTGTCATTTTCGCCGACGAACCGACCGGTAACCTGGATTCCAAATCCGGAACATTAGTAATGGATTATATTGAAAAACTCCACGAAGAAGGCACGACTATTATTTTAATAACCCATGAGACATATACGGCGCAATACGGACACAGCATAATCCATCTTAAAGACGGACTCATAGAAAACGTGGAGAAGGTGGAAGAAAAACACAAAAAACACGACGGATTCCTGAAGTAATTTTAAAGCATGCGCATAAAAACAAATTTTAATATAGCCGTTGAGGGTTTAAAAATCCATAGATCACGTTCCTTTTTGACGATTTTAGGAATCGTTATCGGCATCACTGCGATTATGATGGTAATGTCTTTGGGAGGGGGAGCGCAAAATTTGATTTTAAGTCAAATTCAGGGACAGGTCGGTTCTAAAGTTATTGAGATCAGACCGGGTAGACAACCTAAAGGACCTACAGATTTTTTGTCTATTATGTTTTCTGATTCATTAAAACAGAAGGATGTAGAAGCGTTGAAGAAAAAAAATAATGTCCCTAATTTAAACGGCGTTATGCCTTTAGTTTTTGGCAGCGAGAGTGCGGTTTACGGAAGCGAAACATATCAGGCAACGCTTTATGGAATGTCAGATCTTGCCGTAAAAATGTATAATATAAAACCTTCGAGTGGAAGATTCTTTACTGAAGACGAAGTAAAAGGTTATTCTGATGTTGTAGTTATTGGATCTAAAATAAAAGAAGAGCTTTTTGCCAATGAAGAAGCGCTTAATCAAAAAATAAAAATCAAAGGGAAAAATTTTAGAATTATCGGGCTTTTGGGGAAAAAAGGGCAAGGAACTTTATTGAGTTTTGACGATACAATTATTATCCCCTATACAACCGCTCAACAATATATTTTAGGTATAAAATATTTTCAGCATATAATAGTTGAAGCGGATACTGAGGCTAATGTTAATAAAGTTGTTGAAGATATAAAAATTACTATTAGAAATTCTCATAATATCACGGATCCCGAAAAAGATGATTTTAGCGTGTCGAGTCAGGCTGATGCCATAAAAATGATTGGTTCTGTGATGAGTGTTTTAACTTTGTTTTTAGCGGCAGTGGCGGCAATCTCACTTTTGGTTGGTGGCGTGGGCATTATGAACATCATGCTTGTTTCAGTAACTGAAAGAACGCGGGAAATCGGCTTGCGTAAAGCTATTGGAGCTACGGATAAAAATATTCTGACTCAATTTCTTTTGGAAGCCATTATGCTTACCGGCATCGGAGGGTTAATAGGTATTCTTATGGGAACTTTCCTTTCTTTTGCTACCGCGTTAATTTTAAGCAAAGTGGCCGGATTGCAGTGGGTTTTCACCTTTCCTATATCAGCGGCCTTTTTGGGAATCGGGGTTTCAGTAATAATCGGTTTGATTTTCGGCATATATCCCGCCCGCCAAGCTTCCATGAAATCGCCGATAGAAGCTTTAAGATATGAATAGCTTAAATCTGACTTGCCCCGCAAAATCTGAGTGAAGCGAAGATTTGTGCGGGGTTGAAGCGCTTAGATATGAATAATTAAGATTTTTGATTATTATTGTAAAAATACCTCTAATATGGCATAATTTAACCATAAATAAGCCTAACAAGGTTTTTTTAGTTTAGGGAGGGCTTCAGCCGTAAAAAGCCCATAAAATAAGAAAGGTTTCTCCCCGTAGTAGTCCCGCCGCGGCAAGATCACTACAGGGTGAAACTATAAGGCAATTTCATCGTTTTCTATGTTAGATGGCGATAAAAAATCAATAATAGAACGCGCCATTAGTGGCGAGGCCTCGGCTTTTGGCCTGCTTTATGATGAATACAATGAACGAATTTATCGTTTTATTTATCTTAAAGTAAGCCATCGTGAGGAAGCCGAGGACCTTGCCCATCAAGTGTTCTTAAACGCTTGGCAGAATATTAAAAATTATAAATTCCAAGGAGTTCCCTTCCATAGCTGGCTTTATCAGATTGCCAGAAATCAAGTGATTGATCATTATCGGACGAAAAAACCAACCGTTAATATAGAATTGGTGAGTGAAACGATAAGCTACAGCGAACTTCTGGCTGAAGATTTTGATGCGAATTCAGAGCTGGGCACGATAAAAAAAGCCATTTCAAAGCTCAATCAGGAACAACAGGATATTATTATTATGAGATTTATAGAAGATCTTCCTCCTAAAGAAATTGCCTCGGTTTTAAAAAAGCCTGAAAGCACGGTCAGGGTATTACAGCACCGAGCTGTTAAAAATTTAAAAAAAATACTAAACCAGAACCAATCTGCGAACAAACGCAAATAGTATCGCTATTATGGAAAAAGATATTCTAAAAATTCTAAATAAATTAAAAGAAATAAAACCGGATCCCGATTATGCTAAAAAATCGAGGATGTTGATTTTGGTTTCAAAACAGAACGAGTTAAAATCTCTGAATTTTGGTTTTAAAAATTTCACGGAGATTTTAAGATTTTCGGCGGTTGTCGGTCTCGCCGGCTTTTTATTGCTTTCGCTTTTAGAAGGCGTTTTCTATGTTAATAAAAACTTTTCTCCCTTAGCGCTTGAGGGCTTAAACCAAAAAAGCCTGATAACGGAAGCTGAAGGAATTAATAACTCTATCCAGATTACGCTTAAAGAAATAAAATATCTCGACCAATCAAATAAAAAAACCATCAATATGATAAATGAAATTTCAAAAAATGAGCCGGTATATTCAAATATTCCGATGAATTATTCTTCGGCTGAAGCAACTTCAACTGAGGATATTGAAAATTTTTTGATAGAGAGCCCGACATCCACAGATATAAACGGACAAAACATTAATTCATTGCTTGATAAAGTGGCGCAGTAATATATGAACAGATTAACTCAAACAATCTTATACGCCATGATCTTGGCCATTATGGCGGTATTTTTATTTAATGGCCGCGTTGCTCTTGCCGCCCCTGACCAAAACGACAAAGCTACAAGCACTCAATTAACTCTCACAAGCGGCACAAGCGATTTTTCCGAATTAGACATAGAATCAAGAAAGCAAATCCTGATAAATGTCCTGGAATTTTCAAAAAACGAAGTTTCAAGCCTAAAAGACGGCTTATTGAATTTAAAGCTGGATAATGACACCTGGCAACAGATTAGAGACGAATTCCTGAATAAACTTTCGAGTTTCTCCGATTATTATCAAGGCGCCGAGGATAAAATAAACAGCACCAGCTCCCCGCTCACGATAGATGATGTAAAATCATTAGCATCCGCTCTTAAAGATTGGAGGGAAAATACATACAGTCCGGAGTTGGATAAAATAATAAATATGCTCTTGATTTTTGGAACAGATAATCTTCTAAAAACTACGCAAAGCAGATTTGATAAAATTTCTTCTGATGTCAAAAAATTAGATAAACAACATTTTGTAAAAACCGATGCTCTAAAAAATTACTTGTCGCAAGCTGATAAACATTTAAAGAACATGAAACGTTCAATTGACGGCGCTAAAAAGATTTTTCTTAAGTCGATTATAAATTCCGATGCCAAAAACACTTCTGACAAAGATGTTGTAAAAAGCGCTGATATAAAAACTCAAGAAAATTCACAAGATACAATAAGAAAAATGGCGAAAGATTCATTAAAGGAACTGAAAATCACCTACGAAATATTTTTCTCGATGAATAATAATATGAAATCCGGTCAGTGAAGCTCCACGGCTTTACAGCCGTGGCTTCTCTTCACACGCTTCGTCGGGCGAAACCCTCCGTAGCTCGGAGAGCGAAGGAGGATACCCTCATTCATCCCCGCCTTTACAGGCGGGGCTTTCTCCGCTTCGCGGAGGAGGGTAAAATTCAAGACATAAGATTTAAGACGTACCCTGCTGACAGGCAGGGAAAAAAGCAAAAATAAAAAACGGTTGAGTGCCGTTTTTTATTTATCTTCCAATAGTAATAAAAATAGCCCGCCCCCTCACCGAGCAGACTATTTTTATTTATAAATACTTTAGAATTCTAAATTATTTTACGGCTTCTTTCAAGGCCTTTGCAGCCCTGAATTTAGGCTTTATTGAAGCGGCAATTTGAATCTTTTCTCCAGTCTTAGGATTAACGCCTTCGCGAGCAGCCCTTTTGGCGATTTTAAAAACTCCAAATCCGCTAATCGCCACTTCTTCTCCTCTGCTTAAAGATTTAGTAATTGTATCAAAAATTGCGTCCACTATCTGGACCCCTTGTTTTTTAACTTCAATACCGGCTTCTTTCATTACTGCCTCAACTAAATCAGGTTTTTTCATATGTTCATTCAACATGAAACTTAAAACACAAGTTAATTATTCAGAAAGTTCCAAGTTTTATGTTTTATACTTTATATTTTATGACTTTCCCGACCTTTATAAGTTAATTTACATTATAGACTATTGTATGGAAATTATCCAGTAAAAACAAGGCTTTATCACTTGGCATATTCCACCGCTTTTACCTCCCTTATGACATTAACTTTAATCTCTCCGGGATATTTTAACTCTGATTCTATTTTAGCGGCAATATCTCTGGCCAGCTGAAAAGCTCCGAAGTCGTCAATTTTTTCCGGAATCACGAAAATTCTCAATTCTCTGCCGGCAGAAATCGCGTAAGCTGTTTTTACTCCCTGAAATCCGGTTGCGATTTTTTCCAGTTCCTCAAGCCGCTTCAGATAATTTTCCAGATTTTCCCTTCTGGCTCCAGGCCTTGCGGCTGACAAAGCGTCAACAGCCGCCACTATGTAAGATTCCGGCGTTGAAAACGGATAGTCCTCATGATGGGATTCCATCGCCTTAATTACCTCCTCGCTTACCCCGTATTTCCTTAAAATCTTCTGGCCCAACTCAACGTGGTTGCCGGCAACTTCATGGTCTATGGCTTTGCCGATATCGTGCAAAAGCGCCGCTTTTTTGGCAACTTCTGTATTAAGACCGAGTTCAGAAGCCAGCATAGAAGCAAGATGCGCGGCTTCTATGGAATGGATCAGAACATTCTGGCCATAACTTGTCCTGAAATGGAGCCGTCCTAAAAGCTGGATAATTTCCTTTGGCAAATCGTAAACCCCGACTTCATAAACCGCTTCTTCTCCGAGTTCCGAGATTCTTTTATTGATTTCCTGGCGCGCTTCTTCAACTTTCTCCTCAACTCTCGCCGGCTGAATTCTCCCGTCTTTAATTAACTTTTCCAAAGCAAGCCTGGCAATTTCTCTTCTTAACGGATCGAAAGAAGAAATTACAATGTAATCAGGGGCTTCGTCAATAATAAATTCAACTCCGGTAGATCTTTCAAGCGCTTTAATATTTCTTCCTTCGCGGCCGATGATTTTTCCTTTTAGGTCTTCGTTTTCAAGATTAAAAATCGTTGTTGTAATCTCGGAAACATGGGATCTGCTGTATCGCTGGATAGCGGTTGTTAAAATATCCAAACTTTTCTTTTCTAACTCTTCCCTTCTTTCTTTTTCTAATTTTTGAATCATCAAAGCCAGATCTTTTTGATGATCATCATAGACTTTCTTAAAAATCAAATCTTTCGCCTCTTCAGGAGTTAATTGGGCGACTTTCTGAATTTCCCCGATTGCTTTATTTTTAAGCTCGTCAACTTCGCCTTCTTTGATTTTTAAATTATTAAATTCCTCGCTAAGGCGGGACTCTTTTGTTTTAAGATTAAGGACTTCTTTTTCAATCGCCTCTTCTTTATTAATCAATCTTTCTTCCAATCGGTCTATCTGCGATTTTCTTTCTCTTTCTTCTTTTTTTGATTCCTCAATCAGCCCTGCGGATTTCTTTTGGGCTTCTAAAACGATTTCGTTGGCCTTTAATTTGGCCTCCTCAAGTTTCTCTTTTATTTTTTGCTCAACGCTATCTTTTGCGCGAAGGCCGAGAAATTGTCTAAGGGCATAGCCTAAAGCTGCTCCGATGAGCAATAAGAACGCCAAAAAAATTGGATTTTGAAACATGAATTGAATTGTTCGCTAACTTCATCATAGAGTATTCGCTAATATACGTTGTTGTAATCAACTCCCCGTTAGGGTCATTAAACGCAAATATCCGAATATTTTATTCGTATATTATTTTAAAATTTGTATATTCGCGGTTAGTCAGGAACATTTGTTATTGTTTATAAATATCGATCGTTATAATTATAAACCTGAAAAAGTCAAAAGTCAAAAAAATTATTGCTTATTTGGTGGCCTCGTAATTGGCTATTTTATTCGCGTTATTAAAATAAATTAGCGTTATTCGCGATTACTCTTATTTATCCTGAGCCTGCCGAAGGACAACCATCAAATCCGCGACATTGAAGCTGTCTTTTTTGGCAAAAATCAAGTCTCCGGTTTTTTTGAAAAAATTAAATGAGTTATGGGTTTCTAAAAATTCTCCGGGATTTAACTTTAGTTTTCTGGATTTTTGAATTGTCAAAATATCTCCTATAGCTCCGGCCGCTTCGGTATTGTCATGGCCGTCAGAAGCGAAAGACATTATCGCTAATTTAGAATTTAGAATATAGGATTTAGAATTTAGGGAATGAATTAACGCGCCCAATACGGCTTCCATATTACGCCCTCCTTTTCCTAATTTCTCATTTCTCATATCTAATTTCTTAAAATTCACCGTCGTTTCCCCTCCTGCCAAAATTATTTCGCCGCTTTTTGCCGCTTTCACTAACAAGTCCATGGCATTTCTCGCCTCACCCCGCAACATCAATGAATATATTTTTGGCTTAAGCCCTAATTTTCTCGCTTTTGCCACCATTCCCAAAATAGCATCTTGATTGCAGGCAAAAAGAATGTTTCGCGCCTTTTTGAAATATTTTTTATTCTTTGGCGTTTCCATCAAATCGCGGATTAACGCGGAACTATGCGCGGATTTACTCAGATATTTTTTAAGTACTCTTTCCGCGTCTTTTTTTACGGTTTTGTCATAAACCGTGGGACCGGAAGCGATTGTGGAAAAATCATTTCCGTACACATCAGAAACAATCAAGGAAACAAGGTTTGCCGGATAAGCCAGCTTTGTTAATCCCCCGCCTTTTATCTTTGATAGATGCTTCCTTACGATATTTAATTCCGAAATATCGGCGCCGGCCTTGGTTAAATTATTGAAAACTTCTAATTCATACCGAAGTTCATGTTTTGACCCGCACAGCAAAGCTGACCCGCCGCCGCAAATAAAAACAATCAGCAAATCATTTTTTTTCAAACCTTCTGCTAATTTCATGATTTTTTGGGTAGCTTTTATGTTTTGCTTGGATGGCAAAGGATGAGTGCCCTTTAAAATCTGAAAGTTGTTGATTGTCCGTCGTTTGTCGGGAATCTTAACGTCTAAAGCAATTCCGCCGAATAATCGCTTGCCTAAAATTTTGGCTAATTCCATTGAAGCCAAAGCCGACCCTTTTCCAACGCCAACAATAAATACCCTTTTAAAATCATCTAAATTCAGCGTTAAAGAGCTTGATTCGCGATGAATGTTGATTTTCAAAATATCGTTTTTAATTTTAACGCGGCTTTCAACAGTTTTTTTGATATTTATCGCTTCATATCCGGCTTCAGCGATTAAAAGGGCTTTTTTTCGAAGCGGAGTTTTGGCCAAATTTTTAAAATTAGTGATAATCATTATTTTATTTTTCAAATAACAGCGCCGCGCCGATAGCTGAAGAAAATTCGCCGATTTTGCTTTTAATAATCGGCGTCTTTTTGCTCAACGGCGACATAATAAATTTTCTGGCTATTTTTTTAACGACCGAAAGCTTAACTTTATTATTGACAACTCCACCGCCGCCCAAAACAACCGCATCCGGGTCAAAGGCATTAATAACGTTGGCAACCCCAATGCCGATAATTTTACTGCGGTCGCCGGATTTCAAATAGGCTTTTTTGGCGCCGAGTTGCTCTAATGTTTTATAATTATCTGTTATCATATAGCCGAATTCGCCGGCAGTGCCGTTTTTACCTTTATAAATTTTTCCGTTTATTATCAATCCTCCGCCTATACCAGTACCGATGGTTAAAGCCGCGATATTTTTAAAATTTTTTGCCGCGCCTAAAATTTTTTCGGCGCGCAAAAAACACCTACTATCGTTATCCAGCAACACTTTTTTGGAAAATTCCAAGAAAAATTTCTTAGCGGGCCAATTTTTTAAATAATGGATATTGGGAGCTTTAATAAAAATGCCCCTTTTAAAATCAATCGCGCCGGGTAAGCCGACTCCAATGCCATTAAATGATTTTTTATCTTCAAATTTTTTAATTTCTCGTTCAAGCGCTTTTAAAAAATCGCGTTTATTATTGGGTGTTTTAATTAAAAATTTATGAAGCGGCGGGAATTTTATGTCGTCAACAATAACTCCTCTGATTTTGGTGCCTCCGATATCTATGCCAAGATAATTTTTTTTTGTTTTCATTTTATTTTTATTGCGAATGTAAAACTTTTTTGACAATATCCCAGTATCTTGAATCGTTGTATTTTTCCTTCATATAATACCACCATTCGCTTCCCCATAAATAATATTCGGAAAAACCGGTTTCTTTCGCATATTTTATTGTATCAATAAAATATTCAGGGCTAAAGAGTTGAACCTGCCGCTCGTAAGAAAGTTTGGGTATGTCTAATTTATCCCACGGCTCTGCCTGAAGTTCGCTTACGATAAACGGCTTTTTTTGGTCGTTAATCAAAAAACGCGTTATTTTCTCTTTGAGTTTAAAGTACGACGGGCCGATTGGATATTCAATATTCCCGACCAGCCAGCCGACAGAAGGCGGATAAGTTTTCCTGTACATTGTTGTGCCGAACATATCCCCGTATTCAGCCGCCCTATACCACAGGCCGAATTCTCCGCCGTCAGTCAAAAGTATCGGTCTGTTATCGAGAGATCTCACCAGAGCTATTTCTTTCTTCACGGAATCAACGCTTCTTGTCGGGCAATTTCCGAAAATAAGAAACGGCTCGTTTTCAATCTGCCAGACGGAGATTGCCGTATTGTTTTTGTAATGCGCCACTAATTCTTTTAAATAAGCCTTAAGCTGATTTTCTTTCTCGTCTCCGGGAAGATTTTGAGCCCAATCAGGAATATGGCACTCTGGCCACCTTGGAGTTTTCAGTCCGACAACCAAAATCGCCATGGCGTTGTTTTCTTTTGTTTTCTGAAGAAGCCAGTCTGTTTCGGAAAAATCAAATTTGCCTTTTTCTTTTTCAATATCTTCCCAATAAGCGACTAACCTTACTTTTTTAGGATGAAAACCGAACATTATTTCCTCATAAGTTTTTTGCCAATCAATCCCTAACTGCCTGCTGAATTTCGCCGAATAAGTAATCCCCCATGTTATATTTCTGTTTAAGTCAATTGGCAGGCTTCGCGCATAATCAATCAGCCCCAAAAGAAAAATTCCGGAAAAAATCAACAATGCCGCGAATATTTTTCCTGCCAATATCCTCCCGCTAAATTTTTCTTTCAATAAAATCCAGGCAAAAATAAAAATGACTATGTATTTTATGCTCTGAAGCGCGTCAACTAACGCCGGATTTTGAGAAATTTTTATCGCAAAACTGACAAGTAAAGACCCGATTCCGGCGTAAAGTCTGTTGGAAAAATAAAGAAAATAATGCTTTATCTTTGGGACGTCAGTATGATGAAATATTCTTTGCCTTATATTTCCGGAAAATAAGAACGCTAAGGCAAGTATGGCGCCCCCAACCTTTATCCAGAAAAATCCCGTAACAAAATTCGTTGTTTCAAAAACTACTTTACTTAAGACATTTGAAAGGCCGAACAAAAACGAGCTGGCTAAAATTAAAATAATTGATATTTTACGGACTTCTTTTTTTTCAATTGCAAACAAAACCAACGATCCAAGAATCAAAAGCGTGAAAGCGATGTAATCACCCGACCCCAGCCATGAACTCAAAAAAATGAAACCAAAAACCAGCGTAAATATCGGTGAAATTCCGCCGATTATCGGCAATGTCTGAGAAGCCTCGCTTAAATAAAGCGCGTAAATCATAAACACCATTGCCAGAATAAAAATAGCTCCCGCCGCAAGGGCTATAAGGATGGTATTTAAAGCTGTTAATTGAAAACCGAAGGGTAAAAAAACTACGGCAAATAATCCTAAAACCCCTATCCAAAATGTGTACGTGAAAGGGTCAAAAAATTTACGCTTCAGCAACGCTTTGTCAAAAACCGCGGAAGTGCCTAAAATTATTTGGGCTAATACGGCTATAAAAAGCCAGTTCATTGCTAATATTTTATCCTGTTAGAAGCAGATTATCAAAGATAATTACCGGAATCCAGATTAAACGAATTCCGGCTTCTAACGGGATTTACTCCGTTATGGCGTTGGCTTCAATTATTTTTTTGTATTCCAAAGCGCTTGGCCGGATTTTTCGCTCCATTGTTTTATAATTCACTTCCACCAGCCCGAATCTAGGCCAAAAACCTTTATCCCATTCAAAATTATCCAGCAAAGACCAGTAAAAATATCCTCGCACATCTACGCCCTCACTAATCGCCTTATGCACCCACTTCAAGTGATTTTTTATAAACTTCGCTCGTTTTTCATCTTTTGCATCAGCTAAACCATTTTCAGTTATATAAATTGGCAAGTTTTTTTCCTTCAATTTTTTTAAATTATGATAAATTCCTTCCGGATAAATCTCCCAGCCCATATCCGAAATCCATTTATTTGGATTGCGTACGTCAAAAAGTATAAAACGGCCATTAAAAGGGACCACCTTTATTGTATCTAAAAAATAATAATTTAGGCCGATAAAATCCTCAAAGCCATCGGTCCATTTTAAATTTCGCCAGTCTCTAAAATATTGCAGAAGTTTAACAGCCACTTTATCCAAGAGTGATTTTTTATTAAAAGGTAAATGATAATGAATATTGTTTGCGTTTCCAACCATAACTCCAGGCAATTTTTTATGGAGAAGAAGATAGGTTTTTTTATAAGCAGTAATAAAATTTTTAAGAACTTTATCAGCTTTAAACAAATTTTTCTTTTCTGGAGGAAATTGACCCATAACGTAAGCAAGTCCTGTGTAAATTGTCGGTTCATTAATGGGTATCCAAAATTTAACTTCTTGGCCGAGTGTTTGTATTATTTTCCCCGCATATCGCAAAAAATATTCAACTGTTTTTTTATTTTCCCAGCCGCCGATATCCCGTATCCATAAAGGGTTAGTCCAATGCCAAAGCGTCACAAACGGCTCAATGCCGCGTTTACGCAACGCTTTTATAACCTGCCAATAATGTTCAATTTCTTTTTCATTAAATTTTCCTTGTTCCGGCTCTATGCGCGACCATTCAATGGAAAAACGATGAGCGTTGTGACCCAATGATTTGGCAATATCAAAATCTTCTTCATAACGATTGTAATGGTCGCATGCCCGGCCGGAAATGTAATTTTCTTTTTGAAGCGGATTTGGTCCGCCAGCTTGCGGATTCAAAATATAATCCGGCCAGTTCTTACGATTTGCCATTTGCGATTTGCTATTTGCCGTTTTATGCTCCCACTCACTCCAATCATTATAGTTGTTTCCCTCAACTTGATGAGATGAAGTTGCCGCCCCGAAAAAGAATTTTTCGGGGCGAGCCTCGCCCGTTTTTGATGGGCGGGCCGCTCCCCAATAGAACCCCGAAGGATCCCGCCTTGGCGGGACCAACGGGGCAGGTCCTTTTGGAAATTCAAATTTATTTTCTGTCATTTTAAAACAAATAAACAATAAGAGGCACCACTATAAATGAAAGAATTGTGGATGCCAAAATGACGTTTCCGACCAAAGCGCTGTTTAATTTGAATTTTTCAGAAATCACAAATGTGGTCACCGCCGTTGGCATTGACGCAAGCAACGCCGCTACCTGAAAATTGGAAACTTTAAATAAATAAAAATAAACAGCGGCGATAAAAACGGGAAACGCAGCGAGTTTTAAAATTGAAGAACACGCCACCAACCCCAAATCTTTTTTAAAAAATTTCCCGTAAAGAAATCCGCCGAGCACGAATAAGGCGACTGGAGAAGCGGTGGCGCCCAGCATTAAAAGGGACTTTTTAAACCCGTCAATTGCGGGAAAATCGATTTTCAGAAAACTAAGCGCGATTCCCGCGACTGTTGAAATTATCAGGGGGTTTTTAACGAATTCAGCCAATTCTTTTGACAATTTATGCTCCCTGTTATGCCAGTAGCGGATAACGAATATGGAAATTAAAAGAGGAATAATTAAATAAATCGTTCCTATCAACGTCCCTGCCGGCAAATATCCTTTTCCAAAACTAAGTTCAATCAATGGAAAACCCATATAAATGGTATTGCCTGTTACCGCAGTCAAAAAAATCGCCGCCTTTAAATCTTTGTTTATTTTTATGACGGAAAGTAAAAGCAATAAAATCAAAGAGAATGACGCAATAGTGAAAAAGCTGAATTTGATGATACGCCAGTTTTCTCCGTTTAAAAAATCAATATTCCACAAACTCACCGCAATCAAGGCCGGCAACGAAACATAATACGCGAAACTATTCAGGCTTCGGATATCGTTGTCATTGATTATTCCCTTCTTTCTTAACAGCCACCCGCCAAACACTATAAAAAATATCGGTAATGAAATAAAAATTCCCATTTTAGTTATTTATTATTTGATAAACTCAGAATTGCGTGTTGTTTTTAATTTTTCTTAACGCCGAGCCAGATTGAAATGTTATCAATTTTAGTTTCTGTTTCTGCGCCGAATTTATCCGTTCTTTTGAATTCAATGGATTTTGCTCCCACGCTTTTTTTAATTCCAGAAGTATATTTATCTATTAAATCTCGCATTCCACTTTCCGCTTCCACATATAAAACGATGGTGTCTTTCGGCTGGTATCCGGCTTGCTTTCGCAAATCCTGAATCATCCTGGTTAATTCTCTGATTTGGCCTTCATCTTTTAATTCTTGAGTGATTACGATGTCTAATTCAACATCGGTTGCAATATTTTTATCAAAAACAATTTCTTTCACATTCACTTCGTCTTTAACTAAATTCAATAATTCATTTTTATTTCTTAATTCATAATTCTTAATTCTTAATTCAAATAATGGTTGTCTCACTTTTATTCCCGCTTCCTGCCGTTTTGCCAAAGCTAATTCTGCGAATTTTCTCGCTTTTTTCATTTCTTCTATTAAAAGTTTTTCTTTTGCGGCTAATTTCTTTATCAGAGGATAATCTTCCAAATGAACGCTTTCTTTCTTGCTCTGCAACAACTTAAACAAGGCTTCGGAAATAAAAGGCGTAATCGGCGCTATGGCCTTGGAAAATTCGCTTAAAACAAAGTGGGTGGTCGCAATCGCTGATTTTTGGTCCGTACCGCTATTTTTAAATCGTTCTCGCGAACGCCTGATATACCATATGGACAAATCCTCCACAAAATCTCCTATCGGCTGGCTGGTTTTGTCCAATTCATATTCATTAATTGCCCCGCTAATCTGATTGATTGTTTCCTGCAACCGCGTCAAAATCCATTTATCCAACACATTTTTACTATTTGCTATTTGCCTTTTGCCGTTAGCTTTCTTGTCTGTGTATAGTCTATAAAAACTATAAGAATTCCAAAGGCGCAAAATCGTCTTTTTATAAACATCGTCCACGCCTTTTTCCAAAAAATTCAAACTTTCAGCGCGCACTGCCGGCGATGATAAAAGATAAAGCCGCAAAGCGTCCGCTCCATACCTGTTTACTAATTCCATAGGGTCGGGATAATTTTTGAGGCGCTTGCTCATTTTTTGCCCGTCTTCAGCCAAAATAATTCCATTGGCAATCACGTTTTTATAAGCCGGCTTTCCGAATAGCGCAGAAGACAGCACTAAAAGCGTATAAAACCACCCCCTTGTCTGATCAACTCCTTCTGCGATAAATTCCGCCGGAAAATTTTTTTCGAATTTCTTTTTATTTTCAAAAGGATAGTGAGACTGACCATAGGGCATTGAGCCTGATTCAAACCAGCAGTCAAAAACATCCGGCACTCTGCGCATTTCTCCTCCGCAAACGCATTTAAATTCAACCTCGTCTATAAACGGCCTGTGCAAATCAAGCTCGTAATTATCGTCATGCGGAACCGGGGTAAAATCAAGTTTTCTGACTTCGCCGGTTTTGATAAAATCGTTTTTCTTTCCTTTTAATTCAACCGCTTTTTTTGGATTCGCGCCTTCTGCCGCGGCGAATAAATTCCATATCGGATATTCATGGCTTACTATTAAAATATTTTTGCCGGAATAATTTCTGTCTGTGTCGTACAAAAAATCGCCGACTCTCTTTTTAAGTTCGGTCAAATTCTCGCCCCCGGGCGGAGTTTTATAAAATTTTTCCTCAATAGAATTAAAGTACTTATGATAATCTCCGGTCCGTTTTCCTTCAAAAATTCCCACGTTAACTTCCATTAATCTGCGGTCTGGAATAACTTTTTCCCTGCTTAATCCGATTTTTTCAGCCACTAAAAAAGCCGTTTGTTTCGTTCTCTCAAACTCGGAATAAAATATAAAATCTATATTTCTATCTTTTAATTTTTGCGCCGTTAATATTATCTCTTTTCTGCCTTTGTCTGTTAAAGGATATTTATCGCTGGTTTCGATTTTAGAACTTACCCAATTGTCGCCGTTGCTTTTTGCCCAACCGTGGCGCATTACAAAATATCTATTGACGGATTTTTCCGTGCTGTTTTTTATGTCTGCTATGGAACCGATAACTTTCAATTTATGACACTGGTCGCATTTCCAAACTGGAATCGGCGCGCCCCAAAAACGGCTTCTTGAAATTGACCAATCGCGCGCGTCTTTTATCCAATTGCCAAATCTGCCTTTTTGAAGATGCGGCGGTATCCAATTGACCCTTTTATTATTTTCTATCAATCCGCCTTTGCCGTTTTTAATTTCAGTGACTTTCACAAACCACGAAGAGGTCGCGTAATTCAAAAGCGGGGTGTCGCAGCGCCAGCAATGCGGATATGAATGGTTCATTTTCTCTTTTTTGAAAAGCTTATTGTTATGAGCCAACCATTTTATTATTCCAATATCAGTTGCTGCCGGGTTATCCTTAGGCTTTGCCTGAAGACCGGCGAAATCCGACGCTTCTTTTTTAATACTGCCATCCATTGCAACGTGCTGAATAAACGGCAATTTATACTTATTACCCAGTTGCATATCGTCTTCTCCGAACGCCGGAGCAATGTGAACTATTCCAGTTCCTTCTTCCCTATTCACAAAACCTGCCGGATAAATTTTCCATCCATTCTCTCTATTTTTTAAGCCCTCGTCTTTGAAATAGTAATCAAATATCGGTCTATATTGTTTTCCAATGATTTCTTTAGCGCTTATGGTTTTAATAATTTCATATTCTTTATCCAACATCTCAAGCCTGTTTTTTGCCAAGATAAACCTTCCTTCTCCCTGTTGCTGAAGATTTTTAAACTTTACAACCGCATTTTCAATATCCGGATTTACCGCCAATGCCACATTGCCCGGCAAAGTCCACGGAGTCGTAGTCCAAGCCAATAAATATGTCGTTGATTGTTTGTCGTTGGTCGTTGGTTCTATTAATTCCGCTTTCACATAAACCGAAATATCGTCAATTTCTTTATAATTTTGCGTGACCTCAAAGTTTGATAAGGTCGTTTCGCAGCGCGGGCAAATATGCATTGATTTATAACCCTCGTAAATCAATCCTTTGTCAAAAAGTTTTTTAAAAACCCAGAGAACGGATTCGGTATAATCCGCGTCCATGGTCTTATAATCATTTTCCATATCAACCCAACGCCCGATACGGGGAATTATCTTTTTCCAGTCCCCGGCAAAAGAAAGCACGCGGTCGCGCGCCGCTTTATTGAATTTAGCCACTCCTATTTTAAAAATGTCTTTTTTGGTTTTAAGCCCAAGCTCTTCTTCAATTATGTTTTCTATCGGAAGACCGTGGCAGTCCCAACCCCAAACTCTTTCAACTTTCTTTCCTTTCATTATCTGGTATCTGGGAATTGCGTCTTTTATGATATTAGCCAAAATATGGCCATAATGCGGAAGACCAGTGGCAAAAGGAGGCCCGTCATAAAAAACATAGTCCCCTTTCGGAGCTTTCTTATTTACCGATTTTTCAAAAATTTTTTTCTCCTGCCAGAATTTAAGGACTTTTTCCTCAATTTCCTTGGGAATAAAGCTTTTTAAATCGTCAAACATAATAATTTTATTATATTTTAAATTTTAAAAATTAAAAAGCCTATCCGGAGAATTTATTCCCAGACAGGCTTTTTTACTTCCTGTCAAAAATCAAACAGCCGCACTTGCCTTAAAGTCTCCAATTGAAAAAATGATCCTCCAGATTGATTTCGTTTTTAATGCTTCCTCTGCCAACCCATTTGACAACTGAATTAACTTTTATTTCGTCATTGCTTACAGGCGTAATATGGACTGTTCTATAAAACTTCACGGGATTGCCAACCGCATAACTATAAACGCCTGTTGAAGAATCAAATCTGATTGAATTAACGCTGTTGCTCGGACAGTTTGTTTCTGTTGCCTCGGAAATATTCATTGTTTTATAATCCACTTCATAGCATTTTTCATTGCCGAATCCGTCATTCCAGGGCCGTTTTTGAATTACATTCGCGTCTATGAGATTTTTTACGACTTCAATGCCTTCTGAAGCCAGATAATTGGCGACGAACTGGTCGCTTATCACGCTGTTTAAACTGATTGAACGGGAAATTAATCCTAAAAATCCCAAAAATCCGACAGTCAATAAGCTGATTGCGACTATAAGTTCAACCAGCAAATAGCCGTCTTTATTGTTATCAGATTTAAAAATTAAAAAATTAAGAGATTTCATTTTGTTTTATGGCGTAATTTTATTAAATAAGAATTTTTTCTGTAATTATTGAACGGTTATCTGACCGCGATTATTGACTTTGATTATTTTTTCAGTCTGGCCCGTGGAAGATTTTATCTTTACCAGCGCCTCTGCCTTATTCGGATTATTGTCAATAACTATATTGGGATTTGGCGGAATAAAAACAATGTTATTTAAACCCAATTCGCTAAACTTTACATTTTTATCCAGATAAATCTTTTCAACGCATTCCGCGTAATTATGGCAATCTCCTTTGGAATCTCCGCTGTAAATAAAATCAATATCAGAACATTGCGGGTCAGAACTCGGAGATAAATCTTTAAAGATAACGATGATATTGGGCAAAGAGAAATTAACGCCATATCCGCAGGGCGCTTCGGACTGGCTGAAAGCCTCCAGACCAAAAGATTTGGCGCGCTGAAGCGCGCTTATAATTTTTTGCTGGTCCCTGAACAAAAGCAGTTGATTTTCCGATGTGCGGCTATAAAAAACCAGCCCCGCAGTAAGCAAAAGAGTTATTCCGAAAACCACCAATAACTCCAACAGCGTGAACCCTTTATTGCCGCGCTCAGCGTGGCTATAATCACGCTGAGTGTGATTGCCGCAACTTTTATTTCGCAATTTATAGTTCATAACTTAATATAAAATTCCGAAAAATTTGAAATAAAAATCAATAATTTGGAATCCGAAGAAAAAAGTCAATGCCGCGCCGATTGCCAGAAACGGCCCGAAAGGAACCACGTCTTTCATTGTTTTTTCTTTTTTAGCCAATAAAAACAACGAACTGACGGCGCCTGTTATAAAAGACAGAAATAAAATCATCAAAAAATCGGGCCAGCCGAAAACTAAACCCAAAGCTCCCGCTAATTTAAAATCGCCCCATCCCATTGCCTTTCCGCGGCTTAAAATTATGATTAATCCGAAAAAAATCATTCCAAACGCCGCGGCGAAAATATGGTTCAGCCATACATTGCTGAAATATCCGAAAAGAAGATAATAATGGCCAATGAAGGAAGTTGCGAGTTGCGAGTTGCGTGTCGTAAGTGTGATTAGAATAATCCCGCAAATCGCCAATAAAATATTTATCGCGTCGGGAATGATATAATTGCGGAAATCAATAATAGACAGCAATATAAGCAATAAAAAGACCAACAACCAACAACCAACAACCAACAACTGCAAATAATTAAAGCCGTAAGTTGTAAGTCGTAAGTTGCTCGCCTCGCTGAAGCCTTGGCGAAGCAAGTAAGTCAAAGAAAGGGGGACAAAAACAAAAATCAATCCGGTTAAAATTTCAATCAAAGGATATTGCAAAGACAAACGGCGTTTACAATGGAGGCATCTGCCTTTTTGAATCAAAAAACTCAAAATAGGAACCAACTCATACCACGCCAATTGTCTGTGGCAATCGGGACATTTGGAACGGCCGTTTATTGTTTTTAAATTAAAAAACCCGTTGTTTGGCTGATAACGCAAAGAGATAACATTTAAAAAACTGCCGATTCCCAGCCCGAAGAGAAAAAGAACGAAAAAATTAAAATAATTCATATAGAATCCGCTAAGACACCAAATTAAACGTATTCGTTTATTCTAAAAACCTTATTGCATTCGCAAGTTATTCGCGTATTAGCGGCCATTAGTGTTTTAGCGAATTCTCTTCAGAATTTCACGCAAAGATATTGGGTTCCTTTACTGCAATCAAGCTGAGGATTGGTACAGCTATAATCCTGATGGTCGCCGTGATAGGACTCGTTCAACGCGGAATGTCCCGCAGTGGAAAGTTTTGCCGCCAGAATATAACTTTGCTTGTCGCTGGCAGCGCAATAGATATATTCCTGACCTGATACTGGATCACTTGGCACATTGCTGATCCCTAAATTAGAACTTTCCAAAGCAGTCTTCAGACTGTTCCAATTGCTGCCGGCGTCAGGATAGGCTCTATTATTGGCATTATAAAGAATTTCCAAATAACTTTGGACTTTCTGCAAATCCGAAATCCTTCTTGAATCATAAGCGCCCGCCCTGAATCCTCTTAAGCCGACCAAAAATACCGAAGACAAAATCGCGATAATGGCGATAACAATCAACATTTCAATTAAAGTAAAACCCCGTTTAGAAATCTTTTTAAATTTAATGTCTGTTTTTTTCATAATATCGGTGAGAATTTTGTTTTTGGTTTTACGCCGTTATATAAGATTTCTAACGGGGCAAAACCTCTATTTCTCATACATAATAAATTTGTATTATTTTCGACCGTTTACGCTCCCTAAAATGAAGCGGTTATAAATTCTGTTTTTAAATTGTGATATCAATTAAACCTTAAATCCCTGAATTAAATTATATATCGGTATCAATATTGAAGCAAACAGCAAACCGATGAAAATGCCGATAAAAGCAATTACAATCGGCTGGATTAATTCACCCAAACGATTCATTAAATCCTCAACTTCTCTGGTGTAAAAACTTGAAACTTTAAATAAAAGCTCTTCTAATCTTCCGGTTGCTTCTCCAATAGCAACCATCTGGCCGACAAGAGACGGAAAGTAATCGGAACTTTTATTTAAAGCGCTGGAAAGCAATTCCCCTCCTCTGACGCTCTCGCTTACGTTATGAAGAATATCCCTGTATATGTAGCTTCCTATTGAATGGGCTGTTATTTCTATCGCTTGAGCTATGGGAATTCCGCCTTTTATTAAAACACTTAAGGAATCGGCAAATCTGGCGACATACATTCTTTTAAACATTCCTCCTAAAATAGGAACCCTGAATAAAATTTCATCTAAAACAATTTTGCCCTCATCGGTTTTAAAATAATCTATGATTAAGAAAATAGCCGGGATGATTATCAAAATAATTGCCCACCACCAATTGACAAAAAAAGTTCCGACGCCAAAAATCGTTCTTGTATACCACGGCAAATAAACATTTGATTCTTCAAAAACAGGCTTGATGTTCGGCAAAACAATTGTCACCAAAAGAATCACGACTGCCACAAAACCAAGAATCAAAAAAGCCGGGTAAATTAAAGCATTGATTGTTTTTGAACGCCACATTCTTTGTTTTTCCAAATAGTCGGCCAGATAATTCACCGCTTCTTCCAATCGTCCGGTAATTTCGGCTGACCTGATCATGCTTATGTAAAATTCAGAAAACACTTTATTCTGGCGTTCCAGCGCTTTTGACAGCGACAGCCCGCTGTCAATATCAGAAGCTATTTCAAAAATAACTTCCTGTAAAATTTTGTTTTTAGTCTGCTTGTGAAGATTTTTTAAGGAATCGTTCAGGGGGACTTTTGATTCAAGAAGCGTGGCAAATTGACGCGTAAAAATCATCAGATCCGTCAAGTTCACTTTTTTAAAAATATTCAAAATATTCCCGTACCAATGGACAACTTCGGCGCTTTCCAAGCTTAAAATGAATAAATTATGAGAAGTTAAAATATTAACCGCGCCTTCTTTTGAAGCGGCGGTGATGAAACCAACTTGCAGTTCCCCGTCTTTGGTTCTTGCTTGATATTTAAACTTCATAAAGTATTCGCGATTGCTCTTTAACTTCTTTCCAATAAAATCCTCAATTCGCTCGGATTTAATGAATAAAGCTCCGCTTTTTCTAAAGAAATTTCTTTGGTTTTCACCAGAGTTACCAACGAGTGATTCAAATTTATCATTCCTTCCTGCATGGAAGTTTCAATAACCAGATCAATTTGATAAGTTTTTCTCTCCCGAATGAGATTGCGAATCGCGGGATTGGTAATCATTATTTCGCATGCCGGAATTCTTCCTCCCTCAACCCGCGGTATCAGACGTTCGGAAATTATTCCCACAAGTGTTGCCGCAAGCTGAGAAGCAATCTGACTTTGCTGCTGAGGCGGAAAACTGTCAATAATTCTGTCTATGGTTTGAGATGCGGAATTCGTATGCAAGGTGGAAAAAACCAAATGTCCGGTTTCTGCGGCTGTCATCGCGGTGGAAATAGATTCTTGATCCCTCATTTCACCTATCATAATCACATCGGGGTCCTGCCTTAATAAAGATTTTAAAGCCGAGTGGAAATCCAATGAATCAATTTTTACTTCTCTCTGGGAAATAATTGATTTGTCCTGAGTAAAAACATATTCAATCGGATCTTCAATAGTGATGACGTGATCTGTCCTTGCGTGGTTAATTTCGTCAATTAAAGCGGCGAGCGTTGAAGACTTGCCGTGTCCCGCCGGACCTACCGCCAAAATAAAACCCTGGGAAAGTTTAGTAAAATCATGGAGAATAGGCGGCAAATTCAGTTCCTCAATGGTTTTGACCTGAGCCGGAATCAGACGCAACGCCGCAGCCATATAACCCTTCTGATAAAAAACATTGACGCGAAACCGGGCTTTGTCTTCAAAGGTATAAGAAAAATCAATTTCCTTTTCCTTTAAAAAAATCTCCTTCTGCTCCGGTGAAAGAAGCGATAAAACCAATCCCTCAATCGCCTGAGGAGTTAAAATAGATTCTTTTTGAAGTGGAATTAAAATTCCGTCAATGCGGAGCGTTGGATATCTGCCTACCGCAAGATGAAGATCAGAAGCGCTCTGGCGCGCCGCTGTCAGCAATAAATCATTAAGTTGTTGTTTATGGTCTGCCATAATTTTATAACCCAGCCGTCCATGCTTTAATGACAAAGTTATTTTTGTTTCTATTCGCTTAGACGGCTGGGTTATTTAAAATTATGAGCACCCCGCCCTCTATGCGCATTTTTAAAAAGTCCCGTATTGATTCTTATAAAAAATTATAAACCTATATCCTTTCTAATTCAATATGTTTAGAGGGCGGGTAATAGGTTTGACACCTAAATTTCCTGCGCCTATCGGCTTGGAAATTTAGGTTAAGCCCTTTACATTTCCGTTGTTTCCCTTAACACCTCTTCAATTGAAACCAAGCCTTCCAGCGCTTTTAAAACGCCGTCTTCTCTTAATGTAATCATTTCTTGTCGCCCCGCTTCTTCTAAAATTTTACTCTCTGACGGACCGCCGCTTATTATTTTTTCAAGCTCCGGCGTCATTTTTAAAATTTCAAACAGCGCTATTCTCCCTGTTATTCCTTTATTTTTACAAACATCGCAGCCCGGCGCATGAAAAATCTTATACGGCTCTTTAAAATTAATCTTTGATTTAATTTCCTGAGGAAGTTTTTCCAATTCCTTCCTGATAACTTGCTGAATTTCCGAAGGCGCGCTGTCTGCCGCCTTGCAATTGTCGCAAAGCCGAGGCAAAAGCCGCTGAGCCACCATTAAATTCAAAGAAGCAGGCAGTAAAAATGACTGGACTTTCATATCAATTAATCTCGGAATAACGCCGATGGAATTATTGGTATGCAAAGTGGAAAGAACAATATGTCCGGTGAGCGCCGCATGGACCGCCAATTCCGCGGTCTCTGCGTCTCTGATTTCGCCGACCATAATCACATCCGGATCCTGACGAAGAATTTGTCTCAGCCCCGAAGCGAAATCATAACCGATTTCCGGATGCACTTGGGACTGATTTAAACCATCCATAAAATATTCAACCGGATCTTCCAAGCTGACAATATTCACATCCTCCTTGTTCAATAACTGCATTAACGCGTAAAGAGTCGTGGTTTTCCCCGAACCGGTGGGACCGGTAAGCAAAATCATTCCGTACGGCTTTTTTATTCCCTCTTTGATGATTTCCAAATTTCTGCCGACCAATCCCAATTCTTGAAGCCCTTTCAAACCGACAGTCGGATCAAGAACGCGGATAACCACTTTTTCCCCAACTGGCGTCGGGAAAGTAGCCACGCGGTAATCAATGTCACGGCCGAAAAGAACGGTTCTGAATCTGCCGTCCTGAGGAATCCGCGTTTCATCAATTTTTAAACTGGCTAAAATTTTAATTCTGGAAATAATCAGGGAATGAAGCTCGCTGGGCAAAGACGCGACTTCCTGAAGTTCGCCGTCAATCCTAAGTCTTATCCTGCTGCGATTTCTTTGCGGCTCAATATGAATATCGGAAGCTTTTTGCCAAACCGCTTCTTTTAATGTTGAAGAAACAATTTTAATGACCGGCACGTCTTCGGTGCCTTTCGATTTTTCTTCCAACTGAACATTTTTTTGAGCACTTCCGCTACCCGGCTGGATATTTAAAGACTTTACAGCCTCGTCAATCAAACTCCTGTATGGGGAATATCTTCTTAATATCTCTTCCCAGACAGAAGGCGTTATAATAAACACTCCGAGATTGAGGCGGCGCTGTTTGGCGAAAAATTTCAGCGCTTCTTGCGCGTGATAATCGTCGGGATTAATCATTCCCGCTACCATAAGATTGTCCTTTATTTCTATAGGGATGCTTTTGTAATTCCTTACAGTTTCTTCCGGAAAAATTTTCAGCAGTTCATCGCCGATTTCCTTCGGGTCAATTTTTTTATAGGGAATATTAAGAAGCCGGCTTTTAAAAGCGGCTAATTTATCTTCATCAACCAAACGCCTTTCGCTTATCAGTTCTTCCACCGGTCTGCGGCTAAAGGCCGCTTCCTGTAAGATTTTTTCACCGATATCGGCGCCTAAAAGTCCTTCTTTTGATAATCCGTCAATTAAAGTTTTATTTTCCACGCTTCGCTTATAAGATGCCAATATGCCGGCTCATTCAAATTGTGCGAATGAATACAAATAAAATTTCTTTATTAGCATACTGACACCCCGCTTATTTAGAGAGAAAAAGGATTGGATTTCCCAATCATATCGCCAGCAGGAAGCTTAAATTCAACTAACGACTTAAGGCTTCTAAATGCCTGGTTATTTAAAAGTTCTTCGGGATTGAAATTAATCTTGTTAAATTCCGTAAGCGACTCCAGTTGAGGAGAAATAAAAACTTCGACCTGAGACGGATTTACGAAAAACAAATATATGGCGGCAAGACCGATTAAAATAACGACCATAAAAGCTCCCAAAATAAACCCCCAATTTATTTTCCTTTTTTCTTCTTCAATAACTATTGCCATTTTATTGACTTATCCGCCATAGGCGGACCCGCCTTTGGCGGGCAACCAATTACCAAAAAACTTTCTTATTCACTTTCGGTTGCTTGGTTGCTCATTAAATTTTTATTGCGCTTGATAATAAACATCGACCTCTAAATTGTAATTAAACAAATCCGAGACATTGGTCATTTTTTCAACTCTCAGGCTGTTTATGCTTAAAATTCTGATATTGGTCTCAAGATTGTCAAGATACGCTTTGAACGATTCATACCCGCCAGTCAGTTTAATGTTTGACCTTAATGTCCCTTTGCTTTTGATTAATTGCGACGCCGAAGGAGTGATTGCCAATTCTTTAGTGTCAATGGACTGGAAATCCAGCTTATTTAGAAGCGCCAGACTGCTTAATTGAAAAACTTCCTCGGAAACATTGGGGTTTAAGGGAAGGGCCAATGAAATATTTTTGGAAACATCGCCGTAATTTTGATAGGTGGAAAAAATTTTCTGGAACTTTCCGAAAATTTCCTTTTGTTCTTTTATAACCGACTCCTTCTTAGCCAGTTCTCCCTGCTTCATTTTTATTCCATCATAGGTCGGCTTGATAAAATTTGAATAAATAATTATGGCGCCGACGATAAAAGCAAGGGCTATTATGATGGCAGAAAATCTTTTTAACGAGTGCTTCATAAAATTAATAATTTTGACTATTGTTTAAAAACCAAACGCATTGAAAAACTTACAACTTTGTTTTTACTCTGCTCGGTTATTCTGGAATTATCCAGAATGACCTTGCTTATGTCCGGAGATTGCTTAAACACTTCCAACTGCTGGGCTAAATTCTCAAAAGACAGCGCCTGGCCTAAAATATTCAGCTCCGGAGTGTTCCCTTTAAAATTCAGATTCAAGCTGTTGAAAGAAACGTTCTTTAAAGTATTTTTTTCAAGGAAATCAAAAAATCTTAGCGCCCGATGCCGGGATTTCAACAAATCGCTGATGTTGTTTAATTGCGAATAAAGATTGAAGATGTTTTTCTGCTGTTCTTCGCTTAAAGAATTGGCTAACCGCTTAAGAGCGCTGTCGGCGACGCCTATTTTTTTATCCAGATAGGGCTGATAGCCGAATTTCATTCCCGCAAAAATAACGGCCGTGGTTCCAAAAATAACAAACGCCACAAAAATCAGCCTCCACGGCCAGCCGATCCTCAATTTTTCTTTTTTATTTATTTCCTCTTCTATAATAGATTGAGTGTAAGGCATTTTATTAAATTATAACCCATTGCCCGCAATCTACAACTTTTTTAGTCGTTGCTTTTTAATTTTTTATACGAACTCTCTTATTCCCAATCCGATTGCCACGGCAAAAGCCGGTCCCAATTCCCTTATTAGCGGTTCAATGGACGGCGGATAGCTGACTTTTGAAAACGGATTACAGATTATAACGGGAACGTTGAACTGAGATTCAATATATTTATCAATTCCCAATAATTTAGCTCCGCCTCCCGCTAAAATTATTCTCCCGATTTTATTGGAAAAACTTTGTTCGTATTTATTTCTGGCTCTTCTTGCTTCGTTAAGTATAGCATCAAGCAAAGGAATCATCAATGTGGATATTTCCGAACCGCCTCCTTCCAGAAGCCCCTTTTCTTTCTTTAGTTGTTCAGCCCGCCTTATATTTATGCCCAAACCGCTCGCCAAAACCTGAGTAAGGTTGGCGCCTGAAAAATCGGCTTGGTAATTATATTTCAAGGCTCCCTGGTCAACCACGATGATATTGGTGGAGCGGGCTCCGATATCAATCACTAAAGTCGGAGTTTTATCATCGCTTGCTATGGCCCTGGTCAAGCTTAAACCTTCAACCTCCAAAGCCTTAAGCTTCAGGCCAGCTGTTCTGAAAATATTCTTATATTTATTGATAATTTCGTTCGGAACTGAAATCAGCAAAATTTGGTCTTTTACAAAACCCTGGTCGTCCTGTCTTTCTCCGACCTTAAGCCAATCAATTGATACTTCCGAAATCGGCATCGGAATATACTGGCTTATCTGGTACTGCATTGTTTTCGCTATTTCAGCTCCAGACATTTTAGGCATTTCCAATAAAGTGATGAAAGCCGAAAAAGAAGGAATGGAAACAATGACTTCCGTAGTGCTGAATTTTGAATGAGTTAAAAGATTTTTTAAAAGTTCGGAGGTGTCCCTTTCCGACATTTTTAGCGAACTGGTCTGAATGGCGTTATTAATTCTTTCTAAATGGCCGTAGCTTTCCAAAATTCCGTAATTTTTAAGTTCCGGCTTGGTCTTGCCCTTGGCAATCTCAACAATTTTGATTGAGCTGGTCCCGATATCAACTCCCAGATAAGATTGGCGTTTTAAAAAATTTAACATACAAGGAAAATTCCGTGGGGCGTATAATGATTATGCTGTATAATTAAATTATACTATGTTTCTGTTAAAAATTAAAAACATTTCTCTGGACATTCTTTTCCCGCCTCTTTGTCTTGGATGTCAAAAACACCTCAAGCGCGACAAAGACAAAAGCTATGAATTTCTGTGCAGAGATTGTATGTCCTTAATTAAGATTAATAATACTCTTTTTTGCCCCATCTGCCAATTAAGACTTCCCGAAAATAAAAAAATATGCAACCACAGCAAAGAAGATTTTAAGGAATTTCCCTTTCTTTTGGGTCCGGCAACCGACTACGGCAATCCCATTGTCCAAAATCTGATCCATTACTATAAATATAAGAGCTTTGAAAATCTGGCTCCGTTTCTGGGAGAATTAATGATAAATTATCTGAATTTTTTAAATTATCCGCCTTCGCAGAAGACCACGGGCGTAAGCCCGCGGATGAATACGATAGGCGGATTCTCCACGGCTCTAAGAATGGAGGAAGATGCTTCGGCGGATTCCGCCGAAGAAACGAAAGATGCCGCTGCTGTAAGCCCATGGAGGCTTCATAATTCTTTCATTTCAAATTTTTCTCCGATTGTGGTTTTTATTCCTCTCCATCATTCACGCGAAAGAAAACGCGGATTTAACCAGGCAAAACTTTTGGCGGAAATCGTTGCAAAAAATTTTAATCTGGAATTAAAAAATGTTTTAATGCGCGTTAAGAACACTCCGCCTCAGGCGCAGGCGGAAAACCGCGAAAAAAGGCGAGAAAATCTTTTTGGCGCTTTTACGATAATTGACCCCGATGAAATAAAAAATAAAAATATAATTTTAATTGACGATGTTTATACTTCCGGCGCCACGATGAGTGAAGCGGCAAGAGTTTTAAAATCGCGCGGCGCAAGAAAAATAATCGCGCTGGTAGCGGCGAAAGCGTGATGAATTGGTTATTGGTTGACTAATTCACCGAACTAATCACCGCAACGGCAATTAAAAATAATATGCTTAAAATCAAACTTCCAAAAGACAATATGTAGGACAAAAATCTTTCCCGGTCATAAGTGAAATTCGCCAGAAACAAATTTATAACCAGCATAACCAAAGCCACGGCTAAAATTCCGAAAACTTCGGCTTTATTTCCGACAACATCAATTCCTTTGTAAATGTCAAAATGAACTATCACTGATTCGGTCCTTGTCAAAAATTTCACGAAACACAGGATAACGGTCAAAAGAAAAATAAAAAAAACAATTCCAAACACCGCCCGGAGATATTTGTCTTTCAGAATTTTATTGAACATACGAAATTTCCGTGAAACTTTCAGGTAATTAATTTATTGCGCGGCTCGCCCCGTAAGAAATAAAGCGTTTGCCGTCAAAGAAGATGAAATCTTGGAATCTTTTAAAAACATTATTCTTAATGAATGACCTGGTTTGTGCCCGCAGAATGCTTTTTCGGCAATTTCCTACGAGGCTTGCTGAACTTAATCAAGCTCTCAGCCTTCTAAGTATTTCCTCTTCTATTTCCTGCCTGTCGCCGCCGTATTTGAGCCTGGAAATTTCAGCGATCTTGCCGATAAGTCCGCTGTCGCCTTTAAGCGGAGGAAAAATATTGATATTGAACGGTTTTGATGTCTGGCCGCCGATTAAAATCTTCGCGTAAGCGTTGAAATTATCTATGTTAAGCAAATCATTCTGGCTGAAAACAGGTTCAAATTCTTTGGCTAAAAATTCCGCGTCTTGGCTGCCTATCCTGAAAACAATTTTAGAGCCGACATTGCCGAAAACGGCGTCGCGGATTTTTTCCGTCAGCTGGGCGATAAATTGATGGGCTACCGTGAGATTTAAGCGATACTTTCGCGCCTCCGATAAAATAACGGACGTTGAATCGGTTGTGAAATTCTGGAATTCATCGACAAAAAGATTAAAATCCTTGCGTTCTTCCATAGGCATATCAACGCGCGAAAGAGCGGCCATCAAAATTTTTCCGATAATGACCATGCCCAAAAGATTCGCGTTGGTGTCGCCGATGCGCCCCTTTGACAGATTGACCAGAATAATTTTTCCTTCATCCATCGCTTTTCTGAAATTAAAGGCGGATTTCGGCTGGCCGATGATCGGTCTGAGAAAATCATTGCCGGTGAACTGGTTTATCTTTGAAGTAATGTAAGTGGACATATTCGCCAACGAATGCTCGCCTGTCGCCTGACTCGCTTCTTTTCTCCAGAAATCAACCACCACCGGATTCGCGATGCGCGCCAGTTTCCTTTCCCTGAAAGCGTCGTCGGTAAACACTCTCTGCACTTCAAAAAGAGTTGCCGGCTCGTTTCTCGCGTCTTCCATCAAAAGCATCGTCGCCATTTTGAAATATTGCTCAAACATCGGTCCGCCGGCCATTTTCATGTCGTAAAGTTTGTCAAAAATATTAAACAGCTCGCTGACGATGAAAGTTTTCTGTTCCGGCTTGTCCAAATCGTATTCCAGCATATTCATCCCCAAAGGCCGCCATAAATCGCCCGGGTCAAAAACAATCACGTCATCAATCCGCTCGTTTGGCATCAGCCCCAAAACCGTTTCTATCATATCGCCGTGAGGGTCAATAACGGCGATGCTCTTTCCTTTTTTAATGTCGTCAACCGCCATATTAACAAGCAGCGTTGATTTGCCGGTGCCGGTTTGACCTATTAAATAAATATGTCGGCGGCGATCGTCATCAGTGATATAAACCGGCTTTCGGTCGCCCCTGAAAACGCTTTCCCCTATCGGCGTTCCTTTGACGGGCAAATTATTCGGCGGCGCGGCTTCTTTTGATTTAAGCCAGCTGACTCGCGGTATTTTTGAAGTTGAAGTCGGAAGATGAAATAAGCTGGCGAATTCCTCGATGTTTAAAGTCATTGACTGGCTGTCGTCAAATTCTCTGAACGAAAACTGATAAATGAAATTTTTTAAATTTTTGGGCTTGTTGATTTTTAATTCCTGACGAAGCGGCGCGCTGAACTGGGAAAATCCCTGAATAATTCCTTCTAAAACCGCGTCGGCCTGATACTTGGTCGGCGCGGAAGAAATCGCCCTGAGATTGACCAGCAACAAGGGTTTGGCGACTTTTGATTCGAGCGCTTTTATCGCTTCTTCGTCAATAATTTTTTCTTCTTTTTCTTTCTTTTTATCATCCGGGCTCATCGCCTTTCTGATGTCTCCCAGATTGATTTTAAGCCCTGACAAAACTTCTTCCAATTTTTCTCCTTTTTTAAGCCGGGAAATCATTTTGGAAATTGTTTTTTTGGCGCTGTCAGGAGCCGGCCTTGCCAGAACCTGAATCGCCGCGCCTTCGCCGACTTCGTTGATTTTTGACAATCCGCTCAAAATCGGCGCGAAAGTGTCCACATTGGCTTCGGCATAAGTTCTTAATGGAAGCGCGTAAGAAGATTTCTGCTTCAAATAAGCTCCGGATGTTTCTCCCGAAGAAGAAAAAATATTATAATCTTCAATTTTTTCCACTTGGGCGTCTTTAAACAATCCTTCAATCTGGCGGCTGAATGATTCCAAAGATTTCCCGGGCACGCCGACATAAAAATTAATTTCCTGGCCGACATGATGGACAGCCGCTTCCAGGGTAAAAGGCGTTTTTAAACCTGACAAAATACTGAAAAGCTGCGCCGATAAGTTTATCTCGTCCTGCCAGCTGGAACCCGAACCGCCTTGGCCGGAATTGTCTTTCTCGCCTTCTTTCTGCGACAACCGCACCAAAAGCAGTTTCAGTTCCAAAGCCTGAGACAGCCGATGCTTTCGCAATTTCCTAGAAATAAAAAAGAAAGTAGCGCCGATAACAATGATAATAATTATTAAAATCAGATAAATAAGCATTGTTTATTAATTTCTAAAAATCGGAGGTTTATATAAGCCCTCTTTTTTTAAGCTCTTCGTACAATTTATCCGTCAAAGCATCGTGGTAAGCGTCTAAAATAAAGGGATTAAATTTTCTCGCTTCAGACGCGGCTTTTTCAATCCCATGATGAAAGGTCAAATCAATAAGCTGTTCCACTTTTAGCTTTATTTCCCGGGACGAATCTTTTAAATAATCCGGCAACACTCTTTCTTCCGTTGATAAAGACGGTTCTGTTGGCTGAATGGCCGGAGCAGGTTGCTGTTTAACCAAAGGATAAATTGCTTGCTTTACCAGTTCTCTTTCCGACACTCCCTTGGATTCAACGGTCAGTTGGCGTTCTTTGATTTCCCTGCTTAATCTTTCAATGTCCTGCTCCACTATGTTATGATTAAATTGATTCATATATGAATAAAAAACTTCTTATTTCTCATTTCTTACTTCTTATTTCTATTTTAATTATAGCCGCTTTCTTCCGCCTATACAATCTTAAAGAATTTCCGCCGGGGCTTTATCCTGACGAGGCGATGAACGGAAATAACGCACTTGAAGCCTTGTCTTCCGGCCACATTTTAAAATCCCTTATGACATTCGGCAATTCCGGAGAAGGGTTTAAAGTTTTTTATCCGGAAAACAACGGACGCGAGGGATTGTTTATAAACATTCAGGCGATATCAGTCGCGATTTTCGGTAATTTCCCCTGGGCCCTCCGGCTGGTCAGCGCTATTTTCGGCATTCTCACCGTGCTGGGGGTTTATTTCCTCGCGAAAGAACTCTTTCGCGAAAATCC
>CAYIEH010000002.1:36641-38311 GCA_964362385.1 uncultured Candidatus Saccharibacteria bacterium
AAACAATATCAAAATTCAAATGTTCAAAATCAAAAACGTTTTAGAATTTTGAATTTTAATAATTGGAATTTGTTTAGAAATTCGAATTTAGAATTTAGAAATTACGAAGTCGCTCTTTTATCTTCTTTTTTATTAGCGACTTCGTTCTGGCATATCAATTTTTCGCGCATCGGATTTCGCGCGATTATGGCGCCGTTTTTTCTGACTTGGGCGCTTTATTTTCTGATTAAATCGCTTAGGAACAAAAGTTTTAAATGGATGGCCTTGGCGGGATTTGTTTTTGGCATGGGAATCCACAGCTATATCGCCTACCGCGCCACTCCTCTTATAGCTCTCGTTGTTTTCGGCTATTGGTTCTTGAAATTCAAAGAAGAAAGAAAAAATTTGGCGAAAAAATTTGTTGTTTTTGTGATTTTCGCGTTTATCGCCGCGCTTCCTTTATTTTATTACTTCGCAGTCCATCCCCAGGATTTCTTCGGAAGAACAGGCCAGATTTCAGTCTTTAATTCACCCACTCCGATAAAAGACCTCGCGTTAAATATCGTAAAAACCGCCGGAATGTTTAATTTCCAGGGCGATTTCAACTGGCGGCATAATTACGCCGGAAAGCCGGAATTATTTTGGCCCGCGGGAATTTTATTTATTGTAGGCATTATAATCGGAATTTATAACATTTTTAAAACTTCCGACGACAAAACCCGGACATCAAACCAAGTCCAAAATCCGGAATCTGAAAATTTAGAAGTCGGCCGTTTGAATTTTATCGGAGATATCAAATTCGGTTTTTGGATTTTATTTGCGTGGCTTGTAGCGGCGGCCCTGCCGATTGTCATTTCCAACGAGGGCCTTCCTCACGCTCTTCGGGCGATTATAATGATTCCGCCGGTATTTATTATCGCGGGATTCGGCGGAATATGGCTTTATGAAAAATTACGCTTAAAATTTCAATCAAGAAAGTTCTTACATCTTATTTCTTACATCTTACTTCTTGTCTTGGCTAGTGAGGCCTATTACACATATTTTATAAGCTGGGGAATGAACCCGAACACTCAAGGCGCTTTTGCCCAGAATTACGCTGATATCGGAAAACAATTGAATAGTTTACCCAAAGAACTGCCGAAATACGTAATGGTTAAAGCCAACGGAACCAATGTTCGCGGCATACCGATGCCAACACAAACCGTAATGTTTATCACCGACACTTTTACTCCGGACAAACAAAAAAATAAAAATATTTTTTATGTTCTGCCGGATCAAATAAACAAAATTCCCGCGGCTGCGTATACTGTCGCGATTGAATAACGCCTCATCCATAAATTTTATCGGGTATTGACAAAATTTTAGGATTGTATAGTATATAAAAACGTTCTTAACAGCACTTTTACATAAAATATGAAAAGGAAATAGCTTGTCTGTAGCTCAGCGGCAGAGCAAACATCTTGCAATTGTTGGTCATGGGTCCGAGTCCCGTCAGACAGCTATTTTCTTTATTTTTTTAAATGAGATAGAGCCTATAGCTCAGTGGTGGCAGAGCGTCCCGTCGGCAGCGGGAAGGCCGGTGGTTCAAATCCATCTAGGCTCATTTATTTCGTTTGAGAATAATCTCCTTAGTTTTTTAAGGTAATAGGGGGGGGTGAAGCTCAGAGGCAGAGCGTCCCGTTTAAAACCGG
>CAYIEH010000003.1:0-32232 GCA_964362385.1 uncultured Candidatus Saccharibacteria bacterium
CTGCTTATTATACTCTACGATAGCCTTTTTCCCCAAAAGCTTTTCCGTTTTTTTAAATGCCTCCTCGGCCGTTTCACAAGATGGCGTGGGAAAATCCAAAATTCCCTCGCCGATGACCGCCGGCATTTTTGCCTCAATGGCCGCGCGCGCGACCTCCTCTTCAAAAAAATACATATCATTAAAAGCCCTGATGCCGTTGTCCTTCATCTCCCTTATAGCTTCTTTGGTTTTTTCATAAACAAACTTCGCTGTCACCATTTTTTTCTCCATCGGCCAGATATATTTTTTAAGCCACCTATCCAGCGGCATATCTTCCGCCAGACCGCGAAAACCGACCATGGCGGCGTGCGTATGCGCGTTTACAAGCGGTAAATCAAATTTTATCGGCATATTTTTATTATTTTTTATCTATTATCATACTACCAAAACTTCAAATAAAAAACAAAACGATCCCGAGTACTCGGGATTGTTTTGTTCTGGTATTTTACAGCGACTTAATCTTTCTCCAAAAAATTTTTGCCCTGTTTTTAATTATCCAAACCCTCAAAAATTATTCCCAATTTATTTTCAATTTCTTTTCTCTTTTTCTCATCAGTACTTTCATCAAAATAATTAAGAAAAAGATGAAATTCATCGCTATAGCCGCGAGAAAAATCATCAAAAGATATTTTTTTTAAAACTTCAAGGGATTTTCCCCCGCAGCAATTGACTATTTCTTTAATAACCGGGAGGAGATTCCCCGCAAAATAGTTTTTTTCAAAAAGTGAAATTATTTCTTCTTTTTTAACTTTCTTTGCGTTGGAAATTTTATTTATTATTTTTTCTACTATAAAAATAGTTGGATATTGGCATGCTCGCCAAAATGCACGATTGCTATGATATGGCTCCATATCCTTAAATGCAAGTTTATTATCTATTTCATCTTTATATTTATCTATAAGATATTCTGTTAAAAAATCTACAAAACCTTCATCAATGGGCCCCAGAAAGAGTTGTCTGTTTGTGTCAACTATTTTATCCACCGAAAGCCCTTGTCTTGAGGTATAATATTCTCCCTCTTCATTAACGCCAAAACTCTTTCTGGCTTTTAAGTGCAATAGTTCATGAATTAATGTTTTAAAAGCATCAAAATCATTTTCTTTTTTTGTGGTTATTATCATGTAATTACCAAACCGATTGCATGCCCCACCTGTATCTTTCCGGCCGGGAAATTTCTTTTCAAATGTTTCAGAAGAAAGCAAATGAACTTGCTGGTAATCAACATTTTCCCACTCTTTTTCTAATCCTAAAAAATTAAATTCTTTCTTTAAAATGTAATTGATAAAATCAATAAACAAAAGAAGTCTTTCATTTTTTTGCAACTCACCTTCAAAAGGAGCCAGGGCAGAATCTCGCTCTTCATTTATAATCTTTTTTAATTCTTCTTTTTTTTCAATTAATCCCCTGCCAATAATTATTGGTTCTTTTTCCATATTTTAATTGTAAGCTATTTTTTAATTTTATACAAATTTTAAAATAGTCTAGAGCCAAAATAAAAACCCTGAATTCAAGACGCCAAGACGCCAATAAATCCAGGGTGTGCGGCTTATACTGATTTAATCGTCATCATCTATCATATCGGCAACTATGCCGCCTATGATTATGCCTGCGGCCACATCACATACATTAATGCCTCCTTGTTTCTCTTGTTGGTATTGACCATCTGATTTACCGGTGCGTGGGCGTGCAGGAACCAGAAAATGGTCACTGACTTTTTTAGATAGCTGTTGAATGGGATGGTCATGTGGATGATGCTTTTCATAATAAACAAAATCCTTTTCCGTAAGCTTCTTCCGTGGCTGGAGATGGTAATGTTGGATGTAGCGTTTCATTTCCGCGCCACATTTAAGGCATTTTTTCATTTGCATCTCATTTCTCCTTTTCTTTTATTGTTTAAAGATTCAAATAAAGTTGCCGCTTGTAACATGTCAAAGAACTTGAATTCAAAGAAACCACCATGGTCTCTTTCACCGATTATCATCTTATAATAATTGTCTTATTTTTGCAAGGGTTATGAGGGCGCAGCGAAAATGGGGTGTTGGGAGAAATTCCGCCACGCCCGAGTAGTGAAGTTGGGACGCCTCCGCCTGCCCGTATAGGGCAGAACGCCGAAACAAAATTTTCTTCTTCCTTATTTGTTTTTTTGGGGGGCGCGAAATCCGAAAACTGAAGAAGAAAATTTTGTTGAGGCGTAGCCCCGCCAAAGGCGAGGCGCGGAGGCGTTGTGCCATTGGCGTTTTCCAAAAGTTTTGATACAATGATTTTAAGAAATGCCACCGGTTTTTCGCTCGAAAAAGGTTCGCGCAAAGTGTATAATTACAGCACAAAACAAAAATCCCAAAGGGGATTTTTGTTTTCTTCTTCTTGTTTAGCCGCCAAAATTATTTTCGTCTGCGGCCGTGAAAGGCTTTATGGACTTCTTTCAATTCCTTATTGGTCAGGTGAGTGTAAATTTGGGTTGTTGAAATATTCGCGTGGCCGAGAAGTTCCTGAACTGACCGAAGATCCGCGCCGTTAATCAAAAGATCTGTTGCAAATCCGTGGCGCATCATATGCGGATGAACCTTTTTGGCAATCCCGGCTTTGCGGGCATAAAAGTCAATAAGCCTTTGAACAGCTCTGGGAATAATTCTGCCGATAACTTTTGGGGGCAGCGCGGCTGTGGTCAGACGGCTAAGGCTTACAAACATCGCTTCGTCAGCGTCAGTTCTTTTGTCTAAGTAATTTTTAATAGCTTTTTTGGCGCTGTCGGCCAAAAAAACAACGCGTAATTTACTCCCTTTGCCGCGGACAGTAAATTCCCCTCTGTTTAAATCAATATAGCGATTTAAAGCGCAAAGTTCTGAAATTCTTAAGCCGGTTGAAAATAAAATTTCTAAAATAGCTTTGTCCCTAAGAGACCTTAAATCATCGCCCTTGGGAGCCTCCAGTAATCTTTCCAATTCGTCATATTCAAGAATTTCAATTTGCCGCACAGGGACTTTCGGCAGTTCAATTTTATCAGAAGCTAAAACTTGGTAATCATTTTTTGCCAGATATTTTAAAAAATTTCTTAAAGCAATAATATAGTAGCTTTGAGTTGTTTTTTTTAAGTTTTCTCCTTTTTGGTTTGGAAGACGGGCGAGGCGCAGGCGAAAATCCCGAATTTTATCAATTGTAATATCTTTTTCTGTTTTTACTTTGGCAAAATTAAAGAATTTTTTAAGGTAAAATTCGTAATTCTCCCGGGTTTTAGGCGAGCGGTTTTTTTCAATTTCCAGATAATCAAGGTAGTTTTTTAAAAGGGTGTTAATATCCATTTAGGGTATTATATCATATCTGTCGCAAAATGAATTTTTCATAACAGAAATTTCTGTCATAAAAATTTACGGTTGTTTTGCGGCATATCTAAATATATCTCAAAATAGTTCGGCAAAACTATTTCTTTGCCGAATTTCCTAGATACCAAAGCATGACCTATCGCAGGACTTTGATCCAGCTTGTGAAACATTTTAAATGTTTCACAAGCTGTCGCAAAATGGTGTGAAACACTTTGTGAAACATTTTTTAGCGATTTTTAAGATGACGTGTATAAACGTGAAACACTTTATCTCACCGTAGCGATATTGTAAAATCCAAAATGTTTTTGTGAAACATTTTGTGAAACATTTTTACTAAAAATCGGAGTTTTTATCAATTAATCATTAAACTTTTCTTTGAATTTAGGAAGATTATCGTAAATTCCCCATTTGTATAATCTATAAAGGGACTTAAACCTATCGGGAACTTGCGGATCATTTCCAATTTTTTCAAGCCATTCATCAAATTGTTTTCTTTTATGACCTACAAGTTTTTTATAGAGAAAGGGGATTATTATGTCTTTAAGTTGCTTAAATTCTCTTACGATTAAAACAACCTTTCTACCTCTTTTTATTCCATCTTTTTGGAATGATTTGTAATTATAAACTTTATTTTTAAGCCCTAGCGTATCCCTCACTAATCTTAAAAGATTTTCGTCTCGCTCGTGCATACTAATAATAAATGCCGGTATCCGCGATCTTTTTCCATTTTTTATATTAGGTGAGGTGCAAAAAGAAAAACAACCTTCTCCCTCAACAAGCCCTCTAATATATTCATAGCTTATTTTTTGATTTAATTGTTTCACGCCGAACTCATCGGTCATAAATTTTATTGTTATACAGTATTACACCTGATATAATAAATTATATCAAAATATGACTAAAAAATCCGAAATAGGCCAATTAGGCGAGGATTTGGCTTGCGAATGCCTTAAAAAGCAGGGCTATAAGATTATTGAGAGGAATTTTAGGAGGCCATGGGGAGAAATTGACATTATTTGCCAAGATCCTGATAAAACCTTGGTTTTTGTGGAAGTAAAGGCAATAAGGCAGTTCGGCAAGCTTACTGCAAATAATTCGGCAGAGTTTGTTAATTCGGCAAGCGAGCTTATGCCGGAAGATCAGTTAACCAAGTCAAAGTTTCAAAAATTAGCAAAAACCGCTTCTATGTATGTTGGCCAAAACGAGAAATTAATAAAAAATGACAAAGGCTGGAGAATAGATCTACTGGCATTAACTCTTAGAGAATCATCAGGGTCAATCCTGAGCAGGGCCGAAGGATTGACAATAAACGGAAAAAGTGTTGATGTGAGCCATTATAAAAATATTTAAAATACAAAATGGAATTTTTAATGAATAGATAATTTCCGCTCGTTTTCCCTTGAGCCGTGTTTTAAGTTTATTGAGATTTTTTTATTGGGCAGAATTTTTTTAATCCTTTCCGGCCACTCTATTAAGACGATATTATCAGGATTTGAAATAATTTCTTTTATTCCCAAACTTGCTAATTCATTAAGTTTTTTTATTCTGTAACAATCCACGTGGTAAGCATTTCCATAATTCATAATTCTTAATTCATAATTCTTTATCAATACGAAAGTGGGAGAGGTTATTTTTGATTTCACGCCCAAACCGCGCAAAAAACCCTGTATAAACGTGGTTTTGCCGGCGCCAAGATCGCCTTTGAGGATTATTACAATAGATTTATGAGGTAAGAAGTAAGAAGTAAGACGGCCCGCCAAACGATTCGTTTTGCCAGCTTTTCCGAGCGCTAAATCAGCAAGTTCTTTGGCGATTTTTTGAGTTTGAGTAGGAGAAGCAGTTTTAAATCTTACCATTTAAACATTATTACTGATGTTATAAAAAAAGAGAAGCCCAGAGGCGAAGTGCCTCTGGGTTGGATTACTTATTTTCTGGTTGTTTTGGGTCCCAAGAAAAAGGATTTGGAAAGATCGAGAAAGTCTTTGATTTGAAAAAATTTCTGGTTTATCAAAAATCTCGCCCAGTTATCAAAGCCGTCGAAATCTTCGACGGTGTTCATTCCCGAAATCAGTCTGAATCCGAGACCGTAATACCTTGCCCCAATTCCTTTACTGAGACGTCCCAGCATAAGCCTGTTTTCGGAGAGTGCAAGCGTACCAAGATTTTTTATTTCATTTTTTTCTTTGGCTGTTACGCTTCCGCCATAGCTACCGTTGGAATCCCAGGCGCCGCAATCTATATAATTGCAACAGTGGAGATTAGGAAACATTTGTTTGAGCATTAAATGAAGCATCAGGTTTTTGAGCACAAGGGGTTCGGCAAACATGATTTGCGTGATTATGTCGCAACAGCCATTACAAACGAGGTAAAACCCATCGCCGTCACCTATAGGCCTTTCTCTAATCTTATTTGGCATTTGAGAGAATGCCTTGACCGATAATTCTCCGCCACATGCCTGATATTCAAGGGCGTCTACGATACCTGTCTTTAAAACTCTATGGCAAAGCGTACCTACGTGTTCTGCCCCGTAAAACGAAACGATTGCATTAAACATATTGTTAAGTCCATCCTCGCCGCCTGTCGTTGCGGCTTTTCGCGGGCCAACAATAATGTGGGTACTGGCATCGGAAACGCATGTTCCTTCACCAAATGGAAAGTCTGTAAACTTTTTCATCTTTTCCTCCTTGCCTTTGCGACCGCTTCATTGAGCTCGCAACCAGGCTTTCAGAAACAAGTTAATATTTTGCTGTTATGCGGCCGTTTTCGCCCTTCTGCTTTAAAACTTCGGCGGACAAGCCCGTATCCAACAGCGCCATTACGTTCTAACAGAACTCTACACGATTTTAAATTTTTTGCAATAAAATACTGCTATCCTATAGGATAGCAGTATTTTATCTCTCTTACATCTTACGACTTATGTCTTACTTTTTATCTTTTATTCCATTGTGGAGCGCGCCTCGTCCCGACAGTATAGCCTTCAGCTAACTTCGGGACTGCGGCTTTATGTAATGCAATACTTTTCAGGATATTGAAACCAGTGCGTATTAACGTTTCTTCCATTGTGGAGCGCGCCTCGCTTTCTTTAAGCCGTATTTTTTGCGTTCAACAGCTCGGGCGTCGCGCGTGAGAAGTCCTAGTCTCCTTAATCTTTTTTTAAAAATCGGGTTGAATTTTATCAAAGCTCTTGCAATACCCAGCCTGATTGCTTCTGATTGGGCCATTGTTCCGCCTCCTTTTACTTTTATTATCGCCCCCAATTTGTCGGCAATTTTCATTTTTTCCAACGGACTTACAGCTTCTTTTTGAAACCGCAAAACGGTAAAGTACGATTCCAATGGTTTTTCGTTAACGATTGTTTCTTTAATTTTAGTAAAAAGACGAACGCGGGCGATGGCGCTTTTTCTTCGGCCAACCGCTTCATAATATTTTTCTTTTCTAATAGGATGTTTTTTGGTTTCCACCTCGGCTTTTTCCGCGGACGATTCTTTTTTATTAGTTGTTTTTTCCATAATTTTAATTGGCGTCGCTATTCTATAATTAATTTTTTAATTCTTTTTATTTGCAGTTTATTTTTAGGCAGCATTTGTTTAACCGATCTTCTCAGCACTTCGGCCTTGCCCTTTTTATCGACGACCTCTTTATAGGTTTCTTCTTTAATGTGCCCCATATAGCCGGTGTGGCGATAATAAATTTTTTGATTTTCTTTTTTTCCGCTGATAGTCATTTTGTTGATATTTTTAACAATGACCTTGTCCTCGCCGGCAAGTCGGGGGTCGTATTTTGGATTTTTTTTGCCTTGCAGAATAATGGCTATTTCAGAAGCCAGTCTTCCCAAATTTTTATTTGTCGCGTCAATCGTGAATTCTGCCATAATTTTATAACTAGCCGTTTATGTTTTAACGGCAAAGTTATTTTTATTTCTATTTGCCTAGACGGCTGGGTTATCTAAAATTATGAGCACCCCGCCCCCTAAGCTCATAATCAGCCTTATAAAAATATCAAATTATTAAATAAATATCAAACCGCTTCATTATTATGATTTATAATTACAGGGGGCGGGGTAATGGTTTTATTACTCCGGATATTCCGGAGATAAAACTCATAACTTATTTTTTCCCTTCGGTAATCTGCTGGGCGATATTTGAAGGCACTTCTTCGTAATGGTCAAATTCCATCGTGAAACTTCCCCTGCCTTGCGTCATAGAGCGAAGTTTCGTGGCATAACCAAACATTTCGGCCAACGGGACTTTAACGTCAATAACTTTGACATTAGCCCGGTCGTTCATAGTCTCAATTTTTCCCCTTTTGGAATTTAAGTCGCCGGTAACATCGCCAAGAAAATCCTGCGGCGTAATTGTCTGGACTTTCATTATGGGCTCTATGATTATCGGCTTGGCCCTTTTGCACGCTTCTTGAAAAGCCATTGAGCCAGCGATTTTAAACGCCATTTCCGAAGAGTCAACTTCATGAAAAGATCCGTCGTAAAGAGTGACTTCAATATCGGTCATTGGATATCCTGCCAGGACGCCTTTGTCCAGAGCTTCTTTAACGCCTTTTTCAACAGCCGGGATGAATTCTTGAGGAATAATGCCGCCTTTAATTTTATTGATAAAGATAAATTTCTTGCCTCTTTCCAGACTTTTAACTTTAAGCCAGACATGGCCGTATTGGCCCCTGCCGCCTGATTGACGGATGTATTTGCCTTCAGCTTCCGCTTCGCCCTTGATGGTTTCTCTGTAAGCGACTTGCGGTCTGCCGATATTGGCTTCAACGCTGAATTCCCGCTTCATTCTGTCAATGATAATTTCCAAATGAAGTTCGCCCATTCCGGAAATAATCGTCTCGCCTGTTTCCTGGTCGGCTGAAATCCGGAATGTCGGGTCTTCTTCCGCCAAACGTCTCATGGCAATGCCCATTTTTTCCTGGTCAGCTTTGGTTTTCGGTTCAATACGGACAGAAATAACCGGTTCCGGAAAAGTGATTTTTTCCAAGACAATCGGATTGTCGGGGTCGCATAAAGTGTCGCCGGTTGAAGTGTTTTTTAATCCCACAATGGCGCCCAAGTCCCCGGCGTACATTTCTTCCGCCTCTTCGCGCTTATTGGCATGCATGCGGACGATTCTGCCTATCCTTTCCTGATTTTCTTTTGAGGAATTTAAAATATAAGTTCCTTTTTTAAGAATGCCGCTGTAAATTCTGAAATAAGTCAGATTGCCGACAAAAGGGTCTGTGGCGATTTTAAACGCCAAAGCTGTCAAGGGCGCGTCGTCTTTCGGGGCGCGAATAATTTCTTCGTTTGTTTTAGGGTGCGTGCCTTTTATTGGTTTAAGCGGTTCCAAATCAAAAGGCGACGGCAGATAATCCAAGACCGCGTCAAGCAATAACTGTACCCCTTTATTTTTAAGGGCAGAACCGCAGAAAACCGGTATTAATTCGTTGTTGATTGTCGCTTTTCTTAAAACTTTTCTGATTTCATCAATGGATATTTCTTCGCCACTCAGATATTTCTCCGTCAATTTTTCGTCATATTCCGCGATTTTTTCTATCAGTTCCAGTCTCTTTTTTCCCGCCTCGCTTTTGAGGTTGTCGGGAATTTCTTTTTTAATGATTTTTTCTCCGTGTTCTCCTTCAAAGCCGTAAGATTTCATTTCTATCAAATCAATAACTCCTTCAAAATTTGATTCTATTCCGATGGGGATTTGGAGAGCTATGGCGTTTAGCGAAAGCTTTTCCTTTATTGACCTGAAAGAATTTTCGAAACTTGCTCCCATCCGGTCTAATTTATTAATAAAGCAAATTCTTGGAACTTTATATTTGTCAGCCTGGCGCCAGACGGTTTCCGATTGCGGCTCAACTCCGGCAACGCCGTCAAAAATCACAACGCCGCCGTCAAGAACCCGAAGCGAACGCTCCACTTCCACGGTAAAGTCAACATGGCCCGGAGTGTCTATGATGTTTATCCGGTACTCGCTATTTTGGCGGATTAATTGTTTTTTTTTCTCGTCAGGAGCGGTTTCCAGAAGGCGGGTTGATGTCCAAAAACAGGTGGTCGCGGCGGCGGTGATAGTGATGCCGCGCTCTCTTTCCTGTTCCATCCAATCCATAATTGCCTGGCCTTCATGAACTTCGCCGATTCTATGAGAAATTCCGGTATAAAAAAGAACCCGTTCCGAGACGGTAGTTTTCCCTGCATCAATATGGGCGATTATTCCTATGTCTCTATATTTTTCTAATGGGTATTGTCGCAATTTGACTTACAACTTACAACTTACAACTTACAACTTTTATTTTTTTGTCGTTAGTTATCGGTCGTCAGTCGTTGGTTAATTTATCTGGCGAAGTGCGCAAAAGCACGGTTTGCTTCAGCCATCCTGTGTACGTTTTGTTTTTTCTTAATGGCTGTTCCTTCGTTTTTAAACGCCGCGATAAATTCTTCGGCTAATTTTTCTTTCATCGGCCTCCCTTTTTTTGATTTCGCGGCTTCAATAATCCATTTACAGGCTAAAAAAAATCTTCTTTCCGGCCTTACTTCTTTTGGCACCTGATAATTGGCGCCGCCGACTCTTTTAGAAACAACCTCAATAAGAGGCGACGCGTTTTCAATCGCTTTTTCAAAAACAGCAATCGGGTCCAATTCGGTTTCTTTTTTAACCTTGCTTAAGGCATTATAAAGAACATTTTCAGCGGTTGTTTTATCCCCGGTTCTCATCAGATAGTTAATAAACCTGCTGATGGAGACAGAATTGAATTTAATATCCGGCTTATTTCTTTTATTGTATTTTTGTTTTCTTCGCATTCTAATGTTGTTTAAATTTATTTCACCACAACTTGAGCGCCCTCCCAAATTTTTATTCCAGACTTGAAATACCACCTAATCAGAGCTGAAGGCGCGACTTCGTCTTCTTACGCGCTGAAATAGATAATCTGAGATAAAAATTTAGGCGGGTAAAGGTTTTGTCCGTAAAATTTCATCGCCTGCGGCTCAAAATTTTACACAAAACTCTTTATTTGGGCCTCTTTACCCCGTATTTGCTTCTTTCTTGTTTTCTTCCTTCAACTCCTGTTGTGTCCAGAAGTCCTCTTATAATATGGTATCTTACCCCGGGCAAGTCCTTTACTCTTCCGCCCCTTACTATTACCACCGAGTGTTCCTGAAGCGCGTGTTTTTCTCCGGGAATATAAGCGGTTACTTCCATGCCGTTTGTCAGCCTGACCCTTGCCACTTTTCTTAAGGCTGAATTCGGTTTTTTCGGCGTTGTGGTGAAAACTTTTAGGCAAACTCCCCGTTTAAAAGGAGAAACGGAATTTACCGGCCGGTTTTTTATCGTATTAAAATAAAAGTTCATTGCCGGAGATTTTGATTTTTTCCCGATTGTTTTTCTTCCTTTTTTAATTAATTGGGTGATTGTGGGCATTTTAAATATTGAGTCTTAGGTATTATGATAAAAATTGTTGAATGCCGGTTTTGGAATTTTTTGACATGCGGTCCTTGACCTGCGATACGTTATAAAAATCCTGAAAACAGGACATTGAAAAGGATAGCAAAATATAAAGATTATTGTCAACCTTGTAGTTATCCCGCCGTGGCGGTATCACTACAAGGCCAACCTTACATATTTTATTTTGACTTATTAAATAAAATATGTTATTTACAAATCAGCGTTTAGTTTTATCCGCCTTCGCAGCCGAAGCTGCCGCTTCGGCGGAATAGGCAATGCGAACGGTGGACTCCCGAAGCTTGAAAAGCAAAAGAGGGCGCTTCGGCGCCTGCCTGCCGGCAAGGCAGGGATTTCGCGTGCCGTCGGCATAGCCTATGGCGACGCAGGCCGAAGAAATGAAGGATACTACGGGCGCCACGCTCTGCCATAGCGGCTACGCGACGGCGAGTAAGCCCGTGGAGGCTTCATTGCGCGGTTAATTGAAAATTTAAAAATAAAAAATAAGGGAGATAAAGATGATAAAGATTGATAAAGAAAAAGCGTTGCGGCTTTTTACGATTCTTGACAAGTTGTGGCAAAAGAAAGAAGGAATTTGCGAGGGAGTTGTTTTGCCGCAAAATTTACAGTCCAATCCGTCAGATCCGAAAGAATGCGCTCTGTGGCTTTTTTATTGTTCTTTGCCAATGAGGGGCGGCTTGGTTTCTGAAGATCCGTTTAAATGGATGTATGTTCTTAAGGAACTATTTCCTGAAATGTTTATTCCGGAAATTGTGTGCCGCGAATGGACGCCGGAAAAAATAGTCAACGCGTTTCAGGTTGCCACTAAAAAAATTTTGAACGGGAACGGTGTCGGAATAAGCGGTTCAGGAGCCATGGGCTATAAGGCGGATGAATATGCCGGGGCGTGGTTTGGGAACTCCGTCGTTCTTCATAAATACTGGGGCGGCGATGTGAGGAATGTTTTCTGGGGCGTCTTGGATTTTGAGGAAGCTTTCAGGCGAGTTGATTATCGCCACAATGAAGCCGGTTTTAAGGGGATGCGCAGAAAAATTTTTTCTCTTCTTGCTATTTTCCTGCAGGAAAAAGGAATAATTCCGGTATTTCCAACTCCGATTCCGATAGATTTTCATGCCATGAGAATTCTATGGGGAACCGAAGCTTTAATTTTAAACGGTTGTGCCAAGCCGTTTATGCCCAAGGAAAAACATCCCAAGTCGCTTGAGGGCAGATTAAGCATAAGGGTGTCTGAAAAATTTATTGACCAGATTGCGAAGTGGTCGCAAAAATTTTTACGGGAAAATAATCTGTCGCACTTGAACGTCAACCCGGCAATATGGGTGTTGAGCAGAAGTTTGTGCTCCGAGCATTTTCAGACAGGATCGCGGAAAGACGGCAATGAATATGTTGATGCAGAAGCGTTGCTCAGGAATAAAGAATGGCCCAAAAATTACAGAAATCCTTGTAAATACTGCGATATTGAAAAATTATGCCAATGGATTATACCTGCTGCGCCGTATTACAGGTGGGGTTATCTTATCCGGATAAGTGAAAGAGTTCCTTTCCCTTATGAAACAATGCACTTGCCTGGACTTGATTTGAAATTCAGATCGCGGAGAAAACAAAGGAGGTAGACTGCTAAATGGCGTTCCTATTTTTTAAGGGAACGCTAATTTTTTTAAAATAAAAATTGCCCTTCTAAATCCAAAAGATTTAAAGAAGGGCAATTCAGAAGGGCAGTGTACTTATTCTTGTAGGCATCATTTCAAAGACAATATATTCTTCCTGGTCTTTTTCAACAACAATCTGGGTGTCGCAAAGTCTGGTTTCGGGATTCGGAAGCGCCAAATCGGCGATATTTTTCTGCCAGAATTTTTCTCCGTTAAACTCCAGCAACTTACAAATTTCATCCCAAAGCGGATTTTTAATTCCTTTCGGGAAATATCTTGTCAGCATTTCCGCTATAAGATATTTTCTTTTGCCGATTTTCTGGCTTTCAATATTATCAATAATATCTTTCGCTCCTTTTAGTTTGCTAAAATCCGCGCGATATCCGTTATTCCGATAAATTGAAAGTCTTTTATCAATGAATCTCGCCAAGCCCCCGAGCTGGTTTTTGATATTTTCATTGAGGTAAATTTCGGAATGAAAAATATCCGACATGAAATAAGCGTCTTTTAAATCAACGCTGAATCGCAAACCATTGCGTGCTATGCGGCATATCTTATGGATTACAACCGATTTGTTTCTCTTCGCGTAATACGTTTTTTGTCCTTTGATAAAAAACGGATTGGTATATGGGTTGCATTTCCATTGCGCCACGCGTTCGTCAACCAGCTCTTGAAGAAGTTTAAAAACCACGGGAGCGACAACTCGGTATTGTTTCTCGGTTAAAAGAAACCATTTCCTGCGTTTTGCAAAGGTTTTTGTTTCCCCGTTTTTTTCCGCAAATCCGCGAGGCTTTAGGCCTTCATGATACGGCCGACTTCTGCCCATGCCTATTTCGCAAAGGATTACTTCCTTAAAATCGCCAAAAGCTGATTTTCCGGGTCCGATTATCGCGATTACTCCGATAAACGGGCTATTGTTTTTGATTATTTCAGGCGAGCCGTTTGAGATGTCAATAATGAATTTAGCTCCGGTTTTAACCCTATCAACATCATCTTTGATAAGTTGCGAGATTGGTTTTGGACCATATTTTTCCAATTCTTTCACCTCCTTTTTGTTTAAAATTTGAAAAATCTAACTTAAATTAATCACTTATTATTAATAAAGTCAAAGGAAGAAAGCCCCGCATTGCCACGCATTTTGCGGGGCTTGTGCGTGGGTAAAAATTTTGTTTGGTGGGCGGCATAGGATTCGGAGCAGAGCGAAGCGGCGCGGGCACCTGTGACCTCTTCGGCTTGCCCCGTTAGATTTCGCTGTGGGCACTGAGGGGATTGAACCCCCGACCTACTCGGTGTAAACGAGTCGCTCTACCACTGAGCTAAGTGCCCATAATCTAACGGGGTGAATAAACGAGGCGCTCTAACCAACTGAGCTAGCCGCCCACTTTAAGCGGGATTGTCGTCCCTACGGGAGATTTACCGCAGGTATGACAATCTGTACCTAAAATTTTACGCAAACTTGAATTTTTAGACAAATCGGGAATAAACTCGCGCTCCATGCCCCGCACAACTTGTTGCTGCGGGGTGCCCTGCCGTCCAACTTTATCGGGCGGGAGCTAAACGCGCATAAATTTAATACCTCCGTCTTTAATTATTTGCTTAATAATAATTCTACTTTTTTGACCACTCTAACCAGCCGAAAAATTACAGGTCTTCTTTATTCCCGTTGTATTTTTTGTAAAAAGCTCCGCTTTTGGCAATAATTTTCCTGAAGACATTTTCAAGAAGAATCACCGCAATCAGAAGAATTGTTATAAAGATAGCGACTTTTTTCAAGTCCTTTTTTAAAATGCCAGCCTGATCGGCGAATACAAATCCCAAAGACACAAAAGCTATTGTCCAAATTAAGGCGGCAGGAATGCTGTTGCGCAACAATCTTTTAAACGGGGTCTTCATATATCCGCTTGAGAGCAAAACAAAACGGTTGGTATTCCATGCGAATTTTGACGCAAATATATAAAGGCCTTCCCGGCTTTTAATTTTATTAAACAGCGACTCCATTTTTTCCAGATTAAAGAACAAAAACTTTTTTTTGTGGAGTTGCGAGAGTTTTTTTCCGATAAACCAATAGGCAATATCATGGATGACAACTGCGGAAAAAGCGAAAATCACCACGTTTAAAAAATTAATGCTTCCGCCGCGCACCAGAATGCCGGATAAAATAAGAACCACCTCGCCCTCAATAAACATCCCTAAAAATATGATTATATAAGTAAGGATGCGATGGACTTCGGAAAAATTAGCAAAAAATTGTTCCATATTCCGCAGTGAAACCCCGCAGCGATTCCGCTAATAAAATTTTTTCTTAAAAAAACGCGATTGAAATTCCGCTATGGGGCATAGTCTTAGATTATAGATTATTATTTTGTCTAAAAAAAGTCCCCTCCTCTTGCTCTTAAAAACAAGAGGGGGGATTTTCCGCCCGCCTACTTTTTGCAGACGGGTTGAGAGGCGACTTTGGAGATGTTCCACTCGTCAATTTTCCACTGGCGAACGTCTTTTTGATTGACGTTTCCCCAGAAAGAAAATTGCTGGTTTGCCGAACCCACGAGGTTGTTGCAATTATCGTAAAAAGAAATTACGAGAGCTGTTTCTATTCTGACATTATACGGAACTCCGATATACACAGGTATGGTTCTTCCGGGCGACAACACTACGGGCTTTTTTTCAGTGCCATAGTATTGGGTTTTCAGTTTCCCATCCGTATAAATATATCCTGTGTACGGCGTGTTATTGCTTAGCGTAATGGTGCCGTACGGATAATACGTTCCGTATGGTTGGCCGCCGTAGCCGGAATAACTGCTTTGCCAGGTAATTTCCGGGCTTAAAATCAGCTGTTCTCCGGCGCAGAATGTTAGCCCAAACAAGAGAGAAATTAAAAACAGGATTTTCTTCACTTTAAATCACCACCTTTCCTCTGTTTTTCTTTGTTAAATTTTTCTAAAAGCGCCCTATGCCTTTGTTCAATCCAGTCATGAATGCTTTTGGATTTACGCCAACGTTTATTCCCGTTTATATGACTCCGATGTTTTTTCTTCACCCAAGAAAAATGAGCCATTTAAAATCACCTCCTCATCTTTATTAAGTTTTTCTATTACTGAAGAAATAATACAATAATATATTTAATTTGTCAATATCAAAAAATAGTCAGTAAAATTGCGTAAATCCGGCTTTTTTTATTCTTTTTTACCCTCCTCCGCGAAGCGGAGAAAGCCCCGCCTGTAAAGGCGGGGATGAATGAGGGTATCCTCCGTAGCTCGGAGAGCGAAGGAGTATATGCTTCGGAGGGTTTCGCCCGACGAAGCGTGTGAAGAGAAGCCGCGGCTGTAAAGCCGTGGAGCTTCACTTGAAGTCACAGGTCTTATTATGTCAAGATTTTTTTCCTTTCTGCTTGGTCTCATTAATGAGACCAAGCAGAAAGCTGATATTTAATTAAATTGTTTTATTTTCAATTTCTTTTCCAATTTTTTCAATTAGTTTTTCAATCTTAATTTCGCCTTCCTGTCCGCGGCGGTAATGGCGCACGTTGACGGTTTTGTTTTGAATTTCTTTTTCGCCGACAATCAAGATATAAGGAATTTTTTGAAGTTCGGCGTTTCTAATTCTTTTTCCGAGAGTTTCGTTGGTCACGCTAATCTCGGCGCGGATGTTATTGTTTTTTAATTCCTTTAAAACTCGTCTGCCGTAATCTTCGTGTTTTTCGCTTATGGGAATAATTTTTGTCTGTATCGGCGAGAGCCAGACCGGAAGTTCGCCAGAGGTTTTTTCCAATAAAAACGCAAAGAATCTTTCAAAAGACCCGAAAATCGCGCGATGGATAATAACCGGCGGTTTTTCTTTTCCGTCTTTATCAATGTAAGCCAATTCAAATTTCGGAGCGGAATAATAATCAACCTGAATGGTGGCGATTGATTCTTCTTTGCCGTGGATATTTTTTATCTGGACATCTATTTTCGGACCGTAAAAGGAAGCTTCCCCGACAGCTTCAACAAATTTCAAATTCAGCTTGTTTAAAGTTTTTCGCAAAGCGTCGGCGCCTTCTTCCCACATTTTTTTGTTTTTGATATCGCCGAACTTTCCTTTGTTTTTTCCACCAGAGGCGGATCCGCCTTGGGCGGAAAAATCCGGAAGCGACAATCTGAACCAATAATTCGAGATATCAAAATCATCGTACACTTTTTTATGGATATTCAGGATATTCGCAATTTCTTCCTCTAATTTTTCAGGAGTCGTATAGATGTGGGCGTCGTTTTGGGTGAATCCGCGCACGCGGATAAGTCCGCTTAAAACGCCTGATCGCTCATATCTGTAGACATTCCCGAATTCGGCGATTCTTAAAGGCAAATCCTTATGACTTCTTATTTGATGCTTATAAATTGAATGGTGATGCGGACAATTCATCGGCCTTAAATAATATTTCTCGCCTTCAATTTCTATCGGCGCGTACATGTCTTCTTTATAATGGGCAAGATGGCCGGAGGTTTTGTATAGATTTTCTTTTGCCAGAATCGGGGTAATGACGTGAAGATAACCGTTGTCCTTTTCAACGGCGTAAATGTATTCTTCCAAAAGATGCCTGATGAAATATCCCTTGGGCAGCCACAAAGGAAGTCCCTTGCCGATTTTTTCGTCAATCATAAACAGGTCTAATTTTTCTCCCAAAATTCTGTGGTCGCGCTTTTCAATTTCTTCCTGAAGTTTCAGATAATCGTCCAGCTCTTTTTTTGTTTCAAAAGACACGCCGTAAATTCGGGTGAGCATCAGGTTTTTTTCAGAACCCTTCCAATAGGCGCCGGCGATTCTGGTTAATTTAAAGGCGTCAGGATTTATTTCTTTGGTTGATTTTATGTGGGGTCCGGCGCATAAATCTATAAACGCGGATTCACGCAGATTTGACGCAGATTTACGCGGATCTAATGTTTCGTAAATTGATATTTTTTCTTTTGCTTCGTTTAGTTCTTTTATCAGTTCCAGTTTATAGGGCTGTTTTTGGAATATTTTTTTGGCTTCAGCAGGGGATACGGTTTCTTTTTTGAATTTTAAGTCCTGTTTAATCAATTCTCGCATCTGTTTTTCTAAATCAGTAAGTCCCTCCTTCGCCAAGGCTTCGGCGGGCAAAGCAAAATCATAGTAGAATCCGTTTTCTATCGTCGGGCCGATACCCAATTTGGCTTTGGGAAATTTTTCCAACACCGCCATCGCAAGCAAATGCGCCAGCGAATGCCGGATTTTTTCGATGTTTTGAAATTTATTCATTGATTTTTTAAGTTAAGATGTTATTATATTTATAATATATTTATTTAAATTTGTAAAAAAATAAATAAGGAAGGGAGAAAAAATATGGACGTAAGGAAAGGATTTGAGGAATGGTATAACAAAAGGCCAAGATGTTTTGCTGAACATCAATCTAAAAATTCAATGGAAGCAGGGTTTACAGGCGGGGTAGAATTTTGCGAAAGAAAATTGCAAACACAAATAGCGTTGTTGATGGAAAAAAATGAATTATCAAAGGAGGTAAAAGAAATATTAATCAATTTATTGGTTTTAGAGTAGGAAACAAGCAAGCAGAGGTAATAATTTTAGGATTGCGCGTTGAAATACCGAGCAACCCTTTTTATTTTCTAGTCGCTATTGGCTAATTTTATGCCAGTTCCACCGCACTTTGGCAGATAAATTTCGGCTCGCTGTCTTTCCAAGACAAACGGCCTTCAGCCATTAAAAGATTGTTTTCCCGCCAAAGAGACGGATTTTTTGAAAAAGTGTCGGTAAAAACAATCATTTCCAGGCCGTCGTTGAAGTCTTCCAGTTTTGCGAAAAGCATCGGTTTGCCGGTTTTAGTGACGATTTTTTGGATTTTTGTAAGCACTCCGGCAATGCGCCAATTTCCATTGCCATTTTGGCCATTGCTTATTAAATCTTTTATGGACTTCACTTTATTCATCGTCAATTTGAATCCGTAATCTTTTAGAGGATGATCGGAAATATAGAGACCAAGAAGTTCTTTTTCCCACGCCAACTTTTCTTTTTTGGAAATCAAGGCTGACGATTCTTTAAGATTTAATTTATGATTTGAATAATTGCTTCCAAAAAGATTATTTTGGCCGTTTTGGGAAGACTGGTCTTTTTTAAGGCCTTGGCTGTAGCGCAGAAGCTCTTCCAAATTGGCGAGCAGTTTTCCTCTGTCGGCGTCTAATGAATCAAGCACCCCGGCTTTTATCAAACTTTCCAGCGATTTTTTATTTAAGTCTTTGTGGCGGACGCGGTTTAAGAAGTCGGCGATGTTTTCAAAAGGTCCGCCGCGCTGTCTTTCTTCTATAATCGCGCTGACAATATTGCCGCCGACATTTTTTATCGCCAAAAGCCCGAAGCGGATATTTTTGTCTTCCGGAGCGAAGTTTGCGAAACTTTTATTGATGTCCGGCGCCAAAACCGCAATTCCCATTTTTTTAACCTCGCCGATTAAAAATGAAATTCGTTCAACATCGCCGTTGTCGGCGTTAAAAAGAGAAGTCGCGAATTCAATCGGATAGCGCGCTTTCAGATATGCCGTCTGATAAGCAATCAGCGCGTAGCAAGCGGCATGGGAACGGTTGAATCCGTATTTGGCAAACGGCGGGAATAATTCCCAAATTTCTTTGGCGATTTTTTCGTCAATTCCGTTTTTAATCATTCCGCTTATTAATTTTTCTTTTTGGGCGTTTAAAAGCTCTTTGATTTTTTTGCCGATGGCTTTTCTTAATGTGTCGGCTTCGGCCAATGTAAAGCCGGCCAAATCCCTCGCGATTCTCATCATTTGTTCCTGATAAACTCCGATGCCGTAAGTATTTTTAAGGATTGGCTCAAGTTTCGGGTGAATGTAAGAAACTTTTTCCTTTCCGTATTTTCTTTTTATGTACTGAGGGATAAGTTCCATTGGTCCCGGCCGATACAAAGCAACCATCGCGATAATGTCTTCAAATTCAGTCGGTTTTAATTCCTTGAGATAGTGTCTCATTCCGCTTGATTCTAATTGGAAGACACCCGTAGTTTCTCCTTCTTTTAAAATATTAAAAGCTTTCTCGTCATCTAAAGGAATTTCAGAAATTTTTAGGAATTCATTTTTTTCATCCCTGATTAACTTCAAAGTTTCTTCTATAATCGTCAGATTTCTTAGTCCCAGAAAATCCATTTTCAAGAGTCCCAAATCTTCAATGCTATGCATTTCAAATTGGGTAATAATAATATCTTCGTTTTGCGGAGCTTTTTGGAGAGGAACAAAATTTGTCAGAGGTTCGGGAGCAATCACCAATCCGCAGGCATGGACTGACGCATGTCTTGCCACGCCTTCCAAATGCCTTGCGGCGTCTATGAGCTTTTTGGCGTCAGAATTGTCCTTATAAAGCTGGCTTAATTCGGCAACGTGCTTTAATGACGCGCCTAAATTAAGGGCGGGCGGAATAAGCTTGGCGATCTGATCGCCAAGACCATAAGAAAATCCCATGGCCCTTCCGGCGTCTCTGATAGCGGCTCTGGCAGCCATAGTTCCAAAAGTGATTATCTGAGCTACTTTATCTTCGCCGTATTTTTGCCTGACGTAACTGAAAATTTCATCGCGTCTCGTATCGGTAAAATCAATATCAATATCGGGCATTTGGATGCGATCTGGGTTTAAGAATCTTTCAAAAAGAAGTTCGTATTTTAAAGGGTCAACGTCTGTAATTCCCAAAACATAAGAAACCAAACTGCCGGCCGCCGACCCTCGGCCAGGACCGACAACAATGCCGTGGCTTTTTGCCCAGCTGACAATGTCTTGAACGATTAAAAAGTAATCGGCGAATCCGGTTTTTTTAATGACATCTAATTCGTAATTTAATCTTTCCAGAATATTGCCGTTGGCTCCGGAGAATTTCTGGCCAAATTTTTCCCGGACAATTTTTTCCAAATAAGAAGTAGTTGTTTCGCCTTCGGGAATTGAAAATTTCGGCAAACGGATTTGATTTAAATTCAATTTAACATTGCAACGTTCGGCGATTTTAACCGTGTTTTCAACCGCTTCAGGAAATTCTTTAAAGGCGCTTATCATATCATCGGGCGATTTCATTGAAAAATCATCCACCCTTAAAGTCAGCCTGTCGTCATCGTCAATTTTGTTTCCGGTTTGAACCGCGAGCAGGATGTCGTGGTATTCCGCGTCTTCGGATTTCGCATAGTGAATATCCTGCGTGGCTACCAGGGGAACGTTTAATTTTTTGCTTAATCCGATTATTTCCTTATTAACTTTTTCAACTTCTTTAATGTTCGGGTGAAAACCGATTTCCAAGAAAAAATTTCCAGGACCAAAAATTTCCCGGTATTCTTTTACAACCTCCTCGGCTTTTTTGAGATCTCCGTTTAAAATTAATTGAGAAATTTCTCCGCCCAAACATCCGGAGAGTGCGATCAATCCCCCGGAATGATTTCTGAGAAGTTCTTTATCGATTCTCGGTTTGTAATAAAATCCTTCAAGATGAGCTTTGGTTGAAAGTTGGATAAGATTTTTCCAACCAGCTTCATTTTCAGAAAGCAGAGTTAAATGAAAATAATTTTCTTTTGTCCGTCCTCCGTTGGCTGTCCGATGCGGAACAGAATGATTATTATTTTTTGAAAGTTGTTTTTCAAAGCGGCTGTTGATAGCCACGTAAGCTTCCATTCCTAAAATCGGCTTAATGCCGGCTTTAACGGCTTTTTTATAAAATTCAACAGCGCCGTAAAGATTCCCGTGATCCGTTAAAGCCAGCGCATCCATCTTCAACTCCAAAGCTCTATTTATCAAATCATCAATTTTGGCTAATCCGTCCAAAAGAGAATAATGCGAATGAGTGTGAAGATGAATAAATTTCATAATGAGTTTAAAATTATTAGAATCCCGCGTTCAACGATATTATAAATCACAAATATTAAAAATCCAAAACATGCTATCATGAGAATTTTTCATTCAGTCAAGGATAAAGCGCGCCAGTTGGTTTAATAAGCGGTATAAATGGCAACTGTCTTGATTTTCTCGGGAAAGTCTGCTATTTTTAACGAATGCTTACAAAACGTCAAAAACAGAATATTTTAAAAGAATTCCAAATACACGAAAAAGACACGGGATCGGCAAAAATTCAGATTGCTTTGCTTACCAGGCAGATTTCCGAGCTGTCTGACCATCTTAAAAAGCATTCCAAGGACAATCATTCGCGAAGGGGCCTTTTAAAAATGGTTGGAAAGAGAAAAAAATTGCTTAAGTATCTAGCTCAAACTGACGAGAAGGAATATGATAAAGCAATTAAAAAATTAGGATTAAAAAAATAAAAAGCTTGGCCCAAGAGCGCGAGTTCGCCGAGGCGGACGAAGCGCGATTGGTTGCCAAACCTTTACCTTCCCAAATTTTTGTCTCAGATTATCTATTTCAGCGCGTAAGAAGACGAAGTCGCGCCTTCGGCTCTGATTAGGTAATATTTCAAATCTGGAATAAAATTTAGGCGGGTGCTCAATGTTGTAATAATTTTATTTCAGCATTGAGCTTCATAAAATTATTACAACATTGGCATGCGACACAAAGATCAAAGAATCGGAATCTTCATTGATGTCCAAAATTTATACCATTCGGCGAAAAATTTTTACCACGGACGAGTAAATTATCGGGAACTTATTAAAAATCTGGTTGCTTCCCGGCATTTAATAAGAGCTTTGGGTTATGTGGTGAAGAGCGAATCTCTTGAAGCAACCGGCGAGGCGTCTTTTTTCGAAGCCTTGGAAAACGCCGGCATTGATTTAAGAATAAAAGATTTGCAAATTTTTGCCGGCGGCATTAAAAAAGCCGATTGGGATGTCGGTATGGCCGTTGACGCGATCAGAATGGCGGATTTTTTGGATGTTATTATTTTAGCAACCGGAGACGGCGATTTTATTCCTTTGGTTGAATATCTTAAATGGGGTAAGGGAAGAATTGTTGAAGTCGCCGCTTTCGGAAGAAACACCTCGGCTAAATTAAAAGAAGTGGCCGACACTTTCATTGATTTGGAAAAAATACCGAGAGTGATACTTAAAAAATAAAAAATCAAAATGACATTTTAAAAATAAAAATTTAAAGATAAAACAAATAATTATAAAAATCTTTCGCGGTGAGGATATACTAATTCATACTAATGATACTGATGGATTTTATTCGTGTCATTCGTATGCATTCGTATATTGGTATCGCGTAAGCGTAGCGTATGGAGTTAAACAAAAAAGAATTTCAAATTGAATTTGCCGGCAAACCATTAAAGCTGACAATTTCTCAAATAGCGGAACAAGCCACTTCTGCGGTTATGGGTCAATACGGCGACACGGTTGTTTTGGTAACCGCGGTGATGGGCAAGGAAGACCGCGACATAGATTATTTTCCTTTGACGGTTGATTACGAGGAAAGGTTTTATGCCGCCGGAAAAATTATCGGCAGCCGGTTCGTGCGCCGCGAGGGACGGCCTTCGGAAGAAGCAATTTTGTCCGGCAGAATGATTGACAGGACGCTTCGTCCTCTTTTTGACGGCAGAATGCGCCGCGATGTCCAGATTGTGATTACGGTTCTTTCTTATGACGAGACGAATGACCCTGATTTTGTGTCCCTTTTTTCAGCTTCAACGGCGCTGGCTATTTCGGAAATTCCCTGGCAGGGACCGGTGGCTGGCGTCAGATTGGCTAAATTGAAGAACGGAGAATTTATTATTAACCCTTCAAACCAGATACTGGGCGACGCAGAAAACATCTATTTTGAGTCTTTTGTCAGCGGGACTGAAGATAAAATAAATATGGTGGAGTTCTCGGGAAAAGAGGCGCTGGAAAACGAAGTTGCCGAAGCTTTTGAAAATGCCCATAGTGAAACCAAAAAGCTGATTGAATTCCAGAAGGAAATTGTGCAGAAAATAGGCAAATCTAAAGCTGATGTTTTGTTGGCTGAAGCCGATTCTGACATTAAAAATAAAATTAAGGAATTTTTAAAAGACAAACTTGAAGCGGCTGTTTACGGCAAGGAAAAAACGGAACAGCACAAAAAAATTGACGAATTAAAATCCGCTCTTAAAGATTTTTTGGTTAAAGGCGGGACAGAAGATTTATCCAAAGTTGATTATGTGTTTGAAGAAGAAATTAACAATCTTGTCCATAAGAATATTTTAGAAAAAGAAATGAGGCCTGACGGAAGAAAGCTTGACGAGGTCCGGCCGCTTTATGCCGAGACGGGATTATTTAAGCGCCTTCACGGCTCAGCGCTTTTTATCAGAGGCGGCACTCAAGCGCTGGCAGTAACCACCTTGGCGGCTCCGGGAGCCGAACAGTTAATTGAAACAATGGAAATTTCTTACAAGCGCCGCTTCATGCTTCATTATAATTTTCCGCCGTACTCAACCGGAGAAACCGGAAGATTGGGATTTACCGGCAGGAGAGAAATCGGACACGGCGCTTTGGCGGAAAAAGCCGTCAGGTCAATGATTCCTTCAAAAGAAGAATTTCCGTACACTATCAGAGTTGTTTCTGAAATATTGGCTTCAAACGGTTCTTCGTCTATGGCAACGGTTTGCGCCGCTTCAATGTCCTTGATGGATGCCGGCGTGCCGATAAAAAATGTTGTGGGAGGAATAGCAATGGGGCTCTTTGTTGAAAATCCGAAATCCGAAATCCGAAATCCGAAATATAAGATATTGACCGACATTCAAGGCCCGGAAGACCATTACGGCGATATGGATTGCAAAGTTGCCGGAACTAAAAATGGAATTACCGCCATTCAGATGGATGTTAAGGTTGACGGGGTTACTCCTCAAATGTTTAAGGAGGTTTTGGATCATGCCAAGAAAGCGCGCCTTGAAATTTTAGAAACCATAAATAAGGCGATTTCAAAACCGCGGGAAAAAGTCTCCGATTTTGCTCCGGTGATTATGACAATAGACATCCAGTCGGAACAGATCGGCGAAGTCATCGGTCCCGGAGGCAAAATCATCAATGCGATTATTTCAGATACCGGCGTAACTTCCATAGATATTGAGCAAACCGGACGTGTGTTTGTCGCAGGGCCGGATTCTAAAAAAGTCCAGGCCGCCATTGACACGGTAAAGGGCATTACCAAGGAATTCAGACCGGGCGAAATCGTGGAGGGTCAGGTTATAAAAATTTTGGAATTCGGGGCAATCGTTGATTTGGGAAACGGCAGAGACGGAATGATTCACGTGTCCGAACTCAAGGAAGGATTTGTCAAAAAAGTGGAGGATGTAGTCAAGATTGGAGATTTTATAAGAGCCAAGGTTATTAAAGTGGAAAATGGAAAGATAGGATTGTCATTGAAAGCGGCACGCGAATAGCGCACTACGAATGCGCCCACGCGAATAAACATTCGTAAATTCGTGTGTTATTTGTAATTAGTGTCGCTTATTTCAGTAATTTGCTTAATCTTGATTTCAGCCTTGAAGCCTTATTCTTTTTGATTAAATTGACTTTCGCCGTTTTGTCCAGTTTTTTATAAACTTGCGATAAATATTTTTTGGCTTCTTCTTTTTTGCTTTCAGTAATCAATTTTTTGTATTGTTTAATAACCGCTTTTAATTCGGTTTTTACTTTAATATTTTTTTTTCTCCTTTTGATATTTTGGCGCAAAGCCTTTTTCGCTGATTTTATTTTTGGCATGCCGATAAATAGAATTTAGAATATAGAACTTAGAATATAGGAGACGACTTTTAATGTCAATGATTTTGAAATATAATAACTACCACATTTATGATTTACTCTTTATCGGGAAAACTCATTGTTAAAAAGCCACAGTTTGTCGTTGTTGAAGTCAATGGAATCGGATTTAAGGTTTTTGCGTCAACAAGGACTTTAAAGAATATCCCAAAAATCAATTCAAAAATAAAACTTTTTTGTTCGTTTCGCGTTCGCCAGGAAATGCCGGAAATTTACGGATTTTTTGACGAAAAAGAATTGGAAATTTTTGAATTGCTTAATTCTATCAGCGGAGTCGGCCCAAAGTCGGCATTGGGAATTTTGAGCAAGCTCAAAATAGAAAAATTGCTTCATGCCATAAATCAAGGCAGGGCTGACGCAATTTCCGCGAGTTGGGGAATAGGAAAAAAGAAGGCCGAACGGATTGTTTTGGAACTTAAAGACAAAATTAAAAAATCAGCTTTTTCCGGCGACGCCGACACCTTTGATTCGGACAAGGATATAAAATCAGCCCTGAAAAATCTTGGGTATAAACAAAAGGAAATTGAAGAAGCGCTTGAACAAATTCCTCCAAAAATAAAAAAAACCGAGGATAGATTAAAAACAGTCATCAAATTTCTTTCTAAAGGGTAATGGAAAAAATTCTGCGGTTTTTCGAAAAATACATAATTCCTAAATCGCTTTATAAAGCGGGGCAGCCGATCTATCATTGGCTGTTGGGTTTTTTGGGCGCCTTGTTTTACGGTTTTCCGTCCAAAAAACTTTTCGTTATCGGAGTAACCGGCACTAAAGGCAAAACCACCACTTGTAATCTAATCGCTCAGATACTCAATTACACCGGAATTAAAACAGGAATGGTAACGACCGTAAATTTCAGAATAGGCAAAAAAGAATGGCTCAATGAAACAAAACAAACAATGCTTGGAAGATTCCAGCTCCAAAAACTTATCGCGCAGATGGTGGAAGAGAAATGCAAATACGCGGTGGTTGAAACTTCTTCAGAAGGCATTCTCCAGCACCGCCATCAATTTATAGATTACAATGTCGCGGTCTTTACCAATCTTTCGCCCGAACACATTGAACGCCACGGCGGTTTTGAAAATTACCGCGCCGCCAAGATAAAACTTTTCAAAAAAGTCGCGAAAAAAGAAAATGGCATCGGCGTTTATAATTTGGACGATGAAAATTCGGGTTATTTTCTGGAGCCGAAAATTTCCAAACAATACGTCCATACTTTGCGTCTTTCAGACCATCTCGGCCAGATCGGGAATTTAAACCGCGTTACTGACATTGAAATCTCCACGCGGGGAACAAGATTCTCGTTCAATGGAGAAAAATTTGAAATGCCGCTCATCGGCGAATTCAACGTCTACAACGCCGCAGCCGCGATTTCCGCGGTCCGGGCTTTGAATGTGCCTATGGGAACGATAAGGAAAGCGCTACTCAAAGTCCAACCGCCGCCGGGCAGATTGGAAATGGTAGACAAGGGACAAAAATTTACCGTCATTGTGGACTACGCCCACGAACCGTCAAGCTTGGAGACGATTTATAAGACAATTCATAATTCCAAATTCATAATTCATAATTCAAAGCTTATATGTCTTTTGGGCGCGCAAGGGGGAGGAAGGGATAAATGGAAAAGACCGGAGATGGGCAAAATCGCAGGGAAGTATTGCGACAAAATTATTCTAACGAATGAAGACCCATACGACGAAAACCCGCTTCAAATTATAAATGATATTGAAAGCGGTTTTTTGCAAATGGCAAATGGCAAATGGCAAAGCGAAAAAAATTATTGGAAAATTATTGACAGGCGGGAGGCGATTAAAAAGGCGCTCTCACTCGCGAAAAAAGGAGACGTTGTTATTCTGACCGGCAAAGGCGGGGAGAGATGGATGTGTATTGAGAACGAGAATAAGATACCCTGGGACGAAAGGAAAATCGTAGAAGAAATTATAACCGAACAACGAATTTGAACGAATATTACGAATTCGTAATATTCGAGTTTATTCGCTGTTCGTATACATAATGAAATACGAAATTCTTCCGCATTCCATAAAAAGATTTTACTAAAATGGCGCGGGGGTTGGAGATAAAAATAAGAAGGTAAAAAAAGACCCTTGATTAACAAGTTAACAAGAGTCTTACACGGGTAGAGTTTTATGCTTTCAGAAAAGCGCGGGCTGAAGTCGCCTGCGCAACTCCTTAGCTTTTATTGCGCGTTGCCGGCCCATCATTATACCAAGGGCCATTTTTGCAGCCGTCTCATAGGCGACCTGCGGAACTTCGCATTCAGAAGGGTTAAAGATTCGCGCACCGATCTTTGATACGCCGATTTTTTTGACTTTAACAATTTTATTGTCTTCCCAATCCGGCGCGAATTTAAGCAAAATATTTCCCACCCTGACTTCCACTAAAAATCCTTTTACGTCCTCGCATTGGATATCATTCATTTCGTTGCGCCTCCTTTTTGCGGCTCAAGTCCATTCATAGGATTGGCCTCTTCTATTAGAGACGTTAACAACTCCTTATTTTCAGCAACTGCAACTATATAGCCGCAGTCACCGCATTTCCCTTTCTCATCCAAGTCGCCGTATTTACATAACGGGCATTTCATTTTTTTTCCCTCCTTTTTTTCTCCGAGTGTCGGGAAATAATATCCGGAACACGCCAGTCAATCGGCACAGCGTTGCCGAGAGAATAATTCCGATAATTATTTTCATCCCATTGCTTGCAAAATTAATATGCAAGAGTATTGAGGCGATTGCTAAAATCCCGAAGATTGTCATTAAAATGGCAACGACTTCATTGACAAAACTTTCTTCTAAATCTCTTTTCTGCATTTTTCCTCCCTATTTTATTTGTAATTTGTGTTTAAATTATATTGTATTTCATTAGATTTGTCAACCCCGTTAGAAGTGCGGCTTTTTATGCCGTAAAACCGCCTAATTTGAGAAAATCCATACAATATCTTACATTAATATAGACGAATTATCGCCATAATTATTACTCCATATCAATATGATTGAATATTATACAGAAGCGCTGGTTTTAGGCAAGGAAGATGTTAATGAAGCTGACGGCCTGGTTTATTTTTATACCAAAGACTTGGGCAAGGTCATTGGGAAAGCTAAAGGCGTTAGGAAAATGACGTCAAAATTAAACGCTCATTTAGAACCCCTTAATTTCGTAAACGTCCGCCTGGTCTCGGGAAAAAACCATTATTTCCAGATTGCCGACGCCTTGTCGTTTAAAACGGATTTGACAAAGAAGATAAAAAAATCGCCTCAAATTTTGTCCAAATTTTTGGGGATTGTTGATTTTATAAAAGAAGCGACTTTTGAACTTCAGCCGGACTTTAATTTGTGGCAAACAATCAATAAGATGGTTTCTTCTGACATTAAAGAAATATCCGCTTTCAGGCTTATTTTAAAAGAACTGGGGTTTGACCCGGAATTTGCCGAATGCGGATTGTGCCGCAATAAAAATATCGTTTATTTTCTGAAAAAAGACCAGATTTTTTTATGCGAGAAATGCGGACATAGTTCCAAAATTCCCGAAAATGAATTAATATTAATAAACCCCGTTAGAGATCTGGCAATGTGATATTTTCGTCTTCTTAAGCAAGAAGTGGCTTTAATATTATTCTTAGTTAATGGTCAGAAAAAATTTTTGTTAAAAATTTTTTCTTGAAGATCTTTAACGAAGTAAGGAAAACCGATAACTAACGGCCAATAGCTGAATTTAAAAAATTATGTCTTTAGAAGATTTAGAAAAAAAATTATACGGACTTGGAAAGAACCAGAATGAAACAAATAAACCTGTTTCAAAAAATCAGGGAGAGGCTAAAAAAGAAGAAATAAGAAGCGAATGGGAAATTCAAAAAGCCGCTTCTGAATCCGGGGAACAAGTCCGGCAAGCATCGAGATTTTCTGAAAAATTCGGCATTTTTACCAAAACGATTTTTTGGCTGTCCGTGGTTTTAATAGTGGCCGGCGCCGGTTTTGCTTATTATTTCGTTTCCCAATATTACAAAAGCCGGGACTTAAACTTTGAAGTAGAAGCTTCTTCTAAGGCAATAATTGCCCAACCTTTTGAAATCGCCGTCAATCTGGAAAATAAATCCCAAAGCGTTTTAAGAGATCCTAAGATTATGATTAAGTTGCCGGAGGGAGTTATAAGTTTGGATAAAAATCCCGATATGCAGATTATTGAAGAAGGATTAAGCGACATAAATCCCGGGAGTTTGGTAAAAAGAAAATTTAAAATCGTTATCGTTGAAGGCGAGCAGTCAATAAAAAAATTTGACGTCGGTTTTTCTTATATGCCGCCGAAACTAAACACCCGTTTTGAACAAAATAAAACAATTGAAATATCAACGGGCCAGCCCGCGATTGCCGTAAACCTCATAACTCCGCAAAAAGTTTTTAACAGAGAAGCATTTGAAATTGGCGTAAATTACCAAAACATCTCGGATTTTAATTTTCAAAAATCGCGTCTTCAGTTGGTAATTCCTTCAAACTTTATTTTTAAGGAAGCGTCTGTCAAGCCGACGCTTGGAACCAATGTCTGGAACTTAGGCCAAATTCCTCCAAAATCCCAAAGCAACATTATTATCAAGGGCGCTCTTGAAGGTCCTGACCAGTCGTTTTTTGAAATAAAGAGCCAGTTTTTCGTTTCTTTTAATCAGAAAGAATATTTAATCAGCGAAAAAACCGCCAGTTTAAGCATCGCTTCATCGCCTCTTTCTTTATCTGTTGTCGTTAACAACGATTCCAATTACATAGCGAAACCCGGCAATGACTTGGCTTATCAGATTAAATACCGGAACAATACCGAAATCGGCCTTAACGACGTTATCGTAAAAGCGAAATTAAGCGGCGAAATGTTTGATCTGGCGTCTCTGCAGACCCCGGGATTTTTTGATTCAAAAACCAATACTATTTTATGGAATGTTGCAAACAATCCGCAGTTTCAATTATTGCCGCCGGGAGTTGAAGGCGCGCTGAATTTCACCATAAAAACCAAAGATTATTATCCGATTAAAAGGTTGTTTGACAAGAATTTTGTTTTAAAAATTCAGGCGGAAATCAATTCCCCGACTGTTCCTTACAATGTTTCAAGCGACAAAACCGTGGGTTTCTCAAATTTAGAAACCAAGGTGGCGGGAAATGTTGATATTTTGGTTTCAGGAGATTATGTTAAGGGCTCTTATTCCCCCAAAGTTAATCAGCCGACGACTTATAATATCCGCTGGATAATCAAAAATTATTCAACCAATGTCAAAGATGTAAGAATGAACGGGTTTTTGCAGTCAGGAGTAAAGTGGCTGAATATCGTTAAAAGCAATATTGACGCCATTCCTGTTTATAATGAAAGGACCGGCGAGGTGGCGTGGTCAATAGATAAGATTTCGGCGACAAAAGGGATAATTTCCAAACCCGTTGAAGCGACTTTCCAGGTTGAAGCAACGCCGAATATCACTCAAGCGGGCCAGGCGTTTATTATTTTGGGCGAGACGTTAATCTCGGCTGTCGATGAATTCACCGGCCTTCAGATAAACAACAGAGTTGAGCTTTTAAAAACTGAAACAAATGTCGTTAATTAAAAATAAGATGACTGAAAAAAAACAATCAATTTCGCCAAATGACGGAGCAGGGATAAAAGAAAATTTAATGGATAAGATTGTATCTTTGTGTAAAAGACGGGGATTTGTTTATCCTGGTTCGGAAATTTACGGCGGGCTAAAAGGAACTTGGGACTACGGCCCGCTTGGCGCTGAACTTAAATTTAATATCAAACAGGAATGGTGGAAAACAATAGTTAAGAACCGCGAAGATGTTGTCGGAATAAGCGCTTCTATATTAATGAACCCGAAAGTTTGGGACGCCTCAGGCCACACGGCCGGCTTCAACGATCCTTTAACAGAATGTAAAACTTGCCATCAAAGGTTCCGAGCCGATCAAAATGATGTAATAGCAGAGCATGAAAAATGGCACAAAGAAAAGAAAGAAAAAGTGGAATGGACCGAAGTAAAAAAATTTAACCTGCTGGTTGAAGCGAAAATCGGCGTGATTGAAGGCCAAAAAGAAACTGCGTATTTGAGAGGTGAAATAACGCAGGGTGTTCACGTAAATTTTAAAAATGTTTTAAACAGCACTCGTCTTAAAATTCCTTTCGGCATAGCGCAAATCGGCAAGGCGTTTAGAAATGAAATTACACCCGGCAATTTTACTTACCGGTCAATTGAATTTGAACAAATGGAGCTTCAGTATTACGTTAAACCCGACGAGAAAGAATCAATGAGACAATATGAATTTTGGAAAAATCTCCGCATGGATTGGTACAAATCTCTGGGCATCAATCCCGATAATTTGAGATTCAGAGAACACGAGAAAAACGAACTTGCCCACTATGCGAAAGCGGCTTGGGATATAGAATATAAAACGCCATTCGGCTGGAGAGAATGCGAAGGCATACATCATAGAGGTGATTGGGATCTTTCGCGACACCAGCAATTTTCCGGCCAAGACCTTTCCTATTTCGACGAAGAAACAAAAGAAAAATATATCCCTTGGGTGATTGAAACGTCGGGCGGGACAGACAGAGCGATGTTATTCTTTTTAATTGACGCTTATTCGGAAGAAAAAGACCCCGCCTCCGCGAACGCTTCGGCGGGCAAGCGTATTATTTTAAAATTAAATCCTAAACTCGCGCCTTATAAAGCCGCAGTTTTTCCGCTTTTGGCAAACAAACCGCAACTAGTTGAATTGGCGCGGAAGATTCACGGCGATTTAAGAAAAGATTTTATGATTGCCTGGGACGACAGAGGCAACATCGGCAAACGTTATTATTCCCAGGACGAAATCGGCACTCCGTATTGCATTACCGTTGATTTTGATTCACTTGAAAAAGGCGATGTGACTGTCCGCGACAGGGATACGATGAAACAGGAGAGGATTAATATTCCAGCCTTACAAGATTATTTAAAGGAAAAGCTGAAATAAATTTTTAATTTCTAAATGCTCAAAATTTTAGTTAAATTTTATGACTAAAAATTTAAAAAATTTTGGCATT
>CAYIEH010000003.1:32332-33646 GCA_964362385.1 uncultured Candidatus Saccharibacteria bacterium
ATGCTCAAAATTTTAGTTAAATTTTATGACTAAAAATTTAAAAAATTTTGGCATTTTCAGGGCCTACGATATTCGCGGCAAATATCCGGCTGAAATAAACGAGGAGATCGTCTCTGAAATAATCCACAGATTTTTTTCTAACAAGCTAACGAAGTTGAAAGCTAAAAAGTTTAAAATAGTCGTCGGCCACGACGCACGTTTGAGTTCCCCGGCGCTTTATCGCGCAGCGATAAAAGGAATTAAAAATAAGGAATTAAGAATTAAGGATAAAAAAAATAAATTCATAATTCATAATTCACAATTCATAATTCTGCCCGTTGGTCTTATCACCACCCCAATGCTTTATTTTCTAGTGAATTATCTAAACGCGGATTTCGGCATTGTGATTACCGCGTCTCACAATCCCAAAGAATACAACGGCTTGAAAATCGTGGGCTCTAAAGCGGCGCCGATAGGCGGAAAAGAAATTTTAAAGGAACTAAGCCGTAAAAAATAAGAAGTAAGTTTTAATAATGAAGGGATTAAATAAGAAAATAGAAGAAGATTTTATAAGGTTGGTTAATGGAGAAAAACTCTTCCATGCTTATTTATTTTTCGGAGAAAACCAAGATGAAATTTTTGAATTTTCCCGGAAGCTGGCCTATTTTTTTGAAAACAATGAATTTAAAAAACCGGATAATTTTTTAAACAATTTTCTGGCGATTAAGCCGAATGAGAACGGTAATATCGGCATTGACGAGATAAGAGCTCTGCAGGATTTTCTTTATCTCTCCGCCATCGGGAAAACAAAAAACAGAATTGCCGTGATTTACGGCGCTGAAAATCTTACCAATGAAGCCCAGAGCGCGATTTTAAAAATAATAGAAGAACCGCCTCAAAAATCCCTTATTATTTTAATCGCCCGTCAGCAGGATAATCTTTTGCCGACTCTTGTTTCCAGAACGCACAGAATTTATTTTCCCGCAGTCCGTTGGTCGGCGGGTGCGGAACTTGACGGAAAGAACAAAAACGAGCCCATAACCAATAATAAAGATGTTGATGTTTTTTTTAACAGCGTCATTATTGACCTTGGTAAAAATTTAAGGCAAAATTTTAAGACAGCAAAAGAAATTCTGGACAGATTGGCTTTGATAAGGCAGTATAATTTAAACGTCAAACTTCAGCTTCGGCTTTTGAATTTTTATCTCAGCGGCTCGGGGCTTGCCGCAAATGTTTCAAAAAAATTCGCCGCAGGCGGCTCTAAAAAATTAAGCATAAATAAAAAACAACCAATTAAAAAATCCCCGAAGTAGTCCGCCAGTTGGCGGATCACTA
>CAYIEH010000004.1:0-33407 GCA_964362385.1 uncultured Candidatus Saccharibacteria bacterium
GATAAATAAAGAAATCCCCCTTAATTTTAAGATATCCATTATAATAAATTTTACATTTTTTATTAAAAAATAAAAGAGGCTTGTTCTTCAAATAATAAAAAACAAGCCTTAGGTTAATTTTTTGATAATCACCTTCATGTCGCCCGAAATCCAAGCCGCGCAACACGGAATACCTCCGCTATAAACCTGGGTAAACGGGGGGAAAGTAATTGCTTCCACGCCAACAATATGAAAACAATCGCAATTTAAAGATTTTATCTTATTTATAACCTCTGGAGGTGGGCCGGGATATGCTTCATTGAGAATAATATCTCCTTCCCGCAACGCATCCAAATAAAGTCCGATTGTATTGTGCCTCGCCACATTAATTATCATCTTTCTTATTTCTCTTTTCGGCCATTTGTCATTGCGTCCGGTTAAATCAACGACATAAATATCGGACTTATAAACTGATTTTAATTTATCAACTACCATCTTTCCGATAAATCCCCTACCTCCCAGAACCACGATTGGAATTTTTTCACCAACTCCGATTTTTTTCTTTACCAACTCAACCGCCTCAACAACAATTGAAGCTGTTATATCCGCCTCCGGACTTTTATCTATTATTTTTCTCTTTGATAATAGCCCGGGTAAAATTCCGGCAAATGTTTTTTCATCTGCGCGAATTAATCGGCGAATTTTTTCCATATGCCGAACCACTTCTTCCAGTTTTTCCTTATTATCCCTTTTCAAAAATTCTTTTTCTTCCACCACAAAAATAGAGAACATTATTATAATTTTTCCATTTTGCCGCAGAAAACCCGTTAACCTGATTTTCCAACTCCCTATTCTAAACTTGTACGCGTATTCTCTTGCGTACGCGTAATTGGCCGGATAAGACAAAAAAACCGATTTTATCCATTTTCTTTCATTAAATTTCCCGATTAGCCAAAAAAACCAATTATGGTTAATTAAAAAATTTAATATCTCAAACAACCACAAAAATCTTAAAAAATTATTTCCTGCCATTTATTTCTCCTCCTTATTAAATTAAAAATGAACTGTAAATTAATAAATTATTTTTGACAGAATAATTTATTTTTTATTTTAATTATTGATATTATATGGTATAAATTAAAATATGTCATCTTGCCGCGGCTAAACAAAATAAACAAATCGGCAAGCAGACGATAATTTTTGGCCATGAATAAAATAATTTTAGAAATCCGCGCTGGAGCGGGCCGCCTTCATAGAATTATGGCGAGCCTCGCCCCTGCCTCTTTATTAATTTATTATTTAACTAAACATCATGGAAAATATTAATAAAGTTATTCTTGAAATAAGGGCAGGGGCGGGCGGAGACGAAGCTTCTATTTTTGCCGGAGATTTGGCGCGGATGTACCAAAAATACGCCGCCAAGCGCGGATGGAAATTCAATATCGTTGACTTCAATCAAACTTCTCTTGAGGGATATAAAACTTTAATAGCCGAACTTGAAGGCGAAAGCGTTTATGAAGATTTAAAACAGGAATTCGGCGTTCACAGAATCCAAAGAATTCCCAAAACAGAAAAATCCGGCAGAATCCACACTTCCACCACTTCAGTCGCCGTTATCCCGGAAGTTGAAGCGAAAGAAATCCAAATAAACCCAAGCGATTTGGAAATTTCTTTTTTCCGTTCTTCCGGAGCCGGCGGCCAAAACGTCAACAAGGTTGAAACCGCCGTCAGAATCGTCCATAAGCCGACCGGAGTCATTGCCGCTTCCCAGGCAGGCCGCTCGCAATACGCCAACCGCGAAACCGCGATGAATATGCTTCGCGCCAGATTATATGAACAAAAACAACTGGAAGAACAAATAAAAATCGGCGCCTTAAGAAAAGAACAAATCGGCACCGCGGACCGCTCCGAAAAAATCAGAACTTACAATTTTCCGGATGATAGAATCACCGACCACCGCCTAGGTAAAAAATTTCATAATATTGAACGTATTCTTGACGGGGATCTGGATCCGATAATTAAATCTTTTAAAAACAGCGATAAAAAATAGTCCCATAATTTATATGGGGGCTATTTTTTAAGCGTTTAAAGTAGCTATGTCATCCAAAAAGTCCTGCGCTTTGGCGATAACAGCCGCGCCATAGCTTGAAAGATATCTGCTCCAGCGCGAACCGGCGTAATATTTTGCGGCCGCAACTTTCGCGCTATAACCCAAACTGTTAGTAGCTCCGGCATCCTTCAAATAAAGCGCGGTGGCGACAAAAGCGTCTAAATTATTCCAAGGAGACGCGGGGTTATTGCCAGTCAAAAACGCAATCCTTTCTTGGTACTTCACCCAGGTTGACGGTATAAATTGAGCAGGGCCCAAGCCTCCGCCGTAAGCTCCGTCCTGAGGGATCGGGCATGAAACCGTCACGCTGTCGGAACTCATATTTAACGACTGGACGATTTGCAGAAATATCGGAATATCTCTTGTCGGATGCATAGTCGTGGGATTGGACGCCTTATCGGGATAATAAGGATTTTTATTGTACGCGCATCTGCCTACGTTTTTTCCCAAAGCCGATTCCCTGTCCAACACGGCTAAAATCAAAGCGGGATTCACTCCTGTTTTTTCGGAAGCGAACTGCGCCAATTTGTACGCGTCTTCAAATTTTATTTCTCCTCCTCCGAGAAGTTCAAAAATTCTGCTTCTGATTTGGGCCGCGGTTTTCTTGGTTTCCGCCAAAACATTCTGAAATTCCGATTCTTTCCCTTTGGTGATTTTAAGCAAATCATTTTTTTCCTCTTTAGTTTTTTTAATCGCCGTTCTCTGAGACTCTTGATAAGCCTTTAAACTTATAATGTCTTCTTTCTCCGACGCTAAAATTTCTTTCTGGTCTGAAAGCTGATTTTGAAAATCTTGAAGCTGTTCTAAATTAATTCGCAGGCGATCCTGAATATTCGTTAAATTATTAAGTTCGCTGAAAAAATCGGAAATTTTATAATGGGTGAGCAAAATTATCAGAGTTCCCTTACGTTCATTCTCGTAAATACTTTGGAGAATTCCGGAAATTATAATTTTTTTATCGTTAATCTGATTTCCTGTTAAAACGATTCTTGACTGGGTGGTATCAATATCATTATTCACTTTCCCCAGACTTATATTAATTGCCTTGATTTGAAGATTGAGTTTGGCAACTTTATTGTTCAGCAGATTAATTTCCGACTGCAATGTTTTGCCTTGTTTTTTATACTCGGAAACCTTAACTTCGTACTGACCAATCTGTTTTTCCAGTTCTCCAAGTTGGGCTTCCAAAGATTTCCTTTCTTCGGAAGAAAGGGTGTTAGCGGCCTGAACGCCGGTGTCTATCGGCGCTAAAACTAAATTAAAGAAAAAAGAGGTGATAAAAAACAAAACTAAAAAAGCGCTTACGAATAATTTAATGGGAATTCTTATTAAGCGAGTATAGTTAAGATTAACCTGGGGGGATAGCTTATTAAAGGAGCCGCCTTTCTTTTTTATGTCTATGAGAACTTTTGGTCTCATATATTTATACAACGAAAAAGTTCGCAACTTGCGACATTCTATATTTCCGCGCCTTCTTTTTCTTCTTCTTTTGCTTTCTTCTTTTCTTCCGCTTCAACTTTTACATCTTCAACGCTTACCGGCTTTTCTTCAACCACTTCCTTAACCGGCTCTATGATGGTGGCGACTACGGTTTCAAGGCCTACAAAAATTTTTACTTTATCGCTGATTTTAAGGTCTCTAACGTAGATATTACTGTGAATTTCTTCAAGTTTGGACAAGTCAACTTCAATATGAGACGGCAGGTCTTTAGGCAAAGCTTCAACTTCTATTTCTTTCATTGATTTAACCAAAACTCCTCCTTTCTTAACCGCAGGCGATTCGCCGAAAAATTCCAAAGGCGCTTTGGTTTTAATTTTCTCATCCATCCTGACCGCATAAAAATCTATATTTAAAAATTCGTCAGCCAAAGAATCTTTGGAAACGTCATGAATCAGGGCCGGAATTTTTTCGCTGTCCAAAACTAAATTAATTACCGTGCTTTCGCCGGCTGTTTTATATAATTTGGAAAAATCCTTTGCCGCAACGGATAAATGAAAATTTTCTTTTCCGTGTCCGTAAAGCTCGGCAGGAATTAACCCGTTTTTTCTGAGGGTTTTTACTTTTTTACCGAGTATTTCCCGTTGTTGAACAATTAATTCCATAATTTATACGAACAGCGAATAAACGCCAATATTACCGAACGTTATTTACGAATATACGAATTTAAGCGTTCGGATACGAAAAGTTTTTATTCGTATCCAAAACCGCCATTCAGATATTCGTATTACGGTTTTGGTAATATTCGTCAAATTCGTTGTTCGTATATTATATCAGCTTATTAAACAATTTCAAGCGCTTTGACACAACTTTTTTAACTTCTTCAACCGCGACCGGCAATAATTTATAGGGCACGATTTCTTCGGGATTTTCTTTCAGAGCTTTTTCCAAACCTTGCCGCCACGCCAAACGAATTTCAGTATTGATATGAATGATTGAAATTCCGGCGTCAATCGCTTTTGTAAAATCGCTGTCAGTAATGCCGGAGCCGCCGTGCAGAACCAAAGGAATACCCGAGGCTCTGCGAAGTTCTCCGATACGTTCTATATCCAAAGCGGGATTTGGCGCGTTCTTAAACATCCCGTGAATATTACCCACTGCCGGCGCCAATAAATCAATTCCTGTTTCTTCAACAAATTTCTTCGCCTCTTCCGGCTTGGTTAAATCCTCTTTTTTGATAGCCGCGTCTTTGGGAATTTCTTTTAATATAACAGAGCTGGCGCCGAGATAACCGAGTTCCGCTTCAACTAAAACATCCGGATTTATGCTTTTTGCCAATTCAACCGCCTCTTTGGTTCTTTTAATATTTTCTTCAAGTGGCAGTTTTCCGGCGTCAAACAGAACCGCGTCAAATCCAGCTTCAACGGCTTCTTTTATTTTTTCCAACGATTTCGTGTGGTCGGAATTCAAAAATATCGGATAATTATATTGTTCTCTTAAACTTTTCACTAAAACCGCAGCTTGTTTATATCCAATAAATCCTGCTTCGCCTTCGGAAACCCCGATAATTACAGGAATTATGAATCCTGAATTATGAATTATGAAAGAAAGTTCGCGAGCCGCCTCAAAAATTGCTTTCAATCCGGCCAAATCGGAAATATTAAAATGCCCGATGGCAACCTTATTTTCTTCCGCTTTTATAATCAGTTGTTTTAAAGATTCCATTTAAATTTAATTATAACGTATATTCTTGATAAAAATAAGGAGCAGCTCCCCGCTCCTTATTATTGTCTTATCATCCCGCGAATTTATTGCCTGCCAAAAGGCAGATAACTTTCCATCACCGAGTTTGTTATAAAAGAAATAAAATCGCAGAGATTGCGAACCAGAAATATCGTTGCCGCAATTACAATTGTGAATGGGACGCTAACAATCATCCAGATCGCCAGAAGGTAAAGCGTTTTTTCCTCTACGGGTATATAACTAACAACAGTCAGCCCCGCAACAAAACAAAGCGCTACCAGTATGCCTATTACCTTAATAACTGACATATTATTAGTAGCCCTTCTTTCTTTCATTTCTCCCTCCTTTCTTAATAAGATATGCCAAAAACCCCAACGGGAAATAACACAGATCGCATATTACATGCCCATCCGGATGCTTCTTGCTACATTTCGGATATTCCATCTTTTTCCCTCCTTATTCACGCTGAACTTTACTGATATTAATCTACCGTATAAAACGTCTTCTGTCAAAATAAAGCACTATAGTTTACTATAGTTAAATTTTTTTATATTACAATTAGTTATTTTCTCGCCTCACTGAAGCTTCCCGCCAAAGGCGAGACGAGCCATAGGCGGCGGCGAAGCGAACGATTTGCCATCAGCTATGCCTAATAACCATCACCCCGCACTAAAATCCCGAAGAAGAATAAATTTTCTACGGGGCAGGCAAGTTTAGTACGAGGCAAGCCCCGTAGAGCAACGGTGATTAGCATTCATACGAAGCCGTTGTTTTACCTAAGTCGCTTTGTTTTGTGTTTAATCATCGTCAATTTAAATAACATTGGAATGCGAGTGCTTCGCTATCGCCGTTGTCATACGGGGCAAGCATTTCCCTCTTTTTATCCATGTCTTATAACCACAACATCGCCATCCTGAACTTCGTAATCTTTGCCTTCGGTGCGGATAAAACCTTTTTGTTTTGCCGCGTTCCATGAACCCGCATCCCGCCCCTTTGGGGCGAGGCTCGCCTCTCCAGAGGCGGCAAGTAATTTTTCCCAGTTTATCGTTTCCGCGCGGATGAATTTTTTCTCAAAATCGGTATGGATTGTTCCAGCCGCCTCCGGCGCTTTAGCGCCTTTTTTAATGGTCCATGCCCGGGTCTCGTCTTCGCCCGTAGTCAAAAAACTTATAAGCCCTAAAACCTGATATGCTTTCTTTACCAAAACATCTACATTATCTAATAACGCAAGGTCAACAATAATATAATCCGCGCCCAGTTGCTTGGTCTTATCAATAAGATCATTATTTATATCTTCTTCGCTCCCGTTAAAAAGATAAATCTGCGGCTTATCAGTTAAAAGATTTAATTCTTTTAACAACGCGGCTTCACGCAGATCAGACGTTGATTCACGCAGAATTTCTGAAACTAATTTTCCATTATTTAATCCTTCTTTTAATTTTTCGGCAATTTCCAAATCTTTTATTTTATTCTTATCTCCGGTTCTCGCCTCGCCCTCCAATTTCGCCAAACGCTTTTCCACGATGTCCAAATCCTTCATTATCAATTCCATATTTATGGTATCAATATCCCTTATCGGATCCACGCCTTGCTCCACGTGAATAATTTCCGATGATTTAAAACACCTCACCACTTCCACGATAGCGTCAACTTCCCTGATATGCGACAGGAATTGATTGCCTAATCCTTCGCCTTTATGCGCATTCTTAACCAAGCCCGCGATGTCGTAAAATTCCACGACAGCGGGAACGATTTTTTTGGAAGCGCTTAGTTTCGCCAATTTTTCCAGCCGCTCGTCAGGCACGCTAACCACGCCCACATTCGGGTCAATGGTGGCAAAAGGGTAATTTGCGATATTAACTTCCTGTTTGGTTAAAATTTTAAAAAGAGTGGACTTGCCCACATTAGGTAAGCCCACAATGCCGATACTTAATTTCATAATTTATTTATTCTATCGCCTTATCAGGCATTGTCAAAATAAAAATGGCAGGGATGGTTTTCCGTCCCTGCCATTAACGAAAATACTTATTAACTTTTGTCCGGCACTGCCAATTAAATCTGCATCATCACTTTCTTGATCCGATCCCAATCGTGTTTCGGCTTCCAGGAAACATTCCCGGCCTCGACATCCTTGGCAACAAACGGGTCGTCTTGCTTGTATTCCGGCAACGTTTTATTCCCCAAAGTGATAATGGGAATACCATCACCTCCGTCAAGAGGATACGCATCTCTGTACTTAACCGAGCGGTTATACCATCCCGCCAAACCGACGACCTTTGCTCCACATTTCCAGGCTAATTCCAGAAGGGACATAGTGGTTGCAAAGTTGTTCATCAGATCTTCACAAATGACCACCTTCTCGTCAGGGAGAATATGTCCGTCGTGTCGTCCCCATTTCCAGGATGACTTTTCACGAGCTGTGACGGTTTTGAGAACATGTATTTCTTTTTCAGGATACACATACCTTGCGCCGCTCACATATGCAAGCATTTCCGCCACTGGCTTTCCGCCTTCGGGAGCAGCCATAAATACATTTACTCTCCCCACCTTCTTGATAATTTCAGCCCCAAGCAATCTGGCGAAATGGCAGGTGAGTTTGGGATAGTGTTCCATCTTGGCGAAGTTAAGATACGCGTCTCCAACCCAGTGAAGACCTTCTCCATAGGTAGCGGTGTAGCCAACTAACGGGCCCAGTCTATTACCCTCAGCGTCTTTAGGACATTCGTAATACCCATCAACTCCGTCGAGCACCTTAAGAATATCTTTGTCATAATTGTTTAAAAGATCTGAAACCTGAGACGGCATTAATATTTTCTGCATTCTTTCTCCTTTCATTCCAAATCGTTAATATCCAGTACTGCTTTCCGTATCTGCTCCTTAAGCTCTAATGCCGCCCGGCCCGCTGCTTCGGCGAAATCCATTCCCATACTGGCAAACGTAATTCCTGACGAAGAGTTAATCGCTATAGAACTCGGTCCTCTGTATGAAGCCTTCACGGTTTCTTTTACGAACCCTTCCTGGGTTCCAATCCCAGGAATCAGAAACCACAGCTTGTCACCGACAATTTCTCTGACGCGCGATAAATGCCAAGAAAAAATTTCTCCCGAGCCCTTTTTGATCTCGTAGGCTGCTGCCATAACAAGACCAGTGTTTTCAACAACGCCAAGCTCTTCTGCCCAGCGCAGTATAGTTTCAGCCATGAATTCCCAGTAGAATCTTCCGTCCGCGAGCTTTACATCCTGAGTTTCTCTGGCCGATTTGTTGCTTGTGTGACACAATCCAACAATGGCTCTGCCGAGATTGTCTTTATCAATAAGCTGTTCCATACAATCCTTACCCATGTAAGGGCTGAAGTTCATGCCATCAACGCCATCAATATCAAAATGGGCAATGCGATAGCGTTGCTGGGTTCTGTCGATATCACCGCGTTTGCAATCGAGAAACACCGGAATATCCGGGTGTTTACGATGAATGTGATTGACAATAGCCTGAAGCGCTTTTTGTCCTTCCAAGATGGCTTCGTAGTGAGCCTTCTGCGGTTTGAACATTGACGCATATGGTGCTGTCGCATCCACGATCTCAATCATCTGAGTCGCAACCTGACCCCATAAAGAGCCTTTCTTGTTGATACAATCAGGAACTTTTTCCGGAAGCGGATCAAGTCCTACACACAGTTCTGTTTTTTGTGTCGCCTGCCTTGCCTTAAGCTTTTCTCTGAAACTCTTCATTCTTTTCTCCTTTCTGCTCCTGTTAGATAGTTAATAAGATATTTTATCTTGAAACTTGTAAAAAAATCTACCCCTAAATTATCATTAATAATATAATTTGTCCAGTAAATTATTCTTCTACAGAAAACATTGATACTCGAGGATTATTCCCGAACCATTCAGTATTTAGCAGCTGTATCTTAAAACCAAAAGGCGCCAATAAAAAATCCCTGCTAGCCTAAAAAGGCAAGCAGGGTTATTATAAAACTCAATTTCAGTTGTCCCTCCAATTACACAAATGTCCGTAGAACTTCGCATCCACTATGACTGCCGGTCCGCCTTTGGCAATTATAATCTTGCCATTTTGAGGCGCTCCATTGGCAGAAGTCTTTTCATGATAATCTTCCCGGTGAAGCAGAAAAACCATGTCAGCCAAATCTTCTATATTGCCGCTGTCTTTAAGATCGGATAAACGCGGCAAGCTGTCTTTTTCTTCTTCAGAAGTGCGATTAATTTGGCTTGATGCCGACGTCGGCGTTTTAACTTCATTAACGCACCCGCGCAAGGCCTCGAGAATTTTATCCATGCTCTCTTTTTTCGTACGGCACTTTTCCGGCCAATTCAAATCCTGAAGATTCTCAATTACTATTAATCCCAGCTCTCCGATTTTGCCGCGTAGCGCTTTTATTCCGGAAATTATTGAAAACACATTCATAGAACTCTCAAATTTCACATGGAGTTTGGATTCATTGATTTTCTGGTGGGCTTTTCTGACTTTTTCCATTTCCTTTGCCGACACCTTTCCCCGTTTAAGGTCGTTGAAATCAATTTCGCACATGGCTGAGAGTAATCTGAGAAAAATAGTTTCTTTAGTATGATTAGATGATCCGAAATAAACCGCCGGAAAACCGTCTTCAATGCAAATTTTTCTCAAAAAGCTCAACTGCATTGCCGTCTTACCCATACCGGCTCTTCCGCCGATTATGGTTAAGTTTTTGGCAGGAAAACCCGCAATATATTTATTCAAACACTCTAATGGAGTTTCCTTGAAATAGGCAATGTGATCCGTCAAATTCTCTTCGCTCACTGACATACGGCCAACTTCTTCAGAACCGCACCGGCTTGAAATTTGCCTTAGCGCTTCTTGGCTTTTAAAAAGCAAAAGAGGTAAATCTTCGGCTTCTTCATAAACCATTTGCGCTATCTTGATTGAATTTTGAAGTAATTTCCTGAGAAGCGATTTTTCTTTAACGATCTTCGCGTGGTATTTTACATTAGCTGACGTGGGAATGGTCTCGGCGAGCATACTAACATACTGTTCTCCTCCGATCATTTCCAAATCTCCGTTATTAATCAGTTTATCCGCTAAAGTAATAATGTCGGCTTCCTTTCCTTCTGCTGCGAGTTCCAAAATCGCGGCATAAATCTTTCGGTGGTTTTCACGGTAAAAATCATCAGTCACCAAAATTTCTTTAGCAACCTGAATCGCGACTCCATCCAAAATCATAGCTCCTAAGACCGACTGCTCTGCTTCAAGATTTTGGGGCGGCAGCTTTTCCAAATGTTCTATTTTTTTCATCTCGTCTCCTTTGCCTGATATTCCAGCCATGGCTGCAAAAGCCACTTCGGCCAATTGTTTTCATTGCCATAGATGCATCTTATGGCATTAACTCTTCCCAGTACTTCGCCACGAGAATACGTTCCATATCTGATTGCCGCATACATTATTCTCCTATATTCTTTTTTCTTGCGGCGGCAAATATGAATTTTATCATTGACCACAGTTAACCCAAGCGCGTGGGGAATCGTTTTCCCTAAATTATCCTTGGTTTTTTCTGATTTAATGCTGAAACCGAACTTGGCCGGAATACTCAACAGCTCTTGTTTTACTTCAGAAACAATTATTTCTCCGGCGAAATTAAAGTCATCAACATAAACCGCCCAAAAAATATTATTTTTCCTGCACACAACATCAATCTCTTCACACATTGGTCTGTAAACCAGATTCAGCAGGATAGGACTCGCAGATGCGCCTTGGGGCAATCTTCGCTGGCCGTGGTAATAATAAGTCAAAAACCAGGCCAATGATTTTGCCACAGATTCATCAATCCCCAATCTCGCCAAAGTTTTCTCCACGTATTCTTCTTTAATACTGGGAAAAGCTTGGGCAATGTCAAAAGCAAAAAAATGCTTCTTGCCTAAAAGTCTTTGTATGGCTTTTTTTGAATTCCTCTCCCTTACGAAACCGTACGCATTATCGTGAGCTGAAAACTTTGAGTCCAACCAATCTTTAACGGCGCGATAAACTTTTTGCACTTCGGGATGCGGTTGTAGAATTTCCCGTTCTTTGTTTTTTTCCCGCAAAAAGAAAATTCTAAAGCCGTAATAAAAAGTCGCTTTCACGGTTTTGCCTTTTTTAAAAAGCTCTGCCGTTGTTTTTGCAGATTTCAAAATCCTGAAAGCTTTGCGGATTTGCTTTTTAGGCAGTCCGATTAATCCTGAAAGAACTCCCAAAGTCCAAAGAAACCGAACTTGGGGAGAAACCGCTGACAACTTTTCTGGCGCTTCAGTTTCTTTAGACATTAATGTCTCCTTTCACTTGGCATTTTGATTTTTAAAAGAAATTGCAGGCAGACTTGGCTGGAATTGAAGCCCCTTTAATAAATCACCAGATTCGAGGTGCGCATCGTTAACGTAAGGAAAAGCCAATGCAACCTCGGGGGTCATTGTAGGGGGTGTCCCCCTACATTCTGTTACTGACATTTGATCCGCCGTCCGATTCAGAAAGCGGGTTTGAGACCTATTACTCGTGGCTATACCAGAGTCTTTTAGTCTCTCCTTACTGCCAGTCTGCCTGCAATCTTCTGCTTTTTTTATACAGATAAACATAAGCAATGTCAATTAAAAAAACAAGCGTGTTTTTCCGCCTGTTCTTATGTATTCCACGAAATTTTTATATTCCTAATTTCTTTTTAACCAAATCGCTTATTGTTTTTGAATCCGCTCTGCCTTTCGTTTCTTTTGCCACCTCTCCCATTACTTTGCCTATATCTTTTGCGGTGCTTGCGCCGGTTTTTTCAATCGCCTCGCTTACGATTTTTTCAATTTCCTGTTCAGAAAGCTGTTTTGGCAAATACTCCTGAATAATTTCCAATTCTTTCAGCTCTTTTTGAGCTAAATCTTCGCGGTTGCCTTGTTTATAAAGCTCGTACGATTCTTTTCTTTTTTTCGCTTCTTTTGACAAAACGTCAACGACGTCGTCATCGGTCAAAGTTGAGTCCTGACCTTTTCCCTTTTTCTCAATTTCTTTATTGTGAAGAGCAGCAATGAGCATTCTTAATACTCCGGTCTTTTCAGCGTCTTTGCTCCTTAATGCTTCCTTTAAATTATCGGTAATTTTTTCTTTCAGCATCGCTTCGCTGTATCGATACTAATATACTAATTTTACTAATAATACAAATATATTTATATTCGTATAATTAGTATTAATTCGCATATTGACATCGAGATTATTACATTGAGCCCATTTTTTTAGTCTTCTCCACTTCTTTTCTTTTTCCTTCGCGATATAAAGCCGACAATCTCCTTTTATTTTTATTAACAGAACGATGTTTGTATCTTTTCTTTTTTGCTTCGCGCAAAACTCCGCTTTGCTGCATCTTTTTTGAAAAGCGGTAAAGAAAAGCGCTCATTGATTCTCCTCCTCTGCGTTTTAATTCCATTGTTTGAACCGGCATAATGCAAACTGCGCGAATTTATAATAACGCCGCGAATAAAATTTTAATTCGCGGCGCGACTCTTGCGGGAATGAGTCGAAGCTCAAACGCATAAGTTCGCTGATCGGCATTATGATTTAATAATTTTTTCTTTGATAATATCCAAACTTTCAGCCGGCGGATTGTCCACCACTGAATGAATTGACCCTCCTGAATCTCCCAGCCACCTGGGTATAATATGAATATGCAGATGGTCAATCGTCTGTCCGCTCACCTTACCATGGTTGATTCCGATTGTAAAGCCGTCTGGTAAAAGCGTTTTTTTTAACAATGCCGTCACATTTTTAACCGCTTTAAAAATTCCTTCAATTTTATCGTCTGGCAAATCTAAAATATTTTCCGCGTGAACTTTCGGCAAAACCATCGTATGCCCCGGCGCTTTCGGATGGACATCTAAAATGGCGACGCTGTTATCGTCTTCGTAAATTATGCTGGCGCTTATTTCCTTGTTTGCGATTTTACAGAAAAGACAATCCACAGATAGTAATTAGCCAATAGCGATTAGCCAATAGAATCCCTAGTGGCTAAACCCTAATAACTAGCGGCTATTTTAGTTTCTTCTTCGCTTCCTCAACAACTTTTTTAAAAGACACGGTTTCCTGAACGCCGGTTCTCATATCTCTGATAATAATGCTTTCTTCAAAAACCTCTTTTTGCCCCAAAATCAAAGCCAAATCCGCTTTCTCTTTGTCGGCAATCCTTAATTGCGATTTCAGCGATTCCCTGCCGAACGATTCGCTGGTTTTTACGCCTGACTTCCTGAATTCTTCAATTAAAGCCAGGCCCTTTTTCTTGGCCTCATCTCCGATGTGAATAAAAAATACTTTAGGGGGACTTTTAAGGGGCATTGTTTTGCCCGTGCTTTTGATGATTTCAATAACTCTGTCAATCCCGACACTGCTTCCGACTGCAAACAATTTTCCCAATTTCAGCATCTCGGCCAAATAATCATAGCGGCCGCCGCTGGCAATCGCAAAATTAAATCCTTCGGCAAAGATCTCAAAAACAGTTCTGTTGTAATAATCCAAACCCCTGACTAAAAAAGGATCAACTAAATAAGGCAGTTTTAATTCGTCAAGAAATTCCAAAACTTTTTTAAAGTGGTTTTTGCAGGTCTCGCACAAAAAATCAAGGATAATCGGCGCTTCAACCCTGACAAGTAAACATTTTTCGTCTTTGCAATCAAGAAGCCTAAAAGAGTTGACGTTTAATCGGCGCTGGCAATCCTTGCAAATTTGTTTCTGATGTTTCCGGTAATAATTTTCCAGCTTCCTCTGGTAAGCGGAGCGGCACTTGGCGCAACCGATACTGTTTATATGAACGGTAAAATTCTTTAGTCTTAATTCTTCAAGCAGGCGATAGACGACGAGTATGGCTTGGGCGTCGTAAATCGGATCATTCTCGCCTCCCAGAATTTCAAAACCTGTCTGGAAAAATTGCCGAAATCTTCCGGCCTGGGGCTGTTCATATCTGAACATCAAACCTTCATAATAGAGTTTCAGCGGATGGCCAAACCGAGAAAATCCGTTTTCAAAATAAGCCCTGACAATCGGCGCCGTGCCTTCAGGCCTCAATACCAGCCTATCGCCGCCTTTTGACTTAATAAAAAACATCTGTTTCTCCACAATGTCGGTTTCCTTTCCGACGGTCTTTTCAAAAAGTTCCGCCATTTCCACAATGGGCGTATCGATCCTTAAAAAGTTATAAAATTCGCCGATATTTTTTGCAGCCTGCCTTGCTTTATCCCAAAAGGGCTGGTCTTCGGGAACAATATCATGCATTCCTTTGGGAGACTGGAAAAGATTTTTTTTCCTTGAAGACTCTTTTGATTTTTTGGAAGTTCTTGCCATTTCAAAAAAATATTTTAAGCGCTTGGAACAAATTTAATAAGCCGGCCTTTCAAAAGCCATCACTTTATTTAGCGGCCAAAGTCTCAGCCAGACAACGCCTATGATATCGGATTTTCCCAATGACCCCCATTGGCGGGAATCAAAACTCGCATCCCGATTGTCGCCCAAAACGAAATACTCACTATCTTTTAACGTCGCATCCCTGTCTCCCGTTGTTTTAAGTTTTGCGGGCAAATAACGTTCGCCGACTAAAAATCCTTTCGGATTTTGATTATTAAAAACGTAAACTTCTCCGTTTTTAATCCTTACCCTTTCTCCGGGCAAACCGATTATTCTTTTGATGAAATAAGTGCTTTTGTCTCCCGGATAGCGAAAAACCACAACATCGCCCCTTTGAGGCTCCCTGAATTGATAAGAAATTTCATTGATTAAAAGATAATCGCCAGTATGAAAATTGGGTTCCATACTGGAGCCGTTAACCAAAAACGGCTGAACCAAAAAATAGCGGACTCCAACAACCACCAACACGGCAACCAAAACGATTTCCAGTATTTCCCTTAAAGTGTACAAAAATGACTTCATATGATTTGAAAATTAAACTGTTTAATTCTAATATTGAAAGATATGGATGTCAAACCCAGCCGCCAAAAAGAGAAAATTGCGAGCCGATTATGTTACTTGGATAAAACGTCTGTTTTAAAAAAATGCCCGCCTTCTTTGTGGTGCGGAATCAAACCGCGCCTAAAACTAATTTTCGGCTTGGGAAATCCAGGCGAAGAATACGAAAAAACCTTTCATAATGTCGGCGACTTATTCGTTAAATTTTTAAAGGAAAAAATTGAGGCAAAAACGCTTCGCGCCAGCGAAACCAAAACTTTTATGAATGAAATTGGAAAAGAGGTGTTGAAGATGATGAAAAAGTCAGGAATCAAGCCCGACGAAATTTTAATAGCGCACGACGACGTTGACATAGAATTAGGTTATTACAAAATTTCTTTCGGCAAAGGAGCGGCCGGACATAAGGGCGTAGAATCAATCATCAAATCATTGGGCACAAAAAATTTCTGGCGGCTGAGAATCGGAATCGGCAAAAAAATAGCCGGCAGAAAGAAGCGGGCCGGAGAGTTTGTCTTAAAAAAAATGACAAAAAACGACCTGGAAAAAATCGGAAATGTTTTTGATCAAATACTTCAGAAATAATCGGAAACTTGACACTGACTAAATTTTTTGTCATTATTTAAATAGTTTCTGAAAAACTTAACTAGAGGAGGTGATCTGATTGATAAAAATTATCGCGCCGGACATTGATGGAATTTTATTATTCCCTAAATTTCCCAAAATTCTGGAGAAAAGCAACGCGCCTTGGCTGTCAAAAACTTTCCCCGTCTTTAAAAAATCAGCGCTGAGAGCGGTTGAATTGGCGGAATTTATAACAGGCATCAAATACAAGGTGAATCAGCCGCTGATTGATTTTTTAAATGACCTGCGGGCTGGCAACGGTTATCCTCATATTTTTCTCCACAGCGACCGAACCGCAATGGGCGTAAAAAACGTGTGGAAAGAACTTTCGGGTTTAAATCTCGGAGAAAAAGATTGCGTCCAAATAAGGGGAAAAAAAGACGAGCGGAAAAAGAAAAATGGCATTAAAAAATTTCTGGGAACCGAAGCGGAAATTTTGATTTCGCCTTTTATAAAACCAGATAAGGCCGCCTTATACCCCTTGATGATTCTGGCAAAAGAAAAAGGAATAAACCCAGTAGAAGTTCTGGTAATTGACGACAATCACCACTTTCTGAAAAGCGCCAGAAAGCTCGGATTTAAAATCTTTCCCAATCTTTTTATCAACAACAATCAGGAGGAGGCGCCGGATATTTTTCTCCACCTCCTCAAAAATTTTACGAAAACCCGGGCTCTATAAGAGGGTCCGGGCCTCTTTTTATAAAAACCCGAAAAAATAACCTAAATAAGGCAAAAATATAACTATTCCGATTATCGCGGCGCCGATTGAAGCAACTAAAACAATCGCCGCCGTAAGATCTTTTATTACTTTCACTTTTTCATCCGGCTGGGGGTGCAAAAAGCTCATTATTCTCTCAACGGTGGAATTGATAAGCTCCAGCGTTAAAACGGAAAAAATCGTCAAAAGCAGCGCCACTTTTTCAATGCGTGAGGTCGGGAAATAAAACATCAAAAAAAGGACTGCCAATGCCGCCGCTATCATTATCTTAAAATTTGTTTCTTTAATCAGGGTGTCTCTTAAGCCGCACAAAGCCGCCTTAAACCCGTTTGATAATTTTTCCATGCTAATTTTTGAATAAGAATTAAGTCGTAAGTCGCTCGCCTCGCTGAATCTTTGGCCAGCCTCGCCGAGTCTAGGCGGGCGAAGCGGGTAGGTCGTAAAAATTTTCTTATCTCTTAAAACTTATATCTTATGTCTTACTTCTCCAGACGGCCTTCAATGAAATTTTTTATTTCGCCGTAATTCTCCTGCCCTTTCGGAGGGATTAAAATATATTCCGTTGACGTGCCGATTATGGAAAAACTGCTTTCCAAAAGTCCTGTTTGAAAATCCAAAACCACGTCGTTAAATCTTACATTACCAAATTTTTCTATCAAAGGCAAAAGTTCCTGAAAATTAATGTTGGTCTGCATTTTTGTAATCTCGGGAGTAATTTTAAAAAGAAACGACGCTTTTTTTATGGAATCCAAATTTTTATATTTATCAATCAGCGCCTGAATAATCTGGTGCTGATTTTTTTCTCTGAAAAAATCCCCTTCCGGCGCGAAGCGGTTTCTTACCAGCCAGACTGTCTGTTCGCCGTCAAGATGATGTTGTCCTTTTTCCATAGTATATCCGCTGACCCGGTCAATCGCCGATGAATTAAGTTTAATATCAATGCCTCCCAGATCATCAACGATGTCTTTCAATAAATCCAAATCAACAACAATAAACTTGTCGGTTTTTAGTCCGGTTATTTCGGGCAATTTATCCAAAAAATCGCCTATCTTATTGCGGCTGACCACTTCGTTTAACTTGAAAGATTCGCCGCCTAAATTCACATACAAATCCCGTGGCAAAGAAATAAGATTAACGACTCCCAGTTTCGGCCGATAATCAACCAAAACAACGGCGTCAGCCAAGTCCGGCGCCTGATTCCAGCCGATAACTTTTCCTGTTTTCCCTAAAAGCAAAAAGGTTTCCGAGTTGTTTCCCGAATTGCTTCTCTCGATATTGGAAAAAACAAAAATCTTCCTTTGATAGGTAAATATGAAAAATCCCGCGATTAGAACCGTCATCAAAATAAAAATTAAGGAAAAATTTTTATTCATCCCTCACATAACTTAAACGGTAAGGGTGTTGCATAATCTTTCTTTAAGCCTACGCAATCCTTGCGCGTAAAGTTTTAATGATTTTTCTCTTTGATAAGCATCTTTTTTAGAAATATATGTTTCGCAATATATTAATTTCCAGGGGGAATATTTCTTTGTATGATAAGATTTATTTTGATTATGCTCCAAAAGACGCTTTTTTAGATTATTTGTACAACCAATATAAAAGCTTTTATTTACTCCTGATTGTAATAGATAAACGTGATACATAAATATTAATTTAAGTTATGTGTGGGATTCATTGTTAAGAGTGTAAAAATTCTCAAAAATTTTCGCCGCTAAAATCGGACCAGTGCCGCCGGGAGTGGGAGTGTAAAAAGATAACGAATAGCCGCTATCCATTAGGGAATTAGTGTCAAAATCGCCGGAGATTTTGCCGTTTTCGTCGGTTGAATAGCCAAAATCAATAATGCCGGCGTTGTCTTTCAGCATTTCCGGCTTTATAAGACCGGCTTTGCCCACGCCCGAAATTACCAAGTCGGCGTTTTTTAAAATTGAAAAATCACTGCCTTTGTTCAAAAGATAAATCTCGGCACACTTGCCTTTTAGCCAAACTGATATAGGCTTGCCAATCAAAAAACCAAGGCCCACGACGGCAATTCTCAAATTTTCAATTTTCAATTTACAATTTTCAATTATTTCCTCTACCACCGCTGCCGCTGGCGGTAGCACGAGATTTCTACCGGCATAAAATGCGCCGATTGCCCTCTCGCCCAAAACATCAACGTCTTTTTCGCGCGGAATGGCGTTTAAAACATATTGAGCGTTAATACAAGACGGCATAGGCAATTGAATCAGCACTCCGCCGACTTTTTTAAGCGAGACGATTTTGCCGATTTCTTTTCGCAATGAATCGCCGGTCGATATTTCAGGAAATCTGTAAATTCGGAAATCAATTCCCAATTCGCCGGCAACCTTTTCTTTTTGTTTTAAAAAACTTTCGTTGACAGGATCGTTTCCGACCAGAACAGCCGCGAAGATTTTCTGCGGCATTGCCTGTTTTTTTAATTCGCCGACAATATTTTGGGCGATATTTTTCCCGTCAATAATTTGCATATTTACATTTTCTCCAGGACTTCTATGCCCAATAAATTCAGACCTGTTTTAAGAGTTTGAGAAATTGCGCCGATTAACGCCAGCCGCGCTTCTCGTTCTCCTTTTTTGGCTTTTAAGACCGGCAGTTCATGGTAAAAAGAATTGGCAACGGCGGCGAGACTAAAAAGATATTCGGCGATATTGTGCGAGTAATAAATTTCAACAGCTCTTTTGATAATATCGGGAAATTCGTCCAAATCGCGGATTAGCTTTAATTCAATTTCTTGTGTCAGATGCTTCGTAAATTTTGAATCATATTTTTTAAATCTCGCTTTGCGCAAAATGCTTTTAAGCCGCGCGTAAGCGTATAAAAGATACGGAGCGGAATTACCTTCAAAATTAAGCATCTTTTCCCATTTGAAAGTAATATCGGATTGCCGATTCTGGGAAAGATCGTTGTATTTTAAAGCGCCGATGCCGACAATTTCAGCAATTTTATTTTTTTCTTTTTCGCTCAAACTCGGCTGTTTCTTGTTGACGATTTTTTTGGCTCTTATAATTGTCTCATTAAGCAAATCCTCCAGAGAAATATGTCTGCCGGCACGCGTTGAAAGTTTTTTCATGTCTTCGGAAAGAATCAAGCCGAATTTTACATGGATTAAATTGACATTATTGTCGTAAGAAAGCATTTTAACTGACTTAAAAAGCTGTTCAAAATGGAGCGACTGACCATTATCCACCACGTATAAAATAGTGTCGGGTTTAAATTTTTTAACTCTGTATTTTATCGCCGCGATGTCGGTGGTGGAATAAAGATACGCTTCATCGGCTTTCTGGATGATAAAAGGCGGCTTGTCTTTGTCCGTAAAAATGACAATGGCTTTCTGGCTTTTTTTAGCCACGCCCTTTTTCAAAGCATCCCTGATTATTTCCGGCAGCATGGGAGCGTAAAAACTTTCGCCCAGATAATAATCAAACTTTACGCCCAAGATTTTATAAATTTTTTTGAATTCTTCAAGGCTGATGCGGTAAAATTCTTTCCAGATTTTTATGTTTTCTTTGTTCCCTTCCTGGAGTTTTTTCGTTTCTTCGCGAGCCGCATCTTCAAGTTTAGGGTCGCTTTCCATGCGCGATGTATAATCCACATACAGCTTCATTAAATCTTTAATTGTTATTTTTTTAGTCGTTGGTCGTTGGTTGTTAGTTGTTAGTTTCTCCTTGTATGCCGTGATTAAAATCCCGAACTGTTTGCCCCAGTCCCCCAAATGATTATCCCCGACAACTTTCCATCCACTGAATCTGAAAATATTATAGAGCGCCTGGCCGATAATCGTTGACCTTAAATGCGCTACGCTCATCGGTTTGGCGATGTTAGGATGCGAATAATCAATGACGATTATTTTCTTTTTCCCGGATGACTTGCTTTGATCAGAGCCGAAAGGCTTGCCCCGAGAAACTTCTATTAGAAGTTTTTTTCGGGGACGACCCCAATTTTTTTTCGCCTTAAAAATTTCTACAAATTCTTTTTGGATGGTTTCAGTGCTCAGCCAAAAATTAATAAATCCCGGAGACTCGACACTGGTCTTATCAATAAGACCAGTGAATCCTGTTTGTTTTCCCAATTGAGATTTTATCTCATTGGCAAGTTCCATCGGATTCTTTTTCAGAATCTTTCCCAATTTCAAAGCCACATTCGTTGAATAATGCCCGAATTTGTCGTTTTGCGGCACAAAAACTTCAATTTCAATATTTTCTTTTATCGCTTTTTTGAGCTGATTTTTGATTTGTTCTCTTAACATTGTCTTTATTGTAATTGATAAAAAGCCAAAATTGAAGGTGATAAAACTTTATACTTTATATCTGATACTTTATACTTTTGATATGGAAGCCATTACCAATAAACGCGCATATTTTGACTACGCCCGGTAGTAGACCGAGCACTTCAACACCTATTCGCTTTCCTTATAAAAACGTTTTTAATCTAAAATGATGCTGTCATAGGAAAAATTGAATTTTAAAGGGTGTTGTGGAAAGCGTTGTGCTCGGTTCACTACCGGGTATGAAATATATGACAATAATAACTACAAATAAAAGAGCATTATACGATTACATTATTTTAGAAACCTACGAGGCGGGAATTGAGCTGTCCGGACAGGAAGTAAAGTCAATTAAAAACGGCAGAATAAATCTTTCTGGATCCCACGTTATTATCAAAAACAACGAAGCTCTGCTGTTTAATGCCGACATTCCGCCCTATCAGCCGAAAAACGCTCCCGAAGATTACGGTTCAAAACGCAGCCGCCGGCTTTTACTTCATAAATCGGAAATAAAAAGCCTTATCGGCAAAACGCGGGAAAAAAGCTTGACTTTAGTGCCTTTAAAAGTTTATACTAAACACCATAAAATTAAATTAGAAATCGGACTGGTAAAAAGCAGGAAAAAGGCTGACAAAAGGGATTTGATTAAAAAAAGAGAGACAAGGAGAGAAATAAAAAAAGTGATTGGGTAGCCCGCCTTTTCCGCTGTTTGACCGCAAAAAATTTTCGCGGGAGCGCAAGTTTCGACAATGATTTGATTAAGAAAATCGCAAGCCGAGGATGATTTCTCACCTCGTTAATCAAGGAATCAAAAACATAACTGCCAACAGAAATGTTGCTCCCGCTTTAGCTTTTGCTTAAAGCGGCATCCCATGCTAATCGCTTAAGTTAGCAGTACGGGGTGTTATACATTAAGCTTGTTTGCTAAATTGCCAAAGTTTAGCAAAGACAAAATTTTGGCAAAGATTTTTGAAGATTTTGCTTAATTCTTACTTCTTAAATCTTACATCCGAATTAAGCTAAGCTTGTAGAAATTTTCTTGAGAAATCGTTGGACGAGGGTTCAATCCCTCCGCTTCCACCCCGTTAGAAAGCAGAAAATACTGGATTAGTTTTTAAAAAACTGATATTAAGGCATAAAATATTAATATACCCAATTAATGAATTGTCTGTTTTCTAACGAGGTCCACCAATTAACCGATAAAAATATATTTAGAATAGACCAAAAAATTGTTTAAACCATTTAGACCGCAACCGGAAAAAATAAATTACAGGGTAAATCAGCAAATAACATCGCCCGAATTAAGAGTGGTTGACGATAACGGAGAAAATTTGGGTGTTATGCCGCGCGATGCGGCATTAAAATTGGCGGAAAGCAAAGAGCTGGACTTGATAGAAATCGCGCCGATGGCAAAGCCGCCGGTCGCAAAAATAATAAGTTTTGACAAATTCCGCTATCAGAAAGAAAAAGAATTTAAAAAACAAAGGGCGGCCCAAAAAATAAGCGAATTAAAACAAATCAGAATCAGCGGCCGAGCGGCTAAAAACGACCTGGAGACTAAAATAAAAAAGATTGAAGAATTTCTTACGGAAGGACACAAAGTGGAAATCGTCCTATTTTTAAGAGGCAGAGAAAAGGCGAATAGGGATTGGGCGCGGTATAAATTGGAAGAGTTTCTAAAAATGATGCCGTTTGAATATAAAATCCTTATGGAATCGAAATTCGGAGGAAAAGGATTAATAATGCAGATAGTCAAAAAATGAATTAAGAATTAGGAATAATGAATTATGAGGAAAAGTGTATCTAATCGTATTAAAATCACGAAAACAGGAAAGGTTTTAAGACGAGCAATGGGCTTGGGCCATTTTAGGGCCAAAAAAAGAAGCACCCAAGTAAAAAGACGCAAAGGCCTAAGAACAATCAAGCAGGAAGAAAAAAATATCAGAAAATATTCATAAACTATGACAAGGGTAAAAAGAGGCGTAACAGCGCACAAAAAACGAGAAAAAATATTAAAATACACGAAAGGTTTTAAATGGGGAAGAAAATCAAAAGAGCGGGCCGCCAAAGAAGCCCTGCTTCACGCATGGAGCCACGCCTTCAGGGGCAGAAAAGAAAAGAAAAGAAATTATCGCGGTTTATGGCAAACGCAAATCAACGCGGCCGCCAGGAATAACAAAACGACTTACAGCAAATTAATCGCCGGCTTAAAAAAACAGGGCATTAAATTGGACAGAAAAATTTTAGCCGACATTGCAAAAAATCACCCAGTTATTTTTACAAAAATTGTTGAGAAAGTGAAGTAAACAATACCGCTATCCCATGGGATAGCGGTAAGGAATTTTATTGACCGCTTTTAATACTTTGTCGGCGAAGAGCGTCATAAGCTTGTTTTAAAACTCTTTGGCTGTCCTTATATTTGCTTAAAATTTTCATTGCCTCGCGATATGTAAACCAGCCATAGCCATCGTGTTCTTTGGAAAGTTTAATTGCTGCTTGCTTTGTTTCGGCCAGATAGAAAATAACGATTTTGAAAATTCTGGCATTTTTATTGCCCACTCGCCGCCAAAAGGAAAATTTTTCATATGCCTTGAAATATTGACTGAACCGCAAATCGTCCTTTGTTAATCCCGTTTCTTCTTTAATTTCCCGCAAAGCGGTTTGAAAACTTTTTTCCTCGCTTTCAATCTTGCCCTTGGCAAAATTCCAGTAATTATGCCCGTGATAAAGCAATAAAAATTTCGGCCCCTCTGGGGTTTTTCTGTAAATTATTATTCCCGCTGAAATCTCGCGCGGCATTAAATAAGTATAGCTTGAAAAATAATTTATTTCAAAAACAAGGCAATCAAAAACCGCCCTTTCGGGCGGTTTTTGATTCATCTGCGTCAATCTGCGTCTTATCCGCGTAAATCCGCGTCTTGGTTATTTCATCTTAATCTCAATATCAACTCCTGACGGCAAATTAAGGCTGCTTAATGATTCAATAATTTTTTGGCTGGGATTTAAAATATCTATCAAACGGTTATGTATTCTTAATTCAAACTGCTCGCGGGAATCCTTGTGGACGAAAGTTGAGCGATTAACCGTATAACGCTTGAATTGAGTGGGCAAAGGTATCGGACCGACAATTTCGGCGCCGTTCCTTATTACCGTTTCAATAATTTGTTTAACGGAATTGTCAATCAACTTATGGTCGTAGGATTTTACCCGCAACCGCAATTTAGGTTGTTTTTCTTCCTTTGCCTTTTTTGCCATATCAAAGAGCTGGATTAAATTAATTACTTCAGAATTTTAGTAACCACGCCGGCGCCGACAGTCTTTCCTCCTTCACGGATGGCAAAACGCTGTTTTTCTTCCAAAGCTACCGGCGCTATCAATTTAATAACCAAATTTATGGTGTCTCCGGGCATAACCATTTCCATGCCCTGGGGAAGTTCAACTTCTCCGGTGACATCGGTAGTTCTGATGTAAAACTGAGGCTTGTATCCTTTAAAGGATGGGGTGTGGCGGCCGCCTTCTTCTTTGGTTAAAATGTAGACCTCGGCTTCAAATTCGGTATGAGGAGTAACGCTGCCCGGCTTGGCGATAACCTGACCCCTTTCAACGTCTTCTTTTTTAAGGCCTCTTAAAAGAATTCCCACGTTGTCGCCGGCCCGTCCTTCATCTAAAAGTTTATTGAACATTTCAATGCCGGTAACAACTGTTTTTTGGTTTGGCCGAATGCCGATAATTTCAATTTCTTCGTTGACTTTGACGATTCCCCTCTCAACGCGTCCGGTGACAACAGTACCCCGACCTTCAATTGAAAAAATGTCTTCAACCGGCATTAAGAACGGCTTATCAATTTCTCTTACCGGTTCAATCAGATATTCATCCAAAGCTTTAATAAGATCTAAAATCGGCTTAATAGCTTCATCATCGACTGATTTCGCTTCCAATGCCTTCAGAGCCGAACCTCTGATAATAGGAGTTTCATCGCCCGGAAATTTATATTTCTTTAATAACTCTCTTACTTCCGCTTCAACCAAGTCAATAAGTTCCGGGTCGTCAACCATATCCACTTTATTAAGAAACACGACAACGTTCGGTACGCCTACCTGACGAGCTAAAAGAATGTGCTCTCTGGTCTGAGGCATAGGACCGTCTGTCGCCGCGACTACCAGAATTGCGCCATCCATCTGGGCAGCGCCGGTAATCATATTCTTAATATAATCGGCGTGGCCAGGAGCATCAACGTGAGCGTAATGCCGTTTTTCCGATTCGTACTCCGAATGATGGAGGGCAATGGTAATGCCGCGGGCTTTTTCTTCCGGAGCATTATCAATCATATCGACTGTTTCTTCTTTTTTAATCAACCCTTTAAGATGAAGAACGTGAGTGATGGCCGCAGTCAAAGTTGTTTTGCCATGGTCAACATGACCGATAGTACCTACGTTTAAGTGCGGTTTAGTCCGTTCAAATTTTTCTTTTTCCGCCATACTTTTATTTAAATTTATTTTCGCCGGAAGCTAAAAACTTTTGTTGTTAGTATTCAGGCTTAATTTTAACGACTTTTTGCCCAGTTAGTACAACCGCGACTGCAATTTATCTTTTTAACTCGTCGCCATTGTTTCTATTTGAGCTTTTTAATATTTAATATTTTTCAGCGGACAATTTTGATAAATTGGGTTAAAATATCGCGGTTGTCCTACTGGGTTTGATCTTATATTATTTATTGATAATTAGTCAACCCCGTTAGAAGTGCGGCATAATTTTCATAAAAAACACAAGTTTAAGGCAATAGCATAATCTCTGCAACACTTCTAACGAGGGTTTGATTGTCGGTTGGTTTATACAAATTCAATAATTGCGGTCTTACTGCTGTCTCTTTTTTTTGTCAAACCTTTTATAATTCTTAAATATCCGCCGCGGCGATCTTTATAACGCGGGGCGATTGTATAAAATAATTTTTCCGCTGATTTTTTCGGCAATCTTGAAAAAAGCAGTCTCAAACTTGGTAAATTTTGTTTTTTGGCGAGTGTTATCAGTTTTTCAACTTGCGATTTCGTCTCTTTCGCTTTTGCTTCCGTTGTGAGTATTTTCCCTTCTAAAATCAGATTGTTTGCTAAAATTTTTAAAAGAGACTTCCTTTGCCCTTTCTTTCTATGAAATTTTCTTCCTTTTTTAAGATGGCGCATGAAATTAGCTCGTTAGCTTATTAGCTCTTTAGCTAATAAGCTTTAATTTACTTTTTTAAAGTTCTTTTCTTTTTCGCTTCTTTTTTAATTTCTTTAGTTTCCAATGATTTCTCCTCTTCCGCCGTAACTTCAACTAAAGAAATTTTTTCAAAGTGGTCCTTTAAAATATTGGCAGATTTATGAAGAGCCGCCGACGGAGAAATGCTTCCGTCGGTTTCAAGAGTAACTGCCAGTCGGTTAAAGTCTGTTCTTTCGCCAACGCGCATATTTTCAATTATAAAATTAACCTTGGTAACCGGCGCAAAAATAGCGTCAATGGCAATGACGCCAACCGGAAGTTTTTCTGATTTGCGGCTTTCAACGGAAATATATCCCAACCCTTTCTCAACGGTCAATTCCATTTTTAGCTCCGCTTTTTTACTGGTTAAAGCGGCTATGTGGAGATCCGGATTGACGATTTCAACCTGCGCGTTGGTTTTTATATCGCCGGCTTTTACCTCTTTCTCTCCTTTAGCATCAAGAGTTAAAATTTGAGGTTCGTCGGCAAAAAATTTAAATCTAATCTTTTTTAGATTAAGGCAGATTTCAACAACATCTTCCAAAATTCCGTCAATAGTCGAGAATTCGTGCTTAACGCCGGTGATTTTTACTTGAGTAACGGCGGCGCCGGGAAGAGAAGAAAGAAGCGCGCGTCGAAGTGCGTTGCCGATAGTCAAGCCATAACCGGCAAAAAGTCCCTCAATTTCAAAAACACCTTCTGTCGGCGTTTCTGAAACTTTTTTAATTTTTACAGTTTCGCTTAATCTTGCGTATTCCATTGTATTCTTGAAACTTGAAACATAAATCTTAAAACATTTTATATTTATGTTCGGTGATTCACGTTTTATGTTTTATGATTACTTGCCGTAAAAATCGACGACCAAGTTTACATCAAACGGCGTTTCAATGTCTTGAGGCAAAGATTTGACCCTGCCTTCCAATTTTTCTTTATCAATCATAAGCCAAGTCGGCGGTTCGTATTTTTTGATACTACTTGAAAGATCTTTAAAAATCAAGAGATTTAATGACGAAGGTTTAATCGTTATTGCGTCGCCGACCTTAACCCGATAAGAAGGTATCGTTACTTTTTTTCCGTTCACCGCAATATGTCCGTGGCTTATATATTGTCTTGCGGTAATTCTTGACGGAGCAAATCCCAAACGAAATACGGCATTATCCAATCTTCTCTCCAGAAAAACAATAAGCGCGTTGGTTCCCGATTCTTTTTTAGCGGACGCTTCTTTAAAAACTTTTCTCATTTGAGTTTCGCGCAAACCATAGCTGAACATTATCTTTTGTTTCTCCAACAGCTGCTGGCCATACTCAGAAAGAGTTCCGCGCCTTTTCTTGCCGTGAATTCCCGGCCTGTAAGGACGCCTGACCATGACGCATTTCGGCGAATTACAACGCTCGCCTTTCAAAAAAAGTTTTGTGCCAAGCGATCTTTCTTTTTTTTCTAACGATTTTTTCATAAATTTATGAGTTTAAAATGAAATAAATTTTTCTAAAAATCGAGCACCCCGTCTGAGTTTTTGCTTCGCAAAAATTTTGGCGGGGTGCTCCGCGTTTTATTAAACGCGTCGAACCTTTTTGGGCCGAGGACCATTATGAGGAATCGGCGTTTCGTCTTTAATTGAAATAATATTAAACCCTTGATTGGCAAGCGACCTAATCGCAGAATCTCTGCCTGTTCCCACTCCTTTAACGACAATTTCTATTTCATTAATGCCGTTCTTTTTCATTTTCTCGGCTAAAGCCGCCACAGCCTTGGAAGCGGCAAAGGGAGTCGCCTTTTTGGGGCCGGAAAATCCCAGGCTTCCGGCAGAAACCCATGCGATAACATCGCCTTTTTTATCGGCTGCGGTTATAAGCGTATTATTATAGGAAGCGTTAATATAAACCCTTCCGGATTCTGTCTTTTTTAAGGCGCTTGGCTTGGCAGCTGCCTTAGATATTGTTTTCTCCAGGGTTTCTCCTTCTTTTAAAACTTCTTCTTCAGTTTTTTGAATAACTTTTTTCTTACCCATGCCAATTTTATTTGCGAACAAAGCGAGTAATTATAAAATTGAGCACCCCGCCTTCTATGCTTGCGGCCTTTGTTATAACTTTATTTAATTGTTTAATCATTTTATTCATATTTTTGCTTTATGCCTCGCGCTTAGAAGGCGGGGTTTCGCTGAAATAATTTTAATTATTTCAGCTCAACTTTTCTCTTTCCGCTTCCGACGGTTTTTCTATTTTGTCCGCTACCGCGCGCAGTCCGGGAATTTGTCTTTGTTCTCTGGCCCCTTACCGGCAATTTCCTTAAATGCCTTGCTCCTCTGTAAGATTGTATTTCTTTTAAACGGCCAATGTTTGTTCTGATTAGCTGCCGAAGTTCGCCCTCAACTTTATGATTCTTTTCAATAAAGTCCTGTATTTTCTTTAACTCTTCGGAGGTTAAATCTTTTGTTTTTTTATTTTGATCAATCTTAATTCCGGACAAAATACGACCGGCCGAAACACGGCCAATGCCGTAAACATGTGTCAAAGCAATATCTATTCTTTTATTATCCGGAATATTTACGCCGATTAATCGCATACTATATTAAAATTCGAAATCCGAATGTCGAAATTCGAAACAATATTAAAATCCAAATGTTTTAAATTCAAAACGTTTTGAATTTTATATTTTAGTAATTAGAAATTGTTGACCCTAACGGGGAGTTTTCAACAACGGATTTCTGATTTCGTGCTTCGGATTTGAAGTTAGTCCTTTATCCTTGCCTTTGCTTATGTTTTGGATTTTTTTTGCAAATAATATAAGTTCGGCCCGTGCGGCGAACATTTTTGCAATCTTTACAAATTTTTTTGACCACTGAACGTACTTTCATGTTAAAAATTTAAAATGTAAAAGTTATTTATATTTAAAATGATTTTTTATTGATTCATTTTTAAACTTTACATTGTCATTTTGATTTTTGATTTTTTAATTTTACATTTATTCTATCTATAATCTGCGAACTATCCTTCCTCTTTTGCCGTCAGGGCTAAGTTCCAATAAAACCGAATCTCCCGGCATAATCTTAATATAATATAATCTCATTTTGCCTGATAAATACGCTAAAATTTCTTCTCCGTTTTCAAGCCGGATTTTAAAAGTTGTCGCCGGCAACGCCTCGACAACTATTCCCTTAATAATCGGCTTCTTGGATTCTTTTCCTGACATGTAAGGATATATATTAAACTAAGAAAATAAAGAGGTCAACCCCCGTCACTAAAGAAAGACGGGTATCCCCAACGAAGCCGTATTATAACCTAATCAGCTTATCCGACTAAAAATATAAAGTTGCTTAGGTATATCACGGAATACAAAAGCTTCGCGGTCTCTCTTTTAGTGCGGGGTCAACCCCCGTTAGGCAATTAGCGCCGCAAGAATTATAAACGTTGCCATGGCACATGACAACGCGCAATTCTGTCCTTCAACAAACTAGGATGTTTTGAAGAATGCTGAGCAAAGTCAAAGCAAGTGAAGTCAAAAGACTAGTCCTGAGTAAAGCCGAAAGATTAGATTATTCAACTTCAATTTTTACTCTTTTCGGATCCTTGGGAATGTTTGACACCCAGAAAGGCCAAAAGGATATGTCCGCTTTTTCTATGGCTGACGAGGAAAATATGAAAGTTTTTAAATCTTCGTTGGTTTTGCCTAAAATTTTATTTTTAAAATCATCCGCGTCCACCGGTTTCCAAAAATTGCCTTTAAAATTAACGGGTAAAACAGCAAGTTTGGTTTTTTGGTCAGTCCCTATCTTATCGTAAGCAAGCTCGTATTTTTTAATCTGAAAATCGGGGCCAATGACCTGTCGCGCGAGCTCAGACATCAACTTTAAAAGCTGTTCTTCTTTAAAGACCTGAGCGGAACTTTCAGCTTCTATAAATATTGAAAAATTACCAGACTCGTCGGTGTTCTTATTGATAACCTCTTTTAAAATATTAAACTGCTTTGTTTCTTCGATAACCTTAAAACTCTCCATGGCAATTTGAGAATAAAGGAAAGAGTTGATAATGTCTTTTATTTGATTTTCGGAGTTTTCCTTGGCTTTCTTGATATCGTTGTCAGTTGGATAAGCGGCTTCACCCACAAAACCGCCCGTCATCGGATTCTGAGAGCTGCCGTAAAACTTTTCGTATTTTTTGGGCTTGTCTTTAAACCCAGGAATGGTAAATCTACTCACCGGACTGATGTTGTATGCCTCTCCCGGCTTATCGGCGATAACCTCGCCATCAATGCTTGAAGCGACTATTTTGCCGGATTCTATCGTGGCGCCGGGAACGGTAGTTGAAGCTTTTAGATGAAAAATTTTCCCGTCAGGCGCTTCAAAACGGGTATTCGCGACCAACTTCTGCGGATCAGAACTATATTCGTTGTAAATAGTGATTTTACCCGAGGCTTTCCTTTCAATGTATTTTTTGCCGGTTGCCGGCCAATTAAAAGTGGAATTCTTTTTTTGGGAAAATATGACAGCTGGAATTTGCCTGTTCACAACGTCAATGTCGGCAATTTTTGAATTTATCCGCACCGGATTGCTGTAATCCCAATCCGCTTTTTTGGCGGTGATTTTTATTTCCGCTTTCGGCAAAATATTTATTGCCAAATATCCAAAACCTCCCAATAAAACAAAAATTAAAATCAGCCAAAAATAAAATTTAAAAGATTTTTTCTTTTTGGGGCGATCGCGATCTTCTTTGTGATGAACAATTTTGCTCTCTTTGTGAAGAATAGAAACCGGTTCCTGGATAATTTCTTTTTCTTCCGGAATTTCTAAAATGCGGGGTCTTTCTTTTTGCTCCGCCTTAAATAAACGTCTTTCTTTCGGTTGATCTTGATGAAGAAAGCTTTCGCGCGATTCTTCGGATTTTTTTATAATGTCAATAACTTTCTTTTTATTGGATTGCGGACCGTTCATATTTTATTATAATGACAGATTAACTCGGATTGTTCAACCCCGTTAGAAATGTTCCAAAGATTATGCTATAGCATTATTTAAAGCTGACCCGCTTCGCCAGCGAAGCGGGTCAGCTTTAAAAATTGTTTTACAAAAATTATGCCGCACTTCTAACGGGGCAAGTAAACTTTAATGGCGAATTTTTAAATTTTAAATTAAAATAAAGGTGCGGTTGCGAACCCCGTTAGAAGTGTTCCAAAGATTATGCTATTGCATCGCATATAGCCGACCCGCTTCGCCAAAGCTCCCGCTTCGCCAGTGAAGCGAGGCGAGTCAGCGAGGCGAAGCAGGCGGCTTTCGCCTTTAAATATTGAAATATCATTAAATTATGCCGCACTTCTAACGGGGCGAATCCTTTGATAACGCTCGGAATCAAAAAATACTCCATGAAAAATCAAACCATAGTTCTAATTGTTTTAGACGGATGGGGAATCGGCAAAAAGGATATGTCTAATCCGATTAATACCGTTAATCCCCAAAATATAAATTATTTAAAAGCCAATTTCCCAAGCGGAGCTTTGCAAGCTTCGGGAATCGCCGTTGGCTTGCCCTGGGGCGAAGAAGGAAACAGCGAGGTGGGACACCTGAATATGGGCGCCGGCAGAATTATCTATCAAAATTACCCGAGAATAACCTTGTCTATCCGAGACAACAGTTTTTTCAAAAATGAGGTCTTAAAAAAAGCGTTTGACCACGCCAAGGAAAATAACTCCAGCGCCAACTTCATAGGCCTTTTAACCGAAGCCAATGTCCACGCTTCCTTTGAACATCTGGAAGCTTTGGTTAAATTCGCCCAAAATGAAAATTTCCCGAAGGAAAAGGTTAATTTTCATCTGATAACCGACGGAAGAGACAGTCCGCCGCAATCGGCTTTAAACCTGATAAAACGCCTTCCCCATCCCGAGCAGTTGGCAAGCGTCTCGGGCAGATATTACGCCATGGACCGGGACAACCATTGGGAACGGACAAAAGAAGCCTACAATGCGATGACGGGCCAAGGACTCATGACCGACGATTATGAAACTCATATCCAAAAAACCTACCAAAAAAAATTAAATGACGAATATGTTCTGCCTATTCTTATAGAGCCGAGCCGTCCGGTTAAAGACAACGACGCGGTTGTTTTCTTTAATTTCAGAGAAGACAGAATGAAACAAATCGTCAAATCTTTCATTGAAAAAGATTTCAATAAATTCCCGGTTAAAAATTTTTCCAACTTGTTTATAGCCGCGATGATTCAATATGACGCGACATTTGATATTCCGGCAGTCTATCCTCCGGACAAAATTGAAAATTGCCTGAGTAAGGTCTTGACTGACAATAAAAAAACTCAGTGGCGAATCGCGGAAACGGAAAAATACGCCCACATCACTTATTTTTTCAACGGCCAGAAAGAAGCGCCTTTTGAAAACGAATACCGGGTGTTGGTGCCGTCAAAAGTGGAATTTCATTACGACGAACACCCTGAAATGATGTCCGCTGAAATCACCGCAAGACTGACGGAAGCGATTGAAGAAAAAGCCTATGATTTTATTCTGGCAAATTACGCCAACAGCGACATCATCGCCCACACCGGTAATTTCAACGCCGCCGTTGAAGCCGTAAAAACCATTGACGAGCAAATCGGGAAAATAACAAAAGCGGTTTTGAACAACGACGCAATTTTAATAATCACCTCGGACCACGGAAATATAGAAAGGATGTTCAATCCTCAAACCGGCGAGCCGGAAACCAAACACGACCCGAATCCGGTGCCGATTTATTTGATAGCCAACAAATTCAAAAGGCAAAGAACAGAGCAAGAAATCATAAGCTCGGAAAAAGCGCCGATAGGCGTATTGGCGGACATCAGTCCGACGATTTTAGAATTAATGGGTATTCCAAAGCCTAAAGAAATGACCGCGCAAAGCTTATTGGGACTTTTATTGTAAAGTTGAAAAATCAAAATGGAAAATGACAATGTAAAGTTTAAAAATGAATTTAAGAAAAGACTTTATAATTGGGTTTTAAAATTAATAAAGTTTATTGACAGACTTCCGAAAAATTCAGTGTGTTCAGTTATGGGAAAACAACTTTTAAGAAGCGGCACCAGTGTTTTGGCTAATTATATTGAAGCCAATTCGGCAAGCTCCAAAAAGGATTTTATTAATTTTTTCACCCACTCGTTAAAATCGGCTAATGAATCTAAAATTTGGCTGTCTTTGTTAAAAGACACCAATAAAGGAGATCAAAACGAATTAAAATGGCTGTTAGGAGAATTAATCGAAATATCAAATATTATAGCTTCGAGTATTTTGACATTAAAAGGCAAGAAATAATTTCATCATTTTAAATTGTCATTTTGATTTTTGATATTTACATT
>CAYIEH010000005.1:0-9648 GCA_964362385.1 uncultured Candidatus Saccharibacteria bacterium
CTGAAAATGAAAATTAAAATTGCAAGCACTCCCCAATCAACAAGAGTGTTTAAAACGCCGATCACGGCGAACTTCGCCACCTGCCAGACAACCGCTATTTTCCTGCTGATGTATTTTGCGATTATCAATCCGATTGGCGTGCCAATAAGGAAAAAGAAAAAAATCGCCAGACCGAATTTAGAATATAATCCCGGCTTCGCAATTTTAAAAACTGGCAAAGCGACCAAACCGATTAAAAATCCGACTATAATCCCGAATTTGTAATCTTTTTTTGTCAAAATTTTTATCTATAGAACTGCAATTACGAATTTATTGAAATTACGTAATTGTTATTCTATTTAATGAAATTGATTATTAATGCTTCCAGTTCCGGCTGATTTTTTAAAATATCCGTCCCATGTCCGCCAAATTCATAAATTTTGATTTCTTTTTTTACGTCTTGCGGCGCTTCGCTAAAAAGCTGATTAACTTCCACGCTGTTGACTCCGTCATCAACAGAACTTATGAAAAAAACTTTTTGGCCGGATTTTAATTTTTTAGCCATTGATTCTGTTTTAATCCCACGATAATTGAAGCCCGGAGAAAGCAAAACCGCGGTTTCAAATTCCTGATGTTCGCTGATGTATTGAAGCGACAAGTTTGCTCCGATAGAAGCGCCGATGAAACTGATTTTTCCCGCCTTCCCGCCTTTTGCCCGTAAAAACTCAATCGCGGCTTCTAAATCATAAATGCTTTTTTGGTGTTCGCTGTCCGGAAAATTTAAAAACCCGTCAGGTCCCTCTTCTGATTCGCCGTGCCCCCTTAAATCAACAGCTAGACTTTCATAGCCTAAATCCTGAAAAATCTTCGCCAACGCGTTCCAGGATTCTTTTGTGGCCGGCATCATATGCGTCAAAACCAGCCAGCCGTTCGGTTCCGGATATTTGCTTTTATCAACCCTGAAATAATCGGCTGTTATTTGTTTATTGTCAGAAGTCTTAAAAAAAACTTTTTCCATAACCGGCTCGTTAACGATTTGACTGGTTGATTGGTCCTGATTCGGCTTAGACCCTGAAAGAAACATCAAGTCGGATAATCCTATGATCGTGATAATGGCCACTAAAATAATTATACCCTTTAAGGCAGTTTTTTTAAATTTAGCCGTCATTCAAAATTTAACCTTTATTGGTTCTTTTTCAACCTGATTTTCCAGACCAAAAAATTCTTCTTTTTTAAAACTGAACAGTCCGGCAATCAAGTTGGTGGGGAAACTTCCAATATTGATGTTGTAATCCATCACATTGTTATTGTAAAACCTGCGGGCCGCCTGAATTTTATTTTCGGTATCCGCTAATTCTCTCTGTAAATCCAGAAAATTCGCGTTCGCCTTTAATTCCGGATAATTTTCCGAAACAGCGAACAGAGTCTTAAGCGTATTACTTAAAGTATCTTCGGCTCCGGATTTTTCAATTCTTCCCTGCGCGCCCATTGCCCTTGTTCTTGCTTCGGTTACTTTTTCAAAAACTCCGCGCTCGTGAGCCATATAGCCTTTGACGCTCTCCATTAAATTGGGAATTAAATCGTACCTCCGTTTTAATTGAATATCAATATCTGACCACGCTTCTTTTATTCGAAATCTTCCGCGCACCAATCCGTTGAAAGAAAAAATCAGCCATAAAATAACTATCGCGACTATTATTAAAATTATTGTCGTAGTACTCATAATATGTAATTATAACATATTAATGCTGTTAATAAACAATACTCGCATAACTTCCCGCAATCGCCGCGGTTTTCACGTGCAAAGTCAATTTTCCCAAGGCTATAATTAATTGACATTTTTACAATTATAGTATAATATTGTTTTAGCATAAATTTCGGAATCCAATTATATATGAAAGGTGGTGAAAATAATGTACACGAAACAAACAGATCTTTTTTTTAACGGCAGAAAAACAAAATTAAAGATCGGAGACATCATATATTACGATGTAGATGCAACGGCCGTTGTAATTGTAAGGATGCGAGATGATGACGACCACAGACTAATAGGTGAATACGATAATAAATGGCTTTACGGAACAATCCAGAGTAAAGCCCATTTCGTGAATTTAATATCCTTTCTCTCCGCCGTCTGCGATTTTGCTTTTAAGCCTATAGAACTCTCCGGTAACCATCTCGCCTTCAAGTTCAAGGCCAAAACAAAAAAAGCATAAATTCAATAATTCTGGGAACCTGCAATGCAAGGTCCCATTTTTTTAAAAATATACTAATCGCCATTGGTTCAGGAAAAAAACAACCCCCCGCATAATTTATGCGGGGGGTTGTTTTTTAAATCATTATTGTTTTGTTTATGTCGCTAAATCGGTTTCTTTGCTTCTGATAAAGAAGTGGTAGATTCCAAAACCAAGAATCAATCCCAGCAAAAGGTCAAAAAACCAATTGCTGAACAGCGATCCGATAACGTCTATCAACGATGCCGTTATTGAGGCGCCCTGCCCGATAATCACCGTCAGGTACGCGTTGACTGCTTGAAAATTATCATCCTGGTCAGTGTAATTCAAGGTTGCGTTGAAAATTAAAGCGCTGCCGATTTTGGTTGAATTGTTAATTTTTACTTTAATACTAATGATTCCTTGGCTTTGAGAATCAACGGTTCCCAAATTAAAACTCAAATTATTGCCGTCTATTGATGTCGGCTGTAAATTGGAGTTCTCGTAATTGACTTCTTTGGGAAGGACGATTTTCAACGCGGCGTTTTTGACGGAATTTTTGCCGTCATTCCTGTAAACCACGGTATAAGCAATTTCTTCGCCAGCCCGCGGATTATTATTGTCCACTGCCGGAGTCAGCGAAACTGCCTGCGACTCGGAAACTTTTTCCGTTGCCGTTCTTTGAATAATTACGGTCGGTTGCGTCGGCTCCGCCGGCTGATAAGCTTGGGTTGTTTGGGTTGTAAGATTTAAGATATTTCCATAGCTTGTGCCGTAGGAATTTTGAGCGGCAACTCGGTAATAATAATTTATTCCCGAGTTAAGACCGGTCAAAGCGAATGACAGCGGCGAAGCGATTGTGCCGTCGCCCATAGATTGAGATGTCGTTCTGTTGCCCAATGAATTTGTTCCTCCCCATTCAAACCAGGCAGTGGTCAAAGAATAATTGGGGTTTACCGTTCCGTTAAGCAAAGCCGAGTTCTGATAAATATACGAAGCGGAGTTGGTGGAAACAATCGGGGCATTCCCGGTTTGATAGCCCGTCTGCGTAATAAAGCTCAAAATACTTCCATAGCTTGTGCCGTATGTGTTTTGGGCAACTGCCCTGAAATAATAAGTGGCATTGGCTTGAAGGCTTGATATGTAAGAAGAAATATTTTGGCTGTAATTGCCGGCGCCGATTGATTGATAACCGATTGAATAGCCAAGCGACATTGTTGTGCCATATTCAAACCAGACAGTCGCAATGGCTCCGTTTGGATTTACAGAAGTGTTTAAAGTCGCGTAGGCCTGACCAATTGAAGACGCGGCATTGGTTGTGACAATCGGAGCTGTTCCAAATCCTCCTCCTGACTGGGTAGTGTAAAAACTTAAAAGACTGCCGTACATTGTGCCGTAGGAATTCTGAGCGACAATGCGATAATAATAAGTGTTGTTTGGCTGAAGCCCTGACAAGTAAGTGGTGATGTTCATTGTGTAATTGGCGCTGTTCACCGACTGATACCCGACAGTGGAACCAAGAGAATTATTAAGGCCGTATTCAAACCAGACGGTTGTGTTGGAATTATTCGGATTTACGGAGCCGTTTAATGTCGCGGAATTCTGAGTAATGTTTGACGCGGAATTGGTTGTGACAATCGGAGCGGAACCAAATCCCCCTCCTGACTGGGTGATAAAATTCAGCACACTTCCATAAGCTGTGCCAAAATTATTCTGAGCCGCTGCCCTGAAATAATAAGTGGTGTTTGACTGAAGGCCGGACAAATAGCCGGTAATATTGATATAACTGTTGCCGGAACCAACGCTTTGAAAACCGATGCTTGACCCCAAAGAAGGAGTCTGACCGTATTCAAACCAAATATTTGTGTTGGAATTATTCGGATTTACGGAGCCGTTCAATGTCGCGGAATTTTGATTATTATTTGAAGCGGAATTGGTTGTAACCAATGGGACCTGCCCTTGCTGTCCGCCGGAAGTCGTAAAACTTAAAATGCTTCCCTGAGTCGTGCCGACAGAATTTTGCGCCACAGCTCGAAAATAATAAATGGTGTTTGACTGAAGGCCTGACAATGTATTAAAAATATTAATATTAGAATTTCCCGAACCAATGCTCTGATTTCCGATTGTTGAACCCAGAGACATTGTGGTGCCGTATTCAAACCAGACGGTTGTGTTAGAATTATTCGGATTTACAGAGCCGTTCAAATCAGCTGAACTTTGAATAATATTCGTTGCCTGGTTTGTCGTAACAGTCGGAGTAAATCCTTGCTGTTGAGACCCGGTACTGATTCTGGCGCTAAAAATAACATACCCCTGCGTTCCCCAGCCCGGGTCAATATTCCCAATATTCAATCCTGAATAAATAATTTCATCTCCGCTTTGTCCAAATAAAAGCGGTGAAAGCGAAGACGAGCGGTTGGGATACCATTTCACCGAGCCGGGAAGATAAGTTATGCTCCGGCTATTTGCCAAATTAACAGTGGCGTTGCCCGTTGCCGCTGATGCGTTTTGAGCAGATATATTTCCTGAAATATTTAATACAGCAGAACTTGCTGACGGTAAAATTGCCCTAACCATTGTCTGATTGGCAGTCTCATTTGAAGTATTATGATAGTACAATAAGAAACTGATGGTATCTCCGTCATTTGCGGAAACCGAAGAAGACCAGCAAGTTGTGCAGCCGCCGCTTCTGGTTGAATTAACAACCTGCAGTGTCGGTAAATCAAGCGGATCGTTATTAAATGACGCCGCAGCTGAAACCGAAATAGCGGGATATAAAATCCCTGTTACTAAAATAACGCCTGCAAACACCGGTAAAATTTTAATTGAATTTTTATTCATAAATTTGAATAATTGATTAAATTTTGAATTTGACCTGCTTTTTATTATTCTAAATAATTTATCAGATATTGGCAAATTTGTCAATAGTTAGGGTTTTTCTTAATATGGTGTGCCATTCTTAAAATTTCAAATTGCTTTATTGAAATTTTAAGAATGGCGAGGAGCAGGAATTGTAAAATTCCTTGCTCCTCAAAAATGAAAATTATAGCGATGCCGGAGCAAACGGCGCCGGTGGCGGAGTTGAAGGCCCTGTCGGCGCTGAAGGTTGTGGACTTGCGCCGCCTCCACTGCTTCCTCCAGTAGAAGGATGAGAAGGATTTGAAGGATGGGTTTGATGGGTCTCAAAAATTTTTTGACCGAGTTTTCCCAATCCATATCCTCCTGCGGCTCCAATTGGGAGAGCTGCAATTTCGCACGCGAGATTGGAATCATTATCATTAAATCCCTTAATTGTTCCAAGCCCTCCTAACGCTATTAAAGTCCATCCAAGAGGATGGGCTTTACTTAAAACAGCCAAGCCTATTCCTCCTATGGCCGAGCTTCCCGCGATTGTCTTGGTTGACTTGCCGAAACAAGATTTTTCTCCTGTCTTGGCTACCACTCGCGAAATCGGAATTTGTTCTTCCATCATTGCCTGTTTAATAGCAGGGGGCAATTCTTCTTTAACTGGTACCTGAATTGGTGCTGGCGCAATTTGTTTCTGTATTTGTTGCGGCGCAGGAATTTGTTGTAACGCGGGCGTTTGTTGCGGCGCAGGAGTTTCTTTCCAGATAATCCGGTTATAAATCGGATTGCTGCAACCATAAATCCGAGTGGCAATGTTATTTTTAAAAACCACTCTTTCCCCTTTTTTAAGACGGCAAGTTATTATATTTTTGTCCTTGTCGCCCATAACGACAATCAATTCCATATCAGTCTCAATTAAGTCTTCCCCGGGAATCAAATATGCCGGGCCCACCGGATTAACCCCAATATTACAGGGTTTTATTTCTTTTTTCCCTGCAAGCGCGGGACTCGCCACTGCCAATATCAATAACAGCAACCATATCCATCCTATCTTTTTCATTTCATCCTCCCATTATTTTTTATCGTTTTTTATGTAATTTCCATATTTTATAAGACTCTTAAGACCTGACAAATGATATAATATATCAATAAAAATGTCAACCCCCCACATAAATTATGTAAGGGGGCGAATAATTCAAAAATCCTGCTCGCCTCGCTGTAGCTTTGGCCAGCCTCGCCGAGTCTAGGCGGGCGAAGCGGGGAAAATAATTTTAACCCGCTATTTTTTTCATCAAATCAGTGCTTTTTTCTTTGAAATTTTTTATTTCTTCTTCAACGATGCCGTCTAAGCCGGGAATTTTTGATTTTAAAAAATTTAAAATTGCTTCCTGGTCGTCGGGTTTTTCCTCCAATAATTTGTCAAACTCGTCTTTATCTTTTTCCTGTAGTTCGTTGATGACGCGCAAAATAATATTCTGCTGGATAATTCTGCCGATGCCAAGAAGAACTTCCGTTTGATCGGCTTCGGGTAAATTTTCCAATCCCAATTCTTTAATAAGATTTTGGTTTATAATGTTATCTATATTAATGGTTGTAAATTATTTATATTCAATCCGACCTTTTAATATATTTAAACTATTTCGCAACCTTCGGCATCAGACGTTTTAAAAGCGACTCTATGGCGCTTACCGCCTTTAATCTTTCCTGAGGGATGCCTTCATCGATTGCTTTAAAATTATTTTTTAAATTATCCAATAATTCATTGGACACGCTGTTTGCTCCGGAAGCCTTTGCGGCATAATACTTGGCAAAATCTTCCGCCGCAAGATCGCCTGTTTTTATTTTACCGGCAAGCTCATAAACTTTTTCAGTTGCGTTTAAGGTATTAACCTGGCCAATAAAAACGTCAAATTTTTCTATTTTTTCCTGCGACAAGTCCGCAACTATTTCCGCTGTAATCTTGGGACTGCCTGTAATTTGTTCCGCTGGAATTTTCGGACCGCCAATAATCTATTCCGTATGTTCTACGGGAGGAATTTTAGAGCCTGCGGCCGGTTGTTCTGTGTTAATAACCTTATGAACGCCGCTTGTTTGTTCCATTATTTGTTCCGCTGGAATTTTTTGAGTATGTTGCTCTAAAAGCCGATAGATTGAAATATCCTGATATTTGGGTCTTTCGGAAATTGGAATTTGTTTTATGATTTTTTCAATCTGATGCTGAAGATTTTCTTTTTCATGAAATTCCCACCACTTGGAACTGCCGTATTCCGGCGGCATTTCGGTTCCCAAGGCGATATCTTTATTTTTTACAAAATCCGAATCCAAAACCTCTTTTACGGAATGCGTTTTAAGGAAATTCTCGTTAAGCCAGGTTGTTTTATTTAAATCAATCTTCGCGGTATTTTCAATCCAATTTTTAACAGGAATGCTTTCAGCAACGATTTTCGGACCGCCGGCTTGACCCGCTTGTTCCGGAAAAATTTTATGGCCTCCTGTAATTTGTTCCGCTGGAATTTTCGGACCGCCCGTAATCTGTTCTGCAGGAACCGCTATATTCGGCTTTCCGAAAGACGCTTCATAAACATTGCCAGTGCCTGTCAAATTTTCATTAAAAATTTTAATGCCATTGTCATCTTCTAAAATAACTTTTGTTCCGGGATTGACGATTCTTAATTCAACGCCTTTTTCCGGATCTATGTAATGGTTCTTAATCAATAAATTCATCGTTTCCTTGTTTAAGACCTGTTTTACTTTTGCGGCGTTTTCCAAATCTTCCGGCTTTAATCCGAACTTCAAAGGATTGCGATGAACCTGATCTTCCAGTTGCCGATAAACCGCATGCCAAACTCCCTCGCCTTTTTTAATTGTTGCCAGCTCCATTAAATGCTCTTTATTTATGCTCTGGTGTTTTGCTAATTCCTCAATTTGAGAAATCAAACCTGTTGTCTCCGCTGTCGGCTTTGCCCCGATTATTTCATTGACAGGTGCGCCTCCAGGGCCCTTGCCTGAAATCACGGCTTCGTGCGGAATTGACGGACCTGAAATACCGGATGCCAGACCTAATTTTTGGTTAATTAAATCGCTCAAAGGCCCGTCTATATTAGTCATTGCCATTGCTCCTGCTGACAATCCACCGATTCCGACAGCCGCCACAATGCTCCAGCGAGTGATATTTTTATGTTTTTTATTCGCTTCTTTGATTATTTTTTCGTATTCCTCGCCTGAATCTTTGAATAATTTACGGAATTCTTCCGCGGTTCCCGTTTTTTCAGCTTTGACGCCGAATAAATTATCTAATTTTTCCAATTCATTTTTTCTGTATTCTTCAATTTTTCTGGCGCCGAAAGTTTTCACAAAACCGGCTCCAAGCATCGCTAATTTGCCTCCAACTATGCCTCTGACAAATCGCTTGGCGCCGAAAGAAGCAGCTGCGGCGCCGCTTGCGAAACCGACGCCCGCGCTTATCAACGAACCTGCGCCGATCAAACTTCCGACAATCATAGTTGAAATTGCTATTTTTTTATAAAGCGGCATCTTTGCGTAATTTTCCACCATTCTTCTAAACCAGGTCCTTTTTCGCGGCTCAAGATCGGCGACATTCAAAGCAGCCAGCTTGTCCTGTTCTCCTATGACTAAATTCTGAAATAATTCTTTATTGAGCAGGGCTAAATTTTCCTTAAAGAGAGGACTGTTTTCGTCAATGCCTTCTTGTTTCAATTCGCTGATTTTATCAAGCTGCAGACGGCGTCCGTATTTTTCTTTTGCTTCCTCGTATTCTGTTTTGATTTGCGATAATTTGGTGTGTAATTCGCTTTTTTCAAAATCGCTTCCTTTGAAATTTTTAAAAGCAGCTTCCTTTTCAATATAAGCCTGTCGTTTTTTATCCAAATCCTCAGTAAAGTATTCCTTCGTTTCTTCGTGTTTTTTTTGAGTTTCCAAAATTTGCGCTTCTTCAAACAATTCGGTTCCGCTTTTTAATTCTTCCTGCAGTCTTTTAATTTCTTCTTCGTCTCCGGCTAAGGCGGCGGCTTTTATCCGTTCTCTTATTTGTTCTTTCTTGGAATCCTCAGGATTTTTTTCTTCCTGATTTGTTCTAAATTCCGCTTTCTTGATATTTTTTTGTCTTAAACTCTCTTCAGACGCGTCTTCCGGAACGCTTTCTTTGATATAAACATTGCCGCCATAAGTTTTTGATTGTCTTTCAGACAAATCCGCGGCTTTTTGAGACGTACCCGATCCTTTTTCCTCTTTTTTGGGAAATTTTATTATTTTTTCTTTTACATCCGCCTCTTCTATTTTATTTGTTTTGTTTTCCGCTTTTTCCAGCATTTTTTGATAATAATCCATCAGTTTCTGGTCTTTATGTTTTTTGGCCAATTCCAATTCCTCCTTAATATGCTTAAGATTATATTCTTTCCAATACCCTGTTTCTTCTTTTTTTGAAGAAATTTCTTTGGCTATGTCTTTGTCTTTTTGGCCTTTTATCGGCGATTGTTCTTTGGTCATATTTTTTTCCGGAGCGCCGGCGTTAAATGCTTTAAAATTTTTTGCTTTCCCTTGTTTTACATTTTCCAAAATTTCAGACACTTCTTTTATTATATTGTTTATT
>CAYIEH010000005.1:9658-30945 GCA_964362385.1 uncultured Candidatus Saccharibacteria bacterium
TCTTCTTATTTCTTTATTATATCTGTCTATAAATGGAGAAGATTTTAAAAACACCCCGTTAAGCAATTTGGTTTCAAATTCATTTAAAACATTTTCTGATTTTAATTTTTCAATTTCATCGTATAATAAATCCGATTGATGAACTTTTTCCTTGATTTCTTTTTCCAATGATCCCGTAAGCTCTTTTTTAAACGGCTCAAGGTCTTTAAAATTTTTAAGATATTTCTCCGGAGTAGCCATATTTTTAAATTTAATTATTCTTTTATCAGAGGCACGAAACTGAACCCAAAGTATTCTTTTTTAATATACTTCATTTTAGATATTTTGTCAATAACAATAATGCTTTCTCCGACCGGAGCCACTATCCTGCCGCCGATTTTCAGCTGTTTCTTCCAAAGAGCCGGAACATCGCCTTCTGCCGCCGCCGCCGCAATAATTTTATCATAAGGCGCTTCGTTTTTATACCCTTTGGAGCCGTCGCCTAAAACTATTTCAACCGAGCCCTTTTCAATAAAACCGTGCTTGGCAACGTTTTTTTGAGCCATTTCCTTTAATTCCAAAATACGTTCAACTGCCACTACCTTGCTCTGTCCCTGCGCCGGCTGGTTTTCACCGGCATTTTTTCCCAAATTTTCGTCAGTATTTGTCTGCGCGTTGCTTATGCAATAGGCAAGCATGGCGGTTTGCCAGCCGCTTCCAGAACCGATTTCCAGAATTTTTTCGCTGGTTTTCGGCTGAAGCAATTCAATCATAAAAGCCACTGTCAGCGGCTGAGAAATGGTCTGGCCAAAACCAATCGGCAATGGAGCGTTAATATAAGCGTCAGCTTTATATTCTTCCAAAACAAAATCAACTCTGTCTATTTGCTTAAACGCCTCAATTATTTTGGGCGTTTTAAGATAGCCGTCTTTAACCAGAGAATTTATGAGATTTTCGTATTCGGGATTCATATATTTGACAATTTTATTTTATTATCTTAAAATTTATCTCAGGATTTCACAATAAAATTAGGAGGTTTAAGATGAGTGATAAAAACGATGCCGTAAAACTTGAGGATATAATCAATATTAGTCTTGAAGACGAAGAAGAAGGAATCACGCCGATTTTCAAAAAGGCTTTGGCCAAAACCACAGAAACAAAAGTTGTTGTCAGCGGTTCATTCTCCGGAAAAATCAGACAAATCAGACAAAAAAATAAAGATTAAGAGTCTGTATCTATTCCCCTTGAATTTTCAGGGGAATATTTTTTAAAATTTCAGCCGCGATAAAATAACAAACGTCAATCCCCCGATAAACAAATTATAAATAATTTCTTCCAAAAAAACCACTGAAAAAATAAACCTCGGAAATAAAAAAAGATAAAAAACCAAAGTGTAAAAAGCAATCAGAAATAAACTGCTTACGATTGAATGCCACGGAAGATACTTCCCGACAACCATTATTAAAACGCCTGTTGCAAAAAAAATCAAAATTTCTTTTTCCAAATGAGGCGAGAATTTTAAAATCAAAGAAGCTATCGCGACCAAAAAAACGCCTTCCCAGATATCGGCAATAAAAAACGAAGCAACTACTATGATTATTAAAGCAAAATTCGGCTTTACTCCGATAAAAGAAATATCTAAAGCCTGAAAAAAAGAAAAAACGGCAACCAGGCAGGAAATAATTAAAAAACGGGAAAGTTTCATTATGCGTTATATTGATTATTCCTCATCTAATTCTTTTTTAAGTTCCTCAAGCAATTTTTGGGCTTTTGAGCTGAGCTTTTTCGAGCTTTTTATTTCAAACTTAATCAATAAATCGCCGCGGCCATATCGGTTGAAATGCGGCATTCCTTCGCCAGCCACTCTCAAAAGTTGATTGAAATCAAAATCCAAGGGAATGTCAATTTTTATTTTTTTGCCGGAAATTGAATCAACTTCAATTTTCTCTCCTTCCGTAAGACTGAAAAGCAAATCGATCAGTCTGATTTTTTTATGGATTATTAAATTGTCGCCTTCTCTCGCAAAAAGCAAGTGCGGTTTAATTCTGATACTTACAAAAAGATCTCCGTCTTCAGCGCCGCGTTCGCCAGCCTCTCCGGCTCCCTTTATTTTAATCAGCTGGTTATCGTTGACGCCGGCTAAAATTTTAACAGCTATTTCCCGCTCTCCCTTAATCTTTCCTAATCCCTTGCAGGTATCGCAAATTTTATTGGGAACCTGACCAATACCATGGCAATTGGCGCAAGTTTTTACCTGAGAAAAAGTGCCAAAAAAAGTATTTCGCGCTTCTTTTATTTCTCCCCTGCCGCCGCAAACCGAACATTGATTAAGTCCCGCTTTTGGATCATGGCCCAAACCCTGACACTTCTGGCATTTAACATCAACTTTATATTTAATGATTTTTTCAATGCCTCTGAAAGCTTCTTCCAAAGAAATCTCCTGAATAATTTCAATATCAGAACCCCGGCGATAAGTGCGCCGTTTTTCTTTCACTCCCATTCCTTCAAAAAAAGCGTCAAAAATATCGTTCAGATCGGAAAAATCGCCGAAAGAACTTGTGTCAAAATTCCATCCTGTTGGCCCGCCTTGACTGAAATCAAAACCAAATCCGCCGAAAGGCCCGCCTTGTGCTGAGCCTGCCGAAGCGTCAAAAATCCTTCCGAATTTATCGTACTGGGCTTTTTTTTCGCTATTAGACAAAACCTGATAAGCTTCGTTGATTTCTTTAAATCTTTTTTCATCTCCTCCGGCTTTGTCAGGATGATATTTCTGCGCCAGTTTGCGATAGGCCTTTTTAATTTCTTCTTCCGAAGCGCCCTTGGAAACGCCTAAAATTTTGTAATAATCGTTTGCCATTTTTTTATTTTAATCAATTAAAATAACTTCTTTTGTTTTGTCTTCAAATGAAATTCTGAAAAAATTTGAAGCTAATAAAATTTCATACACTATAAACGCCAAAAACGACACAAACAGCCTGATCGGCAAAGCAATGGATTCAATGGAAACTAAAATTAAAACTCCTATTAACACAAAAATTAAATCCTTTGCGCTCTCTGACAGCTTGAAAAACTTTTCTTTAATCGCTCCATAAAGCGAATCAGAAATACTTTGCTTCGGGTCAATTTGAGCTCCGATAAAATCGGAAATGCTTTTATAAAAATCATTAAGACTCTGATTAATCATCTGCTGTTTAGCGGCTTTGGGCAGATTCTGAGCTCCGGGAATTTCGCCAATTTTTTTCTCTGCCGTTGTTTTGGCTATTTTTTCAAAACTTGACGATAAATCAATGCCCGGCAGAAATTTCTGAATAATGGGGTTGGTTACGGAGAAAATTTCCTTAAAAACTCCGGGAGACAAAGGAAATTTTCGGGCATCAGACCTTAAAGAAAGCGAGATAACAACGCCGAACATTAGGGCGATTACCACAATTCCTTTGGGTAAAACAATTTTACTTATTCCCCTGAAATTAATCTTTAATCGGTTTTCCAAATCTTTCTTGCCGCTGTAATTTCCGTAATACAAAACAAGAAAAATAATTAAAACCAGCGGCAACAGCAAAAACAATTTATCTATAAAAATCGCAGCCATTGCTAAACTCTCAATAAAAACCATAAAAGCCAACTTGCTGTTGATTTTTACAAAAAAGCTCTGAAAAAGATAAATTATCAAAAATAAAATCGCGGAAAGCGCGCTGAAAATCAGGTGATTCCAATCACCTGATTTTGAAAATAGCTCTAAAAACCAGGCAAAAGAAAAAGCAAAACCGATTCCTAAAATTAAAAGAGCCGTGAATTTCCCCACTGAGCCTGTTGTTATTTTCTCAAAAGCAATCTTTTTACTGAGCGGTTGAACTTCCATTATTATCTTTATTATACATCCCCCGCATAATCAAAGCCAATAAATTTAAATATCTAAAATTACTTAGGTTAATTGATTATATTTATTCAGACCCTTTTTCGTCATCATTATGTGGGGGATACATAGATTCTCCTATTTTTTGAAGTTCTGAAGAAAGTTCGCTTGTCTTTGATTTTATGGATTCCAAATCTTCGTTGTCTTTAATTGATTTTAATTCTTCAATTTTTTGATTGATGGAATTTTTAATCTCGGAAGGCGCTTTATCTCCGGCATCCCTTAATGATTTTTCCGCAAGATAAATCAATTGCTCTGCCTGATTTTTTGCCTCGGCTAATTCCCGTTTTCCCCTGTCTTCTTCGGCATGAACCGTTGCTTCCTGCTTTAATTTTTCAATATCGTCCTTGGAAAGCTGCGTTGAAGCTTCAATTCTAATTGACTGAATTTTATTAGTTGCTTTATCTTTCGCGGAAACGCTTAAAATTCCGTTGGCGTTGATGTCAAAAGTAACCTCAATCTGGGGAATTCCTCTGGAGGCCGGCGGAATGCCGTCCAAAATAAACCTGCCCAATGTCTTGTTGTCTTTTGCCATCGGTCTTTCTCCCTGAAGAATATGAATTTCCACCGAAGTCTGATTATCGCCGGCTGTGGAAAAAATCTGGGATTTAGCCGCAGGTATGGTGGTATTTTTTTCAATTATGGGAGTAAAAATACTTCCCAATGTTTCAATACCAAAAGAGAGAGGCGTTACGTCCAAAAGCAAAACATCCTTGACATCGCCCTGGAAAATTCCGGCCTGGACCGCGGCGCCGACAGCGACAACCTCGTCCGGGTTAATGCCTTTATGAGGTTCTTTCCCAAAAAGATTTTTAACCTTTTCCTGAATCAAAGGCATTCTGGTCTGGCCCCCGACCAAAACGACTTCATTAATATCCGAAATTTTCAGATTCGCGTCTCCTATCACTTTTTTTACTATCTCTATTGACCTGTCAACGAATTCTTTCACCAACTCTTCCAGCTTCGCTCTTGTCAGTTTTATCAAAAAATGTTTCGGCCCCGAAGCGTCGGAAGTGACATACGGAAGATTAATTTCCGTTTCAAACACGGTTGAAAGCTCATGTTTAGCGCGCTCAGTCGCTTCTTTCAGTCTTTGCAACGCCAAAGGATCTTTGGAAAGATCTATTCCTTCCTGTTTTTTATATTCAGAAACCAGATACTCAATGATTTTTTTGTCAAAATCGTCGCCTCCCAAATGGGTGTCGCCGCCGGTTGATTTCACTTCAACCACATCGTCTCCGATTTCCAGAACAGAAACGTCAAAAGTGCCGCCGCCAAAATCATAAACAGCAATCTTTTCATTCTTTTGTTTACTCAACCCGTAAGCCAAAGCAGCGGCTGTCGGTTCATTGATAATTCTTCTTACTTTAAAACCGGCAATTTCTCCGGCATTTTTTGTCGCCTGCCTTTGGGAATCGTCAAAATAAGCCGGCACCGTAATCACCGCCTCTTCTATTTTCTCGCCGGTTTTGGCTTCCGCGTCAGCTTTAATCTTCGCGAGTATCATCGCGGAAATCTCTTCTGGAGTATGCCATTTGTCCCCCATTTTAACTTCAACTCCTCCGGTTGAAGAAGCCTTTGTTTCATAAGACAGCCAATTTTTGTCCTGTTGAACTTCGGGATCGCTGAATTTCCGTCCAATCAGTCTTTTAACCGAAAAAATTGTGTTTTTCGGATTAACGACAGATTGTCTTTTTGCCAATAGACCTGCCAGGCGTTCGCCGGATTTGCTTATTGCCACAATAGACGGAGTCGTCCTACCGCCTTCATGATTTTCCAAAATTTTCGGCTCGCCTCCTTCTACGACAGCCATCGCCGAATTAGTTGTGCCTAAATCAATTCCTAATATCTTTGCCATAGTTAATAGTTATTAGTTATAAGTTATTGGTTATTATTTCGCTACTTTTACTCTCGCGGGTCTGATTAATTTGCCGCTTAAAAAATATCCGCTTTCAACTTCTTCAACCACTGAGCCGGACGGTTTATCTGAATCAATGGTCGCCACTGCTTCTTGAAGCGACGGATCAAACGGTTGACCCGCGGAAACAATCATTTTTTCTAAGCCGTAATTTTTTAAAACATCTTCAATTTGGGATTTAATAAGATAAATTCCTTTCTCGGCCTTACCTTCCTTTTCCAAAGCCAAGATTGCCAAATCAAAACTATCCAAAACCATTATCAGTTCTCTAATAATAGCTTCATTGGAAAATTTCGCAACTGATTCAAACCTTTTTATTTCGTCTTTTTTATAATTAATCAGTTCGGCTCTGGCTCTCTGCCAGCCGTCAAGATATTCGTCGCGCTCTTTTTTTATTTTATCAATCTCGCTTAAATCAGGCGATTTATCCGGCTCGTTTTGATTGTTGTTTTTTAATTCTTCCGCCATTTTACATCCTCAATTATATTAACAAAACCTTGATAGTCAAGCCCCGTTGCCATAAAAAAGACAGCTAATGAGACCTACTCTTTAACTAAATAAATACTTTCCAACTCGTTTACATTATAAGGCGCTTCAATCACGGCTTCCTGAAAAACGCCTTTGGTTTTTTCCCTTATTTCTTTAATCTCGCCGATTTTCAAATCCAAAGGAAAATCCTTTGAAGCCGTGAAAACCGGATCGCCAACCTTGATTTCTTTTTCAATTAAGGTAATTTTTGGTTCATTGCCTCCTTGAAAAAATCCGTTAATTTTTTCTTCTCCGATTTTAACTGATATTTGCCAGTCAGGATCAAAGACGGTACGGACATTTGAAGAATTTTCAAAAACGTCGTTCACTTGGCCAATTAAAATGCTTTCATCTAAAACCGCCGTCATTCCCTTTTTGACTCCTTGGCTTAATCCCTTATCAATAATCAAGACGTCTTTGACATTAAAAGGATAGGTGGAAAAAATTCTTGCCGGAAAATATTTTTTGCCAAGAGACAAGCCGTAGTCCTGTTGCGCGAAAATCTGGCCTTTCTGAATCTGGGCTTTAAGATTCTCGTTTTCCAATTTAAGAGAAATATTTTCTTTATAAAAGTCTGTTTTGAAGTAGTGGTTTAAAAAATTTGACAATGAAGTTAAAAAAGATTTTTTAATAAAAAGACTGCTAAAAAAAATAATAAAAACTAAAACAACAATTGAAATAATTAAAATTATTTTTTTCATTTAATAGTAAATGTATTTGATTCATGCTGGTCTTATTAATAAGACCAGCGCCATACAAACATCCGCAATACGCAAAGATGAATACAGAGGAATCCGCGACTGCTTTTAATTGAAATCCAGCGGCTTTAAAACCGTGACAATCAGATGAGAATAATTTCCGATATCTTCTGCAACAATGCCGGTTCCCCGCGCCACTGTTGTCAAAGGGTCGTCAATAATTATGACGGGCACCGATATTTCTCTTTCAATCAATTGGTCAAGTCCTTTTAACAAACTTCCGCCGCCGCAAAGATAAATGCCTCGCTTTAAAATATCGCCGACCAATTCGGGCGGAGTTTTTTCTATTATGTCTCTGATTGAATCAATGAGAGAACGCAAAAATTTGTTGATTGCCGCTCTTACCTGAGTATTTTTAATGATAATTTCCCGGGGCAAGCCACTGTTTATATCGCGGCCCCGAACCGCCAATTCCAGTTTTCCGTCAAGCGGAATAGCCGACCCCACGGCTTTCTTGATTTCCTCGGCTGTCGGTTCTCCGATTAATAATTTAAATTCGTCGCGGACAAATTTCATAATATCGTCGTTGACTTTATCGCCGGCGATTTTCAGGCTTTTGCTGATTACCGTGCCGTTCATTGATATAACGGCGATGTCAGTGGTGCCGCCGCCGATATCGACAATCATGGTTGCCGCCGCCTCGCCAATGGGCAATCTCGCTCCCAATGCCGCGGCTACCGGTTCTTCAATAAGATACGCTTTGGAAGCGCCGGCGTTGATTACAGCGTCCTCAACCGACTTCATTTCCACTTCGGTTAAATTGGGAGGCACGCCTATCACGGCGCGATAATAATTAAAAAAATTATTGCTGTTAACTTTCTTTAAAAAATGCCTCAGCATTTCCTGCGTCATTTCAAAGTCGGAAATAACGCCGTTGACCAGCGGTTTTATAACCGAAATATGCGCCGGCGTTCTGCCGAGCATTTTTTTCGCGTCTTCTCCGATTGCGACAATTTGACCGGTTTTATTGTTAACCGCGGCGATTGAAGGCTCGTTAATGACAATTCCCCTGTCTTTAATATAAAGAAGGGAATTAGCGGTTCCCAAATCAATACCAATGTCTTTTTTGAAATAATTAAACAATGAATTATCAGCGACACTAATTTCGAATTACACACGAATTTACAAATTCGAGTCATTCGCGTCCATTCGTGTATTGGTGTCGGTTGTTAATTTTATCAATTCTTTTTCGCTTATTAATTTCACCTGCTTGCTGTCGCGTCTTTTAATCTCAATTTTATCGCCTGTCTTTTCGCTGATCACAGCCCTGAAAGGAATTCCTATTAGGTCACTGTCGGCAAATTTCTCGCCTGCCGTAATGTCTTTTCGGTCGTCATATAATACCTCAATATTTTCCTTTTGTAAATCGTTATAAATTTTATCCGCAAAGGCCTTTAATTCCAAATTTTCCGGCTTTAAATTCAATAAATGTATTTGAAACGGCGCCACTGACTGAGGCCAAATAATTCCTTTGTCATCGTGATAAATTTCAACGATTGTTCCCATTAACCTGCCCAGTCCGATTCCGTAGCATCCCATAATGACAAATTTTTCTTTTCCGTCCGCGTCTTTGAATTTTAAACTGAAATCCTCGGCAAATTTATTTTTCAATTTAAAAATATTTCCGACTTCAACGGCTTTTTCTTTTCTGGAAAACGAACCGCCGCATTTCGGACATTTTTTATGCTCATCAATAATTTCATTATTTACCGCGATACGGCACTTATCGCAAATATGAATGACATCCTCGCCCGCAGGAGTAAGCGTCTGAAATTCATCGGAGTACTTGGAAAAAGTGCTGCCTGGAGCGAGAGTGAAATAAGTTTCTTTACCAATGCCTGCTCTGTCAAAAATCTTTTCATAAGCTTTTATCATTGTTTCATAATATCTGTCCCTGTCTTTTTCGTCGGCATGAAATGAATAAAGATCTTTCATTAAAAACTCTCTTCCCCGCAAAAGTCCTGATTTCGGCCTTAATTCCATCCTGAATTTATTTTGAATCTGAAAAAGATAAAGCGGCAAATCCTTGTAAGAGCTGATATTCTTTTTTACCAAAGGCACAATAACTTCTTCATGAGTCGGACCAAGGGCGAATTCCCTGTCGCTTGCGTCTTTTATTTTATAAAGATCGTTCATCGCGTTCCATCTTCCGGTTTTCTCCCAAACATCCTTGGGCTGAAGCGAAGGCATCAGTAATTCAACTCCGCCCGCTTTTACCATTTCATCGCGTATAATATTTTCAATCTTCTTAATGACCCTTAATCCCAGCGGCAAAAAAGTGTAGACGCCTGCCATCAGCTTGTCAACAAATCCGGCGCGGATTAAAAGCTGGGCATTAATCGCCTCTTCGTCTTTGGGAACTTCGCGTTTTGTTTTGGTGAAAAGTTGGGATTGCCGCATTTGTAAAATACCAGTGGCTATTGTCTAGCAACTAGTGGCTGAATTTATAAATTTATAGCATAAAAATACAAATAAAAAAAGAGGTTAATTAAAAAATTATCCTCTTTTTCGCCGTATCAAAACATTACTTTATTTTCCATGGGAACGGAGCGAGTGCGGTAAAATGATGCCCCCGATTTTCTTCAGTGCTATGGATAAGCTGCTAAATGCCAGAGATAAAAGTGCTAAAGTGAGTGTAAGCACCTTTACTGGGAAACCGAAGAAGACCATCCAGGCGAGGTATAGAGCTGGCTCTGTTGAATCTATCCCCATCGATATTCCTTGTGTATTAAATGGGCATTCTGGATCGTATATACGCGCGGTCCAATCTGGCCAAAACAAAAAACATGCAATTTCTAAACCCGTGGAATTAATATCCTTCAAGTCTCTGAGTGAATTTGTCCTCTTCATCAACCAAAGCCCATAGACCCCAAGAACATAACCTATTCCAAGATATACGATTACGGCGACAACAATCATTATCGTATTCATTTCATTTCCTCCAATATTAAGTTTGAAATAACTTAAAGCTCAAGGAGCTTCTATTTAAGAATAAATCATATATTTTTTAATCTGTCAATCCCAGCTTAACTAAGTGAATAAGAAAATCTGAGTAAGAAACCCTGATGGTTTTTAGCGCTTTTGGTAAAAGCGATTCATCGGTTAGTCCGGGCAAGGTATTAATTTCTAAAACATAAATTTCCTTTTTGGAGACAATAAAATTCGTGCAAGAATAATGACGGCATCCTATTGCTTTATGGGCTTTGATTGCCATTTCTTGGATTTTCTTAGTTATCTCTGAAGAAAATTCTGCGGGACAAATTTCTTGGCTTTTGCCGCCATATTTCGCGTTATAATCAAAAAATTTATTTTTCTTAGGCGGAATTATTTCTATTACTGGTAAAGCAAAATATTTTTTGCCTTTAAAATTTTCTACTACTCCGCAGGCAGCTTCCCTGCCTTCTATTTTTCCTTCTATTAAAATTTCTCTGCTGAATTTGGCCGCCTTTTTAATTGCTTTCTGCAAATCATTGAATTTATTTATAATTGAAACTCCCATTGAAGACCCTGATGAGTTGGGTTTCACCACCCATGCTGGTGCCAGTCTTTTTAAAAAATGCTCTAAGTGATTATTAAATTTTTCAGACGAATCAATAATTATTCCTTCCGGAACTTTTAAGCCGTCTTTTTGAAAAGCTTCTCGCGCGAGCATTTTATTCATACCTAAAGCCGAAGCCATAACTTTTGATCCCGTATAAGGGACTTTAGCAAGAGTAAATAATTGCTGGATTTTGCCATCCTCTCCGTAATTGCCATGAAGGGCGTTAAAAATTAAGTCCACAGACGCAAGAGCGGCTTGGGGCGAAGATACAATTCCGTTCAGATACCATTGGCCATCGCTATTTATAACAATATCATACTTCTCATATTTATCTGAAAGATTAGCAAGTACGCTTTCACCTGTTTTTAAAGAAACCTTATGCTCGCAGGAAAGCCCGCCTCTCAGTACGCCTATTTTTATTTTTTTCTTTGCTTTATGCATTAAGAATAAATACCATAAAAATTCGGCTAAGGCAAAATCTTGTTGCCCCACCGATGGCGGGGCACTGAATTTTATAATTTCTCCGCCAGCTAGCGGATCAAATAAAATTCGTGTGCCGATGGGAGGAATCGGACCTCCGACCTAACGCTTATGAAACGTCCGCTCTACCACTGAGCTACATCGGCATCGGCAAATTTAATAATTAAAGTATAACCAATATACAGACATCTTTTCAAGAAAAAAACCGTCTTTAACGGTCTTTTTTTATATGTTGCGGGGGTGGGAATTCTTTTCCTCCGAAGCTACGCGTCCCTCGCTTACGCTCGGGACAAGCTTCGCTTCTCCCCCAAAGCCCGCGTTTTTAAAAAGCAAAGCAGTTTGCTTTTTAAAATACCCTTCAATTCCCACTCTGATTTATTTAAAACCGCGAAATTTTGCGGTTTCAAATAAATTAGTTGCGGGGGTGGGAATTGAACCCACTACCTCAAGGTTATGAGCCTTGCGAGCAACCGGTACTCTTCCCCGCGATAGAATAATAATAAATTATTTGACAATAGTAAAGGATTTAAATATATTCAATAATAGAATTTTCACTTAATAAAAAGGAGGCATAGGTCTGATATGTTCAGAGATCGAAAAATAAAAGACTTAATTGGGGCAGCGAGAAGCTGGCTGGGTATTCCTTATCAACGCGGAGCCAGACCACGTTTTCCGCAGGAATTTGCCGCTCTTAACGGAAACAAACCTGCTTTTGCTGATTGTTCTTCTCTGGTTGTTTTCGCGCTTTGGTCGTCTACTGGAAAAAGCTTAATTCCTTGTTCATTTGATATTGCGGCTGAGAACGGAGAAGATATTTTTGATTTTTCCGAAGCGCTCCCGGGTGATTTTTTGCTTTTCAAAGGTGAAAGATGGAAGTGTGACTACAATCGGTTGCCATATGACGGCATCGGACATGTAGCTATTTTAAGTTATAACAATAAAATCATTCACTCATGCAACAGCGAAGGAAAAACTGGGGTGGTTGAGCATACTTTTACGAAAGAAGAGCACTTGTTTTACCATCCGCAAAGTATCGTTGTGATAAAACGCTTCATCTAAAAGGAGGTAGGTATGGCGGAAGAAAAAATGTCGGCAGGAGAAAGAATTGCGGCTGCTGCAAAGAAATTAGTCGGCCAAAAAATTAACAGCGCGAATTTTCTGACAAGGCTTTCTAAGGAAGCAAAAGTGGATTTTGGCCGGTTAAAACTGGTTGAAAAAGATATAAGAGGCCGCAGAACATCTGAACCAGGAGATATTGTCCAAATTGTGGAAAAAAGCAATGACACGCTTCACTACAACCCTGCAATAGGTATCGGGAGTAGCTATTTTATTTTCGTGAATCCCGCAACCGGCAAGGTAGAAGAAGGATCGTTCATTTATCTTGCGATTGCCAAAAAGGAAGTTGCAGGAATAATGAGAATAATGTAGTGCTCTTTTAGTTGCTACATACCCTTGCACGTGATGCAGGGGTATATTTTTTAAAAAATTGATTTATCTTATTTTTTCTGATAAGTTTAAAATTGTTCGCGAAAATTCTATAAAAAAATTTATAAAATCAATGCCAAACGAAAAAAATAAAATTAATCCTTCGGCAAGCTCAGGACAAGTGCCTCGTCCGCCTATAGTGGTTGTAATGGGCCATGTTGACCACGGCAAAACAACCCTGCTTGATTATATTAGAATTAAATGTGCAAAAGCCGCCCCGATTCATCGGGGCGAGCCTCGCCCGGTTGCCGGACGGGAAGCCGGCGGAATTACTCAATCAATCGGAGCTTATGAAATAATTCATAGTGGCAAAAAAATAACTTTCATTGACACGCCGGGTCATGAGGCGTTTTCCAAAATGCGCGCTCGCGGCGCTCATGTCGCCGATATGGCAATTTTAATCGTTGCCGCCGATGACGGAGTCCAGCCGCAAACAAAAGAATCCATTAAAATTCTTGAAGAAACCAAAACGCCCTTTATTGTCGCTATAAATAAAATTGACAAGCCCAACGCCGACATAGAACGCGTTAAAAACGATTTAATGCAAAATAACGTATTTTTGGAAGGCGCCGGCGGAAATATCAGCTGGCAAAAAATATCCGCGAAACACGGCGAAGGAATCAACGAGCTGTTGGATTTGATTCTTCTGGCAAGCGAGATAGAAAACTTTACCTATAACCCCGATATCAACGCTTCGGGAATAATTATAGAAGCGAAATTAGACAGCAAAAGAGGAATCACCGCGATCGGGATTGTCAAAAACGGCATTTTGAAAGTCGGCGACGGCATAGCCACTTCAAGCGCCTGCGGAAAAATAAAAATTCTTGAAAATTTTCTTGGAGAAAAAGCGGAAAAATTGGAACCTTCCGCTCCCTTTTTAATTCTGGGTTTTGACGGCCTGCCTCAAATCGGGGAGGAATTTATCGGCGGGAACATAAAACTTTTGCTGAAAGAAAAAAGGATTGTGGTCAAACCAAAAGCTGAAATTAAGCCCGTTTCAAAAAACGGGGTTCCTTCATTAAATATTATTCTCAAAGCGGATGTCAGCGGCTCTCTGGAAGCGCTTGCGGAAATTATTAAAAACCTGAAACAGGAAACCGTAACGATTAAAATAATAGACAAGTCGGTCGGCGAAATTACCGACGGCGATATTAAGCTGGCGGCTTCAAACAACGCGATAATCATAGGATTTAACGCCAAAGCAAACAGAGCCGTAGAAAATATGGCAAAAGTGCAGGAAATAAAATTGATAACCAGCAAAATAATTTACGAACTGGTCAATATGGTTGAGAAAGAAATGAAAGATATTGAAAAGCCGGCGCCGCTGGGCGAAGTTGAAATTCTCGCCGTTTTCAGCCAAAAAGATAGAAAACAGCTTGTCGGCGGCAAAGTCATAAGCGGCTTAATAAAAAATAACGTCTCGGTTAAAATCATAAGAGCGGAGGAAGAATTGGGTTTCGGCAAAATAACCGGTCTTAAATCTTTCAAGCAGGAAGCAACCCAGATTTTGGCTCCGAATGAATGCGGAATTATGATTGAGTCAAACATTGTTATAAATATCGGCGATAAACTGGTCTATATGAAATAATTTTCAGCTATCACGTCTTTGCGCTACAAAAAAGAAAAACTTGAAAGTTTAATACGGGCGGAATTGTCAAAAATTATCGCGAAAGAACTGGAATTTGAAAATTCTTTAATGACTATAACCGAAGTTGAAACTTCGGACGATTTGAAAACCGCCGCGGTGAATTTTAGCGTTTATCCTTCGGAAAAAAGCAAGGAAGTTTTAAAAAAGCTTGATGCCAAACACAGTTATCTTTATCATCTTTTAAGAAAAAAAATCAGGATAAATATGCTTCCTAAAATAAAATTTAAAATAGACACGGGAATTGAACAAGCTGCAAAAATAGAGAAGATTTTAATAGACGAAAACCGCAAAGATTGACCCTATTTTCGTGCGTTTGTTTGACGAAATCCGAACCTTTTTTGAACGGAACTGACGGCGCGCTTCCCGCCTGCGCCGACCTGCGCTTCGCCGTTGGCTTCGGCAAGGCGAGGGCTTCGGCGGGCAGGCGCGCGCCAAACTGAACGCTCCAACCTGCGTTAAAACTTCGGTGGACAAGTCGGTCGGCCAAAAATCTGAAAGTTTAATACTGGTGCCCGGGGCCGGAGTCGAACCGGCATGGTCATAAGACCACAACATTTTAAGTGTTGCGCGGCTACCAATTACGCCACCCGGGCGCGTTTATTTTTTCCTTTTCCTGAACGACCTCTGTGATTTGTAGTTAAACTATGGCAATTTGGACATAATATTCTTAGATTTTCTAATCTATTATCGTGTCGGTCGCTATTAATATGGTCGAGTTCTAATGGCAAATATCCGTCGTCTGTCCGTTTTGCCCAACCGCATTGTTCACAATACTCTGGTTTTAATCTAGAGACAAATAATCTTTTCTTCAGTTTAAAACTTTGAAAATAACTATTTTTTACTAAAATTTTTTCCAAAGGAATAAAGGGCTTACCTATGCCTCGCAATCCTAAATTCCAGCCACGACCCTTAAAATGTTTTATATCTAATTTATATTCTTTTATATATTTCTTTACCTGCTCGTAGTTTCCTCCTGCTTCTACTAAACCGATTTTTATTAACACTTGCCGATAACTTGTTGAATTTTTAACGGCTTCTTTAAATTGTTTTTCCGCCCATTTTCTTCTCTTGCTCATTATTAAATTATATCAAACGGCAAACACTCACACAATATGTATAAATACGTTTACCTTTTGAGGCCACGGCCGGAATCGAACCGGCGTATATTTCTTTTGCAGAGAAATGCCTTACCACTTGGCTACGTGGCCAATTTTGTGATTATTTTACCATCTATTTCCCTTTTTTCAACCCGTTAATCATATTTATTTAACCATCACCCAAATCGCGGCTAAAATAACCGCAATCTGACTGGCATATTTAATCCATTTCGGAACGTGTTTATTTCTAAAAATATGCGCCGCGTTATGATACCCATAAAGCGTTTTTAAAAATCGGAAATCAAAAACAAAACCCAAAAAACTGAAAATGTCCGGCAAAATTCCAAAAAACATTCCGGTCAAAATATAACTCAAATCGGCATAATTTTTAGTTAAAAAAATAATTATTAAAAATCCAATCGAAAAATCAACTCCGATTTTCGCCAAATCAAAAAACAACATTCCCCTGCCTTTGATTTTACGCTTTAAAGCCGGAAGATCGTATTCCGCGTGAGGAATAACATCAAAAATAAAATGGCTGAGCAAAGCCAAAATAGCCACCAGCCAATAACTGCGCGACGCGGAGCCGATTGCGGCTCCGGCCAAAATATGAGGAGTAATTATCATGAGCTTATCTGATATCCGCCTTAAAATTCATTCGTAGTATATTTTCTATCTTTTCCATTTCTCTATTGACCTCCTCGTCGGTCAAAGTCCTGTCATCTGACTGAAAAACAATCCTGAAAGTGAGACTGCTTTTATTTTCCATCTTTTCGTCCCAATATTCATCAATTAAATCAACATCATTGATATATTTTAAATCAACCGTCTGAATCGCCTGAGTAATATCGCCGACTCTCATATTTCTGTCAACTAAAATGGAAACGTCTCTTACCATTGACGGATATTTGGATAAAGGCCTGTATTCATGTTCTCCTTCAACCAGCTTAAGCAACTCCTCAATGTCCATCTCCGCCAAACTTATATGCCATTTTCCCAAATCTTCGGGATTTTTTGCTTTCCCCAGATAACCGATTATCTTGCCGCCTGAATCAATTTTTAATGTTTCTCCCGCCTTCAGATAACCAGCGGTAAAATCCTTAACCCAGTCGTTCTCGGCCACGGGAGCGAATAAATAATCAATCAAACCGATTCGCTTGAATAATTCAGAAACCAATCCTTTCAGTTTAAAAAATGTTTCGTTGTCTTTAGAAGCCAAAATAATTCCCAAACTGCTTATTTCATTTGTTTTTTTGCCGATTTTAAAGAAAATCTTGCCGGTCTCAAAAATTGATATTTCGTCAAAAAAACGGCTGTTAGATTCAATGTTTTTTATAAGATTAGGCGCCAATGACGGCCTTAAATAGTAAAATTCATTACTGATCGGATTTTCAAGTTCAACCAGCTCGTTTCCAAAATCTTTTTTATTATAAACGCCGCTTATGAAGGAATTATTAAGAACTTCGTTCAACCCGAATTTGACCAAGACTTTTTTAATTTTATCCTCAAGAATAATTTGGTCTTCAAATCCCGAGGGAATCAGATGAACGTGAGGAGGGGCTGATTTTAAATTATTATATCCGTATAATCTGGCGACTTCTTCATATAAATCCCGATGTTCTTCTATGTCCATTCTATATTGAGGAGCTTCCACTATAAATTTGGTAATTGGGCAATCCGACGCCTTGGCAATCGGGATTTTAATCTGAAATCCCAGAAGCTCTAAATATTTTTTGACTGCTTTAAAATCAAAATCAGTTCCGATAAAAGAATTAAGATGATCAACGTCAAGTTTTATGATTTTCTTCGGCTGTTTTCTGGGATAGATGTCAACAATCGCCCCCGGATTTCCATTACAAAAATCTCTGATTAACTGCGCCGCCCTTAAAATAGCCGTATTAACCAATTCGGGGCTTAAACCTCTTGAAAATCTAGCCGACGCATCCGTTGCCACACCGACTCTTTTGGAAGTTTTATATATATATGAACCTTCAAAATTTCCTGCCGTGAGCAAGATATTTTCCGTTTCTGAAGTTATTTCCGCTTTTTTACCGCCTTTAATTCCAGCAATATCAAGCGCGTCTTTCATATCAGCCAATACTGAAATATTTGAATCTAACTTAATTTTAGTTCCGTCTAATAATTCAACAATTTCATTATTTTTTGCATTTCTAATAATAAGTTTATCCCCATCCATTTTATCCAGATCAAGAACATGGATAGGTTGCCCGGTTTCAAACATGACATAGTTTGTTATATCGACTAAATTATTAATGGGCCTCATTCCGCATGATACTATTACATCTTGCATCCACTTTGGCGATGGACCAATTTTTATCCCTTCAAAAACTATATCACTCATCCTATTGCATACTGAAGATTTAATTTCGACAGGCACCTTTCTATTTATTATTTTTTTCAATTTAATTTCCTTAAATGGCTTTAATTTTTTACCATAAATCGCGGAAATTTCTCTGGCAATGCCGATATGCGATGCCGCGTCAGAATACCTGTTCGGCGGCAGTTTAATTTCAACAGTGTCATTTCCCGCGTCTTCCGCTTCAAAGGAAAAAAGAGTTAATTTTTCAATTAAATCCTTTTTATTTTTAATTTCAGGGCTTAATTTTTTGAGTAATTTATGCGAGAATTTCATGCCGATTATTTTTCTAGGGATAATTTATTTTTTATATGAGTCATTTTATTTTCTATATAAGTCATTTTATTTCCCAAAACACTGACAAAATCGCCTTTTGGGTGTAAATAGTTTTTAAAATTTTTTTCTTTCGCTTCTTTATTTTTTTCTCTCGTTTCTTCTAAAATCTTGTTGCGATAAGTGTTGAATTTTTCTTCAAATTTATTATAATCTTCATTGGTCTTTATAGCTTTGCAACCCAACCATAATTCAGCTTCTTCCTCGCCTATTTCTTCAATTTTTACATCGGCAATATCGGCGGTATTTTGAAGCTGCTGTTTTTCCAGTAATAATTCGCTTCTGACTTGCTGAATCATTCTTTCTATTTCGTTTTTCTTGTCTTTTTCTTTTTCAAAATTTGAATTTTCCATTTTAAAATTGTTTTATAAATTTTAAATCTCCGCTATAAAATAATCTGATATCAGGAATCTTGTATTTTATCATTGCCAACCTGTCCGTTCCCATTCCGAAAGCAAATCCCTGCCATTCATTCGGATTGTATCTCACTGCGTCAAAAACGTTTCTATGCACCATGCCGGCGCCCATCACTTCCAGCCATTGGGATTTTTTATCCAGTCGGATATCAACCTCAAGCCCGGGCTCCACAAAAGGAAAATAACTCGGGCGGAAACGGAATTCTATTTTTTGATTTTTAAAAAATTTTTTGAAAAATTCCTCAATGACAAATTTGAAATTCGCGAGTGAAACATTCTTGCCGACCATTAAACCTTCAACCTGATAAAAATTTATTTCGTGAGAGGCATCGGTCGCCTCGTAGCGGAAAACCCTGCCCGGCACAATAATCTGAAACGGCGGATTGTGTTTTTCCATATATCTGATTTGCACCGGACTGGTATGGGTGCGCAATAACAACTTTTCAGATTTTCGGATTTCGGATTTCGGATTTCGGATTTCCTTTTGGTTGCGTAGCAACCAAAAGGTGTCCCACATTTCCCGCGCCGGATGATTGATCGGAATATTTAAAGCGTCAAAATTATGGTATTCATCTTCCACTTCCGGGCCCTCAATAACTGAAAAATTCATTGAAAGAAAAATCTGCTTAATTTCTTCCTCAACTTTTGTAAGCAGATGGAGATGGCCGGCTTCAGCTTTCTTGCCGGGCTTGGTGATATCCAAAGACGGCTGAATTAAAGAATATTTATAATGAAGATCCTCGGTTTTTTCTCTTATTAAATCCGCAAGTTCCTTTCTTAATTCGTTTGCTTTAACGCCGGTTTCCCTGCGCTCTTCAATAGATAAGTTCTTTAACGAGCTTAGGATGTCAATAAGTTCGCTCTTTCGGCCGAGATATTTTACCCTTATTTTTTCAAGCAAGCTTAAATCTTTAACTTCTTCAATTTCTTTAATAAAATTTTCTCTGATTTTTTGAAGATTATCCAAAGACATATCTAAAATTTATCATATTTTGAAGTTTGAGACAATAAAAGCGGGCAAAATTTGCCCGCTTTCCAAATCTCATAAATTTTGTTCTTTGGAAATTTTTGCCAATGTTTCGTCGGATTTTTTGTATTAGAGCTGTCCGATATAAAAATTGATTAATCATTGATAAATAAACTATGAAAGATGATAAAAAGTATAGTACATAAGCCTACGAGGATGGATAAATTAACCAAAATAGAACGCTCTTTGTATTTTCTTACAGCTAATATCCCACTGATTAAAGCAACGATGCTTGCGGAGAACACAATAGGCACAGTCACATCCCACCAATGATCGCCAAAAGACAGTATTTTTAGTATCAAAACAAGCACACAAGAAGCGGCAATTACAATTAAGAAAAAGGCGTTCAATCCTACTGACCACTTACCTAATGTAGTTTGTGGCATTCTAATCATACACTTATTGTAACTTCATTAAAATGTAAACTATATAATTCATTTTTACGAAGGCGGACTGCGTCCGCTGACTTTGTCAGCCGTAGGTTTAGACTACGTCATCCGAAGGCTGAAACCCGGCGTAGCCCGACTTCGCCAAGGCTACGTCGGGTGAAAGCGGAGGGTACAGGATTTGAACCTGTGATCCCGTTTCCGGGAAAGCGCATTTCGAATGCGCCGCACTAGACCGCTATGCGAACCCTCCAAATAATTATAACCGTGCCCCCGGAGAGAATCGGACTCCCATTTTATCCTCCCGCCTGCCATCGCCCGTACCCCCAGCAGGAATTGAACCCACATCTTTCCCTTAGGACGGGATTGCTCTATCCGTTGAGCTATAGGGGCCCAGGCCATGGCGGGCAGGTGTCCGTTGAACTACGAGGGCAACAGCGCTATTAGTTCTCCATCAGGATCACTACGAGGGCGATTTATTTAATCAGTTTATATTCTTATTGATATAGTTTCAAGTTTTTATTGAACCTAATTATTTGTACATTGAAGTCTTCTTTGGTACAATTATAATATGAATTATAAAAATTTAAAAGAACAAGTTATATTTTTAAGAAAACAGGGCAAAACTTACGCCGAAATTAATAGTATTTTAGAAAAACCGATAGCTAAAAGTACTTTGTCTTATTGGTGTAATAGTATAATTTTGTCTGCAAAACAACGCGAAAGAATTAATGATATGGTGATAAGTAATATGCTTAAAGGGCAAAAACTTGCAGTTGAAACAAATAAATTAAAAAGGGGAAAATATTTAAAATCAGTTGAAAACCGAGTAAAACATTTAAAGAAAGTTTTAAAAGACAAAAATGTTGCAAAAATATCTCTTACCATGTTATTTTTAGGTGAAGGATCAAAGTCAACGAAAGGCTCATTATCTTTTGGTAATTCTAATCCTAATATTATCCGTTTATTTTTAAATTTATTAAGATTTTGCTATAAAATAGACGAAAGAAAATTTAGATGCACGTTACAGTGCAGAGCTGATCAAAATACTGGTGAATTGGAAAAATTTTGGTCTAAAATTACAGATATCCAATTATCTCAATTTTATAAGGCGAGAATAGATGTGCGAACCGTTGGTAAGCCATCAAAAAAATTAAATTATAAGGGCGTGTGTAGGATAGATTATTTTTCGGCTGATATTTTTGTTGAATTGATTAAAATAGCCGAATTATTAACAATATAGATTTAACGGGCCTGTAGTATAATGGTAACACGGATCCATGGCATGGATCAGTTAGGGGTTCGATTCCCCTCAGGTCCACCAGACAGGAAATTGCAAGCAAGGGGCAGTCGCCGAGCGAAGCGAGGCGACCAAATCATAAGGAATTTTGGGCGAAAAAA
>CAYIEH010000006.1:0-30393 GCA_964362385.1 uncultured Candidatus Saccharibacteria bacterium
ATAACTTTCCGAGTGGGCGCCGCTGACGCGGAATTTTTGGAAAAAGAATTTGAGCCGGAATTTAATCCGCAGGACGTAATTAATCTGCCAAACTACAATATTTACCTTAAACTGATGGTTGACGGCGTAACTTCCCGTCCATTTTCAGCAATAACTCTTCCTCCGCTCGCAATCCCTTCTTATGAAAATAATAAAGAGGAGATAATAAAAATATCCAGACAAAATTATTCTCGGCCGCGCGCGAAGGTAGAAGAAGAAATCTCCCGATGGAGCGGGTTTGCGCCAACGCCGTCCAGAAACACTGATTTTAAAAAAGGCGAAGGATTTAGAAAAGAAAGATTCGGTCAGGAGTTTAGGCAAGCTTCGGAACGAAGAGAATCGGAGCCGAAAAGATTTAAGTACGCCGATACTCTGGGAGATATTGGAATTGAATTTGAATCCCGAAAAAAATCGGCTTCTCTTATGGAAGCTATGGAAGCCAAGGAAGAAAAAAAGGAGGAACAAAAATCAAAATTTATGTCGCTTGGAGAATTACAAAAACCTTACGAGAAAAAAGAAGAAAAGAAGGAATTTATCAAACAAACATCTGCCCCGAATATTGATGAACTAAAAGAAGCGATTAAAAAAGCATTGGACGAAACTACTTAAGATAGCAAATGGCTAATAGCAAATTGCAAATGGCAAATGGCAAAAACATAACTATTTGCTATATTAAATTACTTTCTTTAATATAGCATTTCTCGTCCCGCTTCCGTTAAAACTTCTTCGGGACTCAAGCTGCTGTTTTAAACAACTTCCTTGAGATAGCAACTTTCGCAAAATATTTTATATTCCTTTTGTTTTTCCGGCGGATACGCGGTAAACATTTTATTTCCGCAATTTTTGCAATTCATTTTCCACAAGCGAGACGGATTCCTTTCGCGCAAGCGCGATAAAATCCTTTCATTTGGATGAATAATGGGAATAGGCAAATTATGTTTTCTATAAAAATCCAATTCAGCCTTTATTATTCTAAAGGGCTTCCCTGTTTTCTCGCAAATAATGGCTTTTTGCAAAATGCTGTCATCAACATCTTTTATGTCTATCGGCACATCTTTAACTTCTATTGTTTTAATATTGCTTAAGTCCGCTTCTTTCTCGTTATTAAAACAAACCCAGCCACGATTTTTGATTTCTTCATCTGTTAAAAAAAATTCTATGGAGGCATAGGTGTCGTTATAAGCGTGCAAAGCCATTGATAGCGGAAAAAACTCTCCGTATTCTTTCGCTTCCAACATTTTGGTTTTAATCTCATCTAATTTTTGCCAATACTCTTCTTCCGAATAGGGTTTATTAAAAATATGAAATTTTTTATTTCGCAAGCCGATACAGCCGAAACAATTTTGGCAGTTATGGCAAGCAAGACAATATTCAACATTCAAACCATTCTTAATGAAATAAGAAAATTTGATATTAGACCCTTCATATGCCTCCACTAACTCATAACATAAGCTCAAATTCGGTCCCACTATATGCATATCCGCCGAATCCTTACAATCAAAAACGTCCTGGCAATAACGAATATTTTCAACGCTATTATATCCGCTTCCTCTGAAAACCATAAAACAATTTTTGGCTTTTTCTAAATTATCGCCGATGGAATTTATATTTTTTCTGTCACTTTGAAGATTTCTCCTTATGATATTTTTTAAAAATTCTTCAAACTTATTTTTATATTCGGCTAAAACATTTCTGTCCCCTAAATTTATTTCTGCCATTTTTTGAAGATAGTCCTCTTTGGAGAGCTGTTCGTTGAAAAAACAGTATTGTTTATTCCTTAAATTAGCGCACCCAAAGCAACTTTGGCAGTTTTTACAACTGCGCAAAAAAGCGCTGTCAATGCATTCCTCTGAATCATTGCAAAATTTACAATTAAACATCTTATCGCTATAAATATTTTCATAACAATTTTCCAAATCCTGGCTGTTTAAACAATCCATGGAATCTCTTGATGACCCTGCCCAATACATGTAATGAGAATTTTCCAAATACGCTCCCACCGAAGAATAATAGCAATTCTTTGAGTCAATAATGGAAATCGTGTAAGGACTGTCAATAACATTTTTCCAATAATGGGTTATGGCTGGCTGCGGAACTTTAAGCATAAATTCCTTAAATTGCTCAAAAAACGACCAATTTTCGTTTCCGCGTAAGTCCGCGCTTTGAGCGTATTCTTCTCCTCCCCACTTATCCGACCACCAGTGTTTTAAATCAAAAATTTTATACGAACTTTCCGAATGAAAAGTTGAAATTACGTTTTCGCCTTCATGCGCCGCGCATTCTTTTTTATGAAATTTTAAAATGTTATTATAAAATCCAAATCGCCTTTGCATTCGGCAATCAGGACATAATTTCGGCGGCGGTACCTGAAGTTTTTTATACATCTCAATGTCTTCGGCAAAGATGTCAAAATCTTTTTGGCATTGCAAACACCGCCTCGTATGAGGTTGAAGATTATCTAAAATCTCCGCTAATGCTTTATCAAAATTTGGGGTGTTAAACATGGCTTTATATTACTTCCTTAAGATAACATTGTTCACAATATACTTTATACTTCTTAGTCGAGTCATAGCCGGAATACATCGTCTGCCCGCAGTTAGAACAAGGATATTGCCAAAGCTTAAATGGATGACGAAGTTCAAATCTATCCTTAATTCTTTGAAGTGGATGAATCCTCGGCAGCGGAATATTTTTTTTTCTGTAAAAATCTAGTTCAAATTTTGTGATTCTGAAAGGCTTACCTGTTTTTTCACAAACTATCACCTTGTTTAAAATATTGTCTGAAACGTCTTTTATGTCATCAGGTAAATCACTCGCCTTAATGGTTTGGAATTTTGACAAATCAACACCGCTTTCATCATCTTCCCAGTGCCAGCCATTTTTTATAATTTCTTCCTTTGGTAAATAAAATTCGATAGAGGCATTGGAGTCAGCATAAGGCACAATACTATTAACTAAAGGAAACAATTCACCATATTCGCCATCTTTTAACATTTTTACCTTTATTTTATCCAATTTTTGCCAATATTCTTCTTCGTCATATTGTTTATTAAAGATGCAATATTTCTTATTTTTCAAACTGACGCAGCTAAAACAATAAGAACAATTATTGCAATCAGCGCAATATTCCATTTCTTGCACGACTCTAAGCATAAGTGAAAATTTAACCGAACTTCCCGTAAAAACCCTCGCGGATTCATAAATATGGTTCGCAAGCGAACCTCCTGTAAAGTCCATTGAGTTATTGCTTTTTTCTTGAGTTTGGCAATAGCGCAAATTTTCAGTTGGCCCTCCGATATTTTCAAAAACCCAAAAACAATTCTTACATTCTTTTAAATTGTTTCCTACGAAGTTTTCTGCTTTGATATTGCTTAAATTTTTCCTGATAGCTTTTTTTAATAATTCCTCAAATTGATTTTTAAATTGTTCAACAACGCTTTTCTTGCCTAAATCAATACTTTTCAATTTTTCTTCATATGCTTCCTTACTAAGTTGCTCGTTGAAAAAATAGTATTGCTTATTTCTTAAATTAAAACATCCAAAGCAATTAGAACAATTTTTACAATCAAAAATGAAATGGCTGTCTATGCAATTAGAAGAATTACGGCAAAATTTGCAATTGTAGCAATGATCCAGTTCAACGCCCTCATAACATCCTTCACAATTACTAACATTTAAAAATTCAATGCAATCTTTAGAATAAGAAGGCAATCGCCCATAATAAGCATTTTCAGAAAACCACGGACCGGACACATAATAACAATTTTTAGAAGAAGTGCCACTCACTGTATATTCGCACCCAGCACTCTTAAAATCACGCTGTAAGGCCTGATGAGGAACATTTAAAAGTAAATTATTAAACTGATCAAAAAAATTATTTGAAAAATCGTAGTCTCGTCCAAAATTTAAAGCATCCCATTGGTCGGAATTATAATAATCATCGTCATAAACTTTTACAGGGTTTTTCTCTGAATATATTGAAATCAATTTTTCCGAATGTCCGGAAGCTGAACAAGTTTTTTTACGAAATATTGGAAGAAAATGGATTGCGTTGCCCATCCTTCTTTGCATTCGGCAATCCGGACATAATTTCGGCGGCGGTACCTGAAGTTTTTTATACATCTCAATGTCTTCGGCAAAGATGTCAAAATCTTTTTGGCATTGCAAACACCGCCTCGTATGAGGTTGAAGATTATCTAAAATCTCCGCTAATGCTTTATCAAAATTTGGGGTTTTGGACATAAAAATTATTCGGAAAATTCCTATTAACTAGCGGCTATTGGCTAATCATTAGCGGCTATCTAATGCACGCCTGCAGCCATTCTTTGTACTCGCGGTTTACCCTGAAAAGATTTATAACGGCAATACAGGGCGGAGTTTTATGCTGATTATGGTCGTGGATAAGATTTTCAATCTCTTGCACTTTGGCTTCAACCGTCTTTATAAGCAATGCTATCCCGGGAGCGCTTATCAATTCCTTGGTCTGAATATCTATCTGTAAAGAATTCATTCTCCATAAATCCACTGTTCCCGCAAGCCCTCTTTCTAAAATTATTTTGCTGATCTTACCCGCCTCTTCTTCATTTGGATAAGTTACGTGGATGAGTACCATAGAGTATTTACGAATATCGCTAATTGAATTTTAATATCGCGAATTTTTATTTGCGTTATTAACTTTAGATCCGCGTTATTAGCGATTACTCCTACACTATCGGTTCTTCCGGGGGCAATAAAATTTCCACGGAAGATTTAGCTTCTTCGACCTTTTTTGATTCGGCTTCCTGGCCGGATGAAGAATTTGGTTTAGAAACAAGGCCTTCTTCCTCGGCAATTCTCTGCCTCACTTCTTCCAAGGGAAGACAATAGGTTTCACGGACATAATTTACTATTTCGCTTTTATATGACGGGTGTGTCGGCGGTTTAACATTCAAAGTTTCGGCGGAGAACGGATCGTAAACTTCTCCGTCAATAATCATTTTCACGTAAAACTCCTGCATGCCAAGATTTATCATATCCGAAGCTTTGCAAATCGGCGTCATTTCTTTTTCCAAAAAATACGCGTCTTCTCCCCCAACCCTGAAAACCATAATGTTCGCCGCGTTTCCTAAAATAGTCGACATAATCTGCTGGGGCAATTGCGCCCTATACTGATGCGCCACAGTTAAAGCGATTGCGTATTTACGAGCTTCCGTAAGAATGTTGATGAAAGTATCTGTAACAACATTTTGAAACTCATCGACATACAAATAAAAATCCTTCCTGTCCTTTTCCGGCATAGCGGCCCTTGCCATACCCGCTTGATAGATTTTTGTAATAAACATTGAACCAAAAAAGCCGGAATTTTCTTCTCCTAATTTCCCTTTTGAAAGATTGATAAGCAAAATTTTCCGCTCATTCATTATTTTTTCAATATCAATCTTATTGTCCTTTTGTCCGAAAATATAACGAAGCAAAGGGTTGGACAAAAACTGACCCAGTTTGTTGACTAAGGGAATAATGGCGTCTGTGTCAAATTTTTCCGACCAGTCCGCGAATTCAATAGCCCAGAATCGTTTGACCATTTCGTCCTGAATATACTCCACGACTTTCTGGCGATAATTTCTGTCCGTAAGAATTTTTATCATGCCCTGCATTGTGGCATTCGGATAATCCAAAAGCGCCAGACAAGTAAAGCGGAAAACGTGTTCCAAGCGCGGCGTCCAGTTTGCGCCAAATTGCTTTTTTAAAACCTCTATCAAGCCCTGCGTAACCTGATGTTTTAATTCTGGAGCAACATTAATCAAAGGGTTGAAAGAAACCGGAAAATTTACGTCAGAAGGGTCTATCAAAACAACATCTTTTATTCTTTCTTTGGGAATAAATTCAAGCGTAGTTTCAATAATGTCTCCGTGAGGATCTATGATGCACAAGCCGTGCCCGTAAACGATATCTTGCCTTATTATCAGTTCCATTGCTTTTGATTTTCCCACTCCGGATTTTCCGATTATGTAAAAATGCCTTCTTCTGTCATTTCTTTTTATGCCAAAAATAAATTTCTTGGATTCCAAACCGGACTCATAATTGGTCCGTCCAAAAAAACAAACATCAGCCGGATCAACTTGGCCGTATACAGGCAAATCCGGCGGCGGCGGCGCGTATTTAATTATTTGTATTTTCCCTTCTTTCGGCATTTCTTTAATTATACCACTTCCGCTTGATAACACTGCTCACAGTAAACTATCTCCTGTCTCTCGGGAGCGTAAGTGGTCTCAAATTCATTGGGACAAGGGTTTTCTCCGTGAGCATGGACAATGGTGTTTTGGTAGATTCCATTTTCTGACTTTGTGCCAGCGCATTGGCAGGTTCTTTTCCATAACTTGATAGGATTTCTTTGTTTAATTCTCTGGTAATGGCGGCAATTGGGACAAAATCTAGGCAAGGGAAGATTCATTTTGCGGTAAAATTCAAGTTCAGCTTCTATTATTTTGAAAGCGGTGGTGCATTGTTCATTGCAGGTTCCTTTATGTTGGCATTCTATTATTTGTTTGAGGATGGAATCGTCTACGTCTTTGATATGGTCGGGAAGATCTTCTGACTTGATTGTTATATTGATATTTCTCTCTTCTGGGTCTTTCCAACTATAACCTTTCTCTATGGCTTGTTCTTTGGTTAGAGGGAAGTATTCTTGGACTACGGTTTCATTATACGCAAGGGGAGACAATTCTGCTGGAAAAAACTCGCCATATTTGTATACTCTGCCTTTTTTGTCAACATATGGCACATCTTCCATATGTTTGATTATCTTAGGAACTAATTCTTCGTATTCTTCTTTGGTGTATTGTTTGTTGAGGATGCAATATTGTTTGTTACGGAGGCCAATACAGCCGAAACAGTTAGCCGAAGATGCGCAAGTTAAACAATAAGATAATTCTCTTGGGCTTGGGTAACAATTGGAACAAAATTTAGATTTATACGCTTTATCGCCGCAAACAATGCATTCATACATCAATTCACTGCCCAAACCATACCGGTGATAATCCATAGAATCCTTAGCGCCACCGTTAAAAAGAATTTCAAAACAATATTTAAGATTTTCGCTTTCTTCAATAATGAAAGAATTTTTAATATTTTTTGATTGATAAATATTATCTCCTGTAACATTTATATTTTGCCGACCGTGCATATTTTTAACTGGAAATTCGGACCAAAATTTTTCAATTTTTTCTTTTAATTTTTTAATGGATCCAAAAGACCCTAAATTCAAGCCATTTATAAAATTCTGATAATCATCCTTTGAGTAAGGTCGATTGAAAATATAATAAGATTTATTGCGCAACCCGACACATCCGAAACAATCATTGACGCCAACACAATTTTTACAGAAAAAAATATTTTGCGAATTATCGCAATAAGAAGAAAACAGCGCTTTATAACATTTTTTATTAAAAAAACTTTCGTAATAAACTTCTCCGTTTGTTATATTTCCACTATCGTAAGAATCTTTTACATTAGAGATATTTCTAGAATAATAACAATTTTCTGAATTTGACGCGCCAATCACTAAATAACAATCTTTCAAATATGAATTCCAATTCGTGTAATCGCTGTTTATTGGACTCACAACGGCCCGCCCCGCAAATGGCACTTCTAACATTAATTCTTTAAATTGATCAAAAAATGTCCGGAAGAAATCATAATCTCGCCCAAAATCTAAAGCATCCCAATCATCAGCCCACCATTCATTTCTTTCCCAAACTTTTATTGGAGCGCTATTGGAAAACATAGAAATTATCATTTTCCCGCTTTTACTGCTGGGACGCTTATATAAAATACTTTCATTTCTCCGAAACATCCTTCTCATCATCCTACACTCCGGACACCAAGTCGGCGCCGGGACTTTGATTTTTTCGTAAAATTCAAAATCTTCAGGTTTTATAATAAAGTCCTTATGACAATTCTGACATTGTTTTGTTTCGCTTTGATATTCCATAATCCAACGCTTAGTTAACGCCCGCTGGTCTCATTAATGAGACCAGGCTTTTGATAACTTTTATTAATTCTTGCGATTTTGCGGGATTTTGACAAATTTTTGTTTCGGAATTCATAATTCTATTTATTGTTTACTATAGCAAACTATAGTAAACAATATACCACTTCTGACGGGTACTAATTTAAATCTTACTTCTTAAGTTTTATGCCCTAAATCTCTTCCAATTAACTATTTACTCTTTGCTATTCGCTCGCCTCGCTTCGCTGGCGAAGCGGGAGCTTTGGCCAGCCTCGCCGAGTCTAGGCGGGCGAAGCGGGCCACTTTCCGCATCACACCGATTCCAACTCTTTGGACAAAAGCTCTTCAAGCGCTACGTGATATAAATTTATCACTTTTTTCGCTTCGTCTTTATTTATATGATAATCCGGTTCGTGCGCAAGCCTGTTTCTGACCTTGTGCGCTTCCCACAAATCGTCCAGATGCTTATAATCGTCGCGGTTTAAAGATTTCAAACGCTCGCCCATGTCGTTTCCCGGACATCCATGTAAACATAAAATATCGTCTATCAAGCTGTCGGCCTTGATAATCGCCAGATTCAAGTCCCTTTCATCTCCGGATTTAATTTTTTCAAGAATTTTTTCCCACTTCCCGCGAGAAATTTCCCTGTGACGCATAATTTCCGTGTATTGAGCGTCGGAAACATCATCCTTTTTTTTGGGAACATTCATGCCTTCACGAATGCGGATTTTTGTCCGAAAATTCAAGCCTTTTAAAATCAGAATAAAAATTATTGCCGTTAAAGCAATCAACAAAAAAGAAATTATAAATTTAAGAATCGGGAAAATAATATCCATAACTTATTTCTAATGTAAATGTATCTGATTTGCGCTGGTCTTATTAATAAAACCAGCGCCGTATAAGGAAACTGCTATTTTCCATTTGCCTTCCACCATTTGCCATTCGCTCTTTGCTATTTAATTCACTATTCGCTTCCTTCATCAAATATGGGCAAGCCGGCCGGAGGTCCCATCTTTTTGCTTTCTGACCGCTTAACGTGAGGAGCGGTCAATACCTGTTCTGCCGGCACATGGAATATAGTGGCAACCTCGGTAGTGTTTAAAATATAAGTTTTTGACTTAAAATTGAAATTTAAAGGATGGGAAGTTGAAAGCTTGGCCCATGACGATTCTTCAGGCAATTTCCTGTTGCGGTAATTATAAAGAATTCTTTGTTTCCTGGCTTCAACCCTTTGAGGCACAAAAAGATACGGGAAGTAAATCCAGCGGCTTCTGGTTTCCACGAAAGGATTGCCCCCGAAAGAATTCAACTGCGGGGAAGCGTATTGATTCAAAGCGCCGAGAATTCCTCTCCTCGCAAAATTAGTGCTGAATATGGACTTTGGAGCGTAGTAAATAAATCTTATCAAAGATTCAAAGCCCGGTTTTGAAAGACTTTCTTCCACCACTTTTATCGTGTCTCTTTCCCCGGGTGTCAATTTAGCCAAAATATTCTGATTTTCTTCTTTGGCTCCGTTTTTTTCCTCCCCTTTTCCAGCCCATGTGGGATGCGCTACCGGCGCCCATAAAAGATTTCTAAACCACTCCATAAGGCCGCTGACGCCGCTTGGCGATGAAGTCTTTTCTTTTCTACCCAATAATTTATCAACCAATTTTTTGCCTTCTTTCTGCCATTCGTCTCCGGCCGGCCGTATAAGAATCTGGATAAAAACCTTTTCTTCTTTATGGATATTGGATAAAACTTCCACGAGCGCGGAAATCGGGTCAATCGCCAATTCTTCTTTGGTTAATTCAAATTTCTCATAAGTGGTGATGGGATAAGCGTCTTCTTTTTTTAAAATAAATTCTCCTCCGAATACGTTAAAATCATTCCTGTAAATTTCGCGCGTGTCTCTGGGAAATTCATCCATATAATCTTTCACCTCAATAATTTCCACATTGGGGTACTGGGCGTAAAGACCAGCTTCCACCATTTTTTTATGTTTTTTCGGCGTCTTGATGTAAAAATGAACTTCGCCTCCAAAACTTGCCAATTCCAAACTCCACCACATCGTTACTTCGCCATCAATATATTTTTCAAGAAAATTGCCTGCTGCGTTTCTTAGCCCGTGAAGATTCATAAAAAACTGCTCCATAGCTTGAGGAGTTTTATTGACTTCGCGGGGAATCAAGATTTCCAGAAGAACCCATTCTATGGAATTTTTAAAAATTGAACGCTTGTAAAAAAGCCACGAATCCACAAAAATCCTAAATAAAATCCATAATAAAATAAGGCCGATTATCCAGCCCAAAATTGTTGTTATCGTACCCGAATTAATTGTAAAATCGTAAATAGAAAAAAATGAGTCAAAAATGGCTTGGGGCATGTGTATTGAGAGGCCGCATTAAGCCAAGTGATAGCGCCCATCCTGCAATCTTTTAAACTGCTTCCTGTTTTGAAGATTTAAAAGGATTGTATTCTCCTTTAAAAATCTCTGTTGGGCGACTAATTCAAGAATCTGCTTTTGCTGCAACGGCCCTTTATCCTTTAAAATTTTACGGATAACGTCTTTTGCGGTTCCCGGAAAATAGCCGTGTTCTTTAAGCGTATAAATTCCCCTTCCCACCAAAACAAATCTCGGATCTTTTATCAATTCATTATGAATCGTCTGAGCGTAGACCGGTTTTTTATCAAACCCCGTTTTATTAATCACATCCGCTATATCTCTGAAGTGCAGCGGCTTTGTATTTTTTTTAAGAATTAAATAAGCCTTGGATCTCGCTGTTTTCGGATTGATTTCTTCCCAATGGCTGAGACCGAAATCATTATACGGATTGACGCCGAATTTTTTGGAAACCGCAAGATAATTTAAAGCAACCGGTTCTTTGATGCCGTACGATTTAACGAACTGAGCCAAAAAATCGCCCAACTTGTTTTTGGAAATTAAATCTTCTTTTTTTGAAGAAAAAAACTTTGCCGATTTTCCAACAAAATTATCCGCTTTTTTCAAAAAATTCCTGTCAAGATACCAAAAGCCGTGAAAATTTTCATCCTCATTGTAAAAAATAGGATTCCCGGCAACAGCGAATAAAACCTTAAGCTGGCTTTTATTCAGAGAATTGTCGCCTGTCACGTATTTAAGATCATTGACAAAATCATCTTCCTTTCTGACTCCTCCCAAGGATTTAAGATGATTTTTAGATATATCAACAAATTTCACGCCGTCGCTTTTCTTGAAATTCTGAAAAGCGATCTTCAAGGCTTCGGATTCAATCTGTCTGACTCTTTCTCTGGTAATTTTATGCCTGTCGCCAAGCTCCTGGAGAGTCTTTTTCTGGCCGTCATTTAATCCGAATCTCTCTTCTAAAAACTCCTTTTGCCGAGGAGAAAGATCAGTCAGTAAATTTTTGATAATTAGACTGGCTTTTAACATGATTAAACATTACCAAATTTATACTTCCCTGTCAATAGAGACGCCCGTGGATAAATACGGGGCGAAAATTACTTTGACGACTCCCCCATGCGATTAACTATGACAAGAGCCGGACTGGCGACAAAGATTGAAGAATAGGTTCCGCCTATAATTCCCACCAAAATCGTCAGTATGAAATACTTCAAAGAAACAGGTCCGAATAAAAACAACGCCAGAAGCACCAGCAAAACGGTTAAGGACGTATTAATGGAACGCACCAGGGTTTGATTAACGCTGTTATTTACGATTTCAGAAAATTTCGCGTTTATCCGCGAAATTATGAGATTTTCCCTGATTCTGTCAAAAACCACAATCGTGTCGTGGACCGAAAACCCCATTATCACCAAAAGCGCCACAATAAAATTAGTGTCAATTTCTATTCCGAGCTTCCATCCCAAAACAGCGAAAAGCCCCGATGGAATTGCCACGTCATGGAAAAGAGTGATTAAAGTGATTATCCCGTATTTCCAGGATTTCACCGGATAAGAAACTTTCCTGAAAGCATAGGCAACGTAAATCGAGATGCCTAAAATAACCAGCGCGATTGCCCATAAAGCTTTATTCTCCAATTCCTTTCCGATAGTCGGGCCGATGGATTCAAAACGAAGCTCTTCAACCCCGTTAGAAACAGATCGCCCCGAGGCGGTCGTAGCTGTGCCTTCGGCAGGGCGGTCTCTAACGGGGTCAATGTTTCCGAATTTTGATTTTAAGGAATTTAAATATTGCTGATGATTCTCCTCGGAAATGCTTTCAATGCGAATTAAATAATTCTGGTCTGCCGCGGGGAAAATAACGACATTTTTCATACCTATGTCTTTTTCAAAAAATTCCTTCAATTTATCCGCTGTTTGTTGCTGGTCGCCGGCCGCAAGCCTGACTTGCCACAATGTTCCGCCCTTAAAATCAATTCCGGATTTAAAACCAAAAAACAAAATCGCAATGATGCTTAAACCCACTAAAATTGCCGAAATTGACAAGAATATTTTAGATTTTCCGATTATGTTCACGTTAAAAATTTAAAATGTAAATCTCAAAATGTAAAATGACAGTTTAAAATGTTGAAATTATTTAAAATTCAAATTTTTAATTTTACATTGTCATTTTGATTTTTGATTTTTTAATTTTACATTACTTTTTCATAAATGTCCTTAATAATAATCTCGTCACCGTGATTGCCGAAAACATGCTTATCAAAACGCCTATCAAAAGCGTTAATGCGAATCCCCTGACAAAACTTGAAGTAAATTCATATAAAATGACCGAGGTGATTATTGTTGAAACATTGGAATCTCTGATTGACGGCCAGGCGCGCCTGAAACCTTCTTCAATCGCTGAAACTTTTAACAGCCCTTTTTTAATTTCTTCTTTGGTGCGCTCAAAAATCAGGATGTTGGCGTCAACCGCCATTCCTATTGAAAGGATGTAGCCGGCAATGCCAGCCAAAGTCATTGTGATAAGCAGCTTGAAAATCGCCGCCGTTAAAATTATGTAGATTATCAAAGCGATTGCCGAAAAAATGCCGAACTTCCTGTAATAAGCCAGCATAAAAATAATCACAGCCAAAGTTCCAAGCGCTCCGGCATAAACCGCTTTTTTCAGAGATTCCTGGCCAAGACTCGCGCCGATGGTCTGCTGGCTCACTAATTTTATCGGCGCCGGAAGCGCTCCGGCGTTGAATCTCTCAACCAACATGTTTGCCTGGTCAACAGAAAACTTGCCGGTAATTTGCGCTTTGCCGCCTGAAATCCTTTCCCTCACAGTCGGCATTTCAATCAACTCGTTGTCAAGAAAAATCGCCAACGGCTTGCCGATATTTTTCGCGGTCAAATCCTCAAAAATTTTCGCCCCGTCGTCGTTTAATTCCAGATTAACCTGCGGAACGCCTGTGGTTTGGTCAAAATCAACCCGGGCGCCCTTGATATATCTGCCCGTAAGCGATGTCGCGATAAATTGAGTTGAAGTGCCGGCGCCCATAACTTCCCTGAAATCCAAAAGCGGCGTTGAACCAATCTGGTTGATAGCTGACTGAACATCTTTAATGCCCGCAAGCTCAACGATTAAACGGTAAGCCCCGCCTTCTTTCGCGGAAACCACCTGGGGCTCGTTGACTCCAAATAAATTAACTCTTCTTTCAATAACGTCTTTTAAGCCGTTCATTACCGAATCGCGGTCCTTAGAATCAATCTGACTCACATCAATTTCATAAACTAAATGAGTTCCGCCAACCAAATCCAAACCCAAACGCCACTGCCGCAGACTATTCACATAACTAATCGGTTTTTTCTGCGTCGGTAAAACAAAAAATAAGGCCGCAACAGCCATAATTATCAACAGCGCTAAAATTAGTCCGGGATGTTTTTTCATTTCCAACCCTTCGGCAAGCCATTCGACTTAGAGAGTCTTAGACTCGATGAGCTCAGGGTAAAATTAAAATAACATTTCTAAAAAATAAAATCAACTGGGTCAACTAAACCAGTCTACTTCCGCGATAGACGGACAAAATATTAAAAAGATTATGGCGAGAGTTGCCCCTCGCCATTAAATAATTCCTTTGTTCAGTCTAGTCCCGCAATTCCGCGGCGGAATTTATCTTCAAATAATTTAGTTCCGCCAAGCCCTACGGCTTGTTGCTTCTTTTGAAAACTCTCCAGTTTTTCTTCTTTTTTACAAATCTTCTTCTTTTCTTCTTCTTCTTTATCTTTCTTTTTCACAAATCCCTCCTTTGCGCGATGTCATACAACATGACATCACTTGCCCTTCAATACGGCGCCGTCAAACAAGGCAACGGCGATTTCTTTAATAAGCCAGGTGCTGGGGACTAACGGCCGAGTGCCAACCATATATTTCTCTATACATTCTAAGGAAAATAAAGCTTTCCTTAGAATATCCTTTTTTTCTCCCCCGTTTCTTTCCAACGACCTCTTCAATATCGGATTATTGCTTATCGCAACATCTATAGCCCTTTCAAACCACGGCGGACTTGCAAAATCCGTCTCTAAGGCAAGATTAAACAACTCTTTAATGTTGTCTATAACTTCCTCAACATTGATTCCTCTCTCGCCCACAAACTTCATTTCAGCCTGATTAAATGTATCGGGCCTTTCAGAAAACATTTTTGCTATTTTCTGCATTTTAAAGAATAAAATCGCCTTAGGGGAAACGGAAATTTCTCCCCATCCGTCAAAATGTCTTGATTTTTTGAAAGAACCTTTTTTCATGATTTCCTCCTTTATTATTTATTCAGAACAGCTGGATTTTTTATAATGTAAAATTACAAAAAAGTCAACGCCGTGGTGAATTTTGGCTTTGGGCTTCGTCCCGCCTCCGCCAATTGGCGAAGATGAATAGCCAAAATCTACTACGTGGTCAACGCCGCAAATGTCTGCGGCTGCGCGCATAATACCGCGCCTTTGTTTTCTATGGCAACGGAATTAAGATCAAGTGTTGTTCAAGAAATTATTTTTGTCAAAGCCTTCTAACGGGGATTAATTTCCTTCAAATCAGGAGTGGCTCCCACGTCAATCTTGGCTGTGTAAGATCTTGAAGCGTCAGGACTGCTGCAAGTCAAGGTATAAGTCGTTGTCTTGGACGGCCTGACTTGATGGGAACCGGAAGTATTGCTGATAGAACCGATTCCCTGGTCAATCGCGCAATTGTCCGCGTATTCACAGGACCAGAAAAGAGTTGATGATTGGGGAAGGATGATTTTTGAAGGAGTCGGGAAAAAAGAGCATTTCGGAACCTTTATAACTTTGACAGTGGCGCTTGCCGGCAAAGATGTTCCGCCCAATCCTTTGCAGGTAAGAGTAAAAGTATACGCGCCTCTGGGTTTTGATATTGGTTCGGTTCCTGAAGCTGATTTTGAACCGCTCCAGTCTCCTGAAGCAGAGCAGGAATCCGCATGCGTGGAAGTCCAGGTAAGATTTATGTTGTTTGGGTATTCAACTATAGCCGGAGCAGAAAGTCCGACAACGGGAAGGCAATACGAAGCGCCGCAGCTGGCATCGGAACCTCCATTTGATCCGTTGCAAGTCCAATTCCATGTTGATTCTGATAAGACAGGCGCTGACGCAAGAGTTCCAACGCTGCAAAGACTGGCGCTGTCGGGAATTTCGCAAAAGCTTGGAGCATTGCCGCAAGAACCGCTTATGGGCAAAGGAGGAGAACAGTTTCCGGTTTGGAAAATACCGACAACGGCATTGCCGGCATGAGTATCCACTACGCACGAGCTGGGCCAATTATTTCCCCAAATCCCGCCAGCAGTATTATAACCATGATAACTCGGCAAATAAGAGCAGGTAGAATTGTTATTATTCAAAAATTTATTGGGCGCCATAGGACAGCTTCCAGTACCCGTATTAACACCCCACCAAGGATTTCCCGGGGTGTAATTCCCTAAAATTTTGGCGACATAAGCGACATAGGAGTTTTGAGGAACAGTTGTATCGGCGAATTTACAAACATTGCCCGAGCAAAGATTCGCGTACGGCGCAACGGCAAGAGGCTGGGAATCAGATTTATTAACACCTGAAAAACTCCCGTAATCGCTAAAGCCGTAGCCAACGCTATTATCTATACTCATAAACCACTCGCCAAAAGCGTTCTGGCTTGCGCTTGTCGGCAGAGTAAGGCGATAAATTGCCACCTGTCTCTGAGTTTCGTCTATGGCATTTGGCACGCAAAGGTATCTATTCCAACAATTTTCTTTGCCACTAAAGAAACAACCCAGCCCTCCCTTGCCATAATCAGGATTAAGAACCTCGCGCAATTCAACATCCTGATTCATCCGGGGGTTATAAAAAGTCAGCGGAATAACGCAACCAGACGCGCTTCGCGCAATAATCGATCCATTATCTCCTCCGCAACCTCCCCACAAAACATTAAAATTACAACTAAAATAATCATAGGCAACCGTGGCCGTGGTCGCTACTGCTGTTACTATTGCGGCAAACACAAATACTGGTCCCGCACTTACTTGATGAGCAGGAATAGAAATATATAAAATCGCTGTAATTAAAAAAATCGACAATAATTTAAAAGAGAAATACCTCATTTTTATATTTTAATACCTACACTTAAAAAGTAAATAATACTTATCCACAATATAAAAAGCGCTTGGCTATAGAAGCTAAACGCTTTTATTTGTTGTTAGAAAATATACTCAACAATTTTTTTGGCAGTCCGGTTTAAAAGGTCGTCCGTAGATCCTCCATAACCAGTAAGAAAATCGCCCACCCCAGAAGCGCCTTGCGAAGAAGTGTCAATAAAGAAAGATAAGGTGCTGATGTCTTTCGTTATTATAATCTCTGCTTTTAATTCTGCGGAGCCGGCTAAACTTCCCCAAAAGAACCTACCTGTTTTAGAAACTCTTTTCAAATGTTTTATTACCACCATCATCTTTGTATCTGTTTCTGATTCAACGACTGTTATCTTCCTTTCTTTAAACTCATTAGTTAAAAACTTTTTAAACATTTGGATTTCTTCCCGACAATCTTCAACCTCTGTTTTTACTTCAATTGCAATTGAAGTAAAAAACATTTTTGGAAATTCTTTATCAGGTATAGACTTTTCTATTGGTTTAAGATTTATCGTGGTGCCGCAAGCTGACATCAGGAAAGCGATGACGATCAATACAAAAATCAAAACCTTTTTCATCCCCCACCTCCATATTTTATTTTTGTTAATCTTCTATTAAACAAGCCAAAGGCTTATTTGAGTTTAATTATAGAACAATCCTCTTGAAAATGTCAAGTTTTTTGAGACAAAAAATAGTGGAAATAAAAGAAATTTGGCCAAGAAGATTTTTATTTATCGCAAAGTTAATTTCATCATTAATGTTTTGGATAAATATTTATTTTGGGGATACAATACTGCTTTTACTTTTTGAAAACCGCAATTTTCATAAGCCTTAATAGCTCTTAAATTATTCGGTCTAACTTCTAAATAAATTTTTAAAATTCCGAGTCGCTTCGCCTTTTTTATAAGTATCTGGATAGCCTTTGTTCCATATCCTTTATTCCAATGTTTCTTTTCGCCAATTACGATCTGTGTTTCATACCAACTATTTTTTCTTTTAGCTAAAGTTATATGACCGATAATTTCCTTCCCTGCCACCATCATAAAATGATGGTCATTTTTATTTTTAACCATCATTAAAAAATATTTTTTAACCTCTTGATCTGAAATCGATTTTAAAATACCACTTGTCAACTTAAGCAAATCTTTATCTCGCCACCACTTGGCAAAATATTTAATATCTGATGCCTTAATTTTTCTTAAAGAAATTTTGTTCATTATTTATATTTTATAATATCATTATCCTAATTTAATAAAAAGGAGACTTAATTAAATCATTAAGTCTCCTCGCCATTAATTAATGGCAGTTGCTTGGTTTTTGACAGGTACATAACACCTTCAGCTTGGGTAACGACTTGACCTTGAGGGCTAGCCGCGTTTGATTCTGCTGCATAGCATTCACCTCCCTTCTGTTGCAGTTTGGAGAAATCCTGACTCTGAAGCCGTCGCTCCTCGCAGTTGTTCTCGGAGAATCTCCTGGGTCATGCGGCGGTAGAAATCGCACATTCGCTCGATCTTGGTGGTTTTTGCCGCCCGAGCAAATTCCTGTGTGATGTTACAACCTCCGCCGCATTGTCCTTCAATTATACAACCCTTGCACATCTCCATCACTCCAGTGAAATGATCTCTCACAAAACGGTGGTAGGCGCTGCTGGGCGCATGAAACGATTGGATTTCCGAGATACTCCCGAGTTGCGTCGTACTGTAGCCGCATCCATAGATTTCCCCAGATGGACTTACACACATACTATTGCCACGGACTGCGCCACAGAACGCAACGCGACTCTCTAACGTTGATTCATTGAGATTCTCGGCTGGCCGTGACCAGAAGCCGGGAACATCAACACCTCGTGCCGCTGCGTAGTGCCGAATCCATATCAGCTTTATGACAATATCTTCAATCGGAATTTCCATCATATTGACGATGTCAATGTCAATTCTGACGTTCTTCATGCCACGGGCAATTGCCCAGTCGATGATCGATTCGTCGAGTTCATGGAAATTCTTTTCAGTAACCGTTACCGCAATGCCTTCGAGTGGATGCCCCGCTTGTTCTAATACATCGAAGCCGCGTATAATCCGGGAGAATGTACCGCCTTCGGACTTCGTCAGTCGGACACGATTATTCCCGTCGTGCAAGCCGTCGAGACTGGAAGCGATTTCGACGCAATGTTCTTTGAGAGTCGCGGCGATTTCTGACGTAATAAGCGAAGCATTCGTGTTGATAGAGAAGCGAAATTTGAACTCCGAACTGTAAGCGGCACGGCAATATTTAAGCACTTGATTAATAACCAACCATGCCAGTAGCGGTTCGCCTCCGCCGAAGTTGATTTCGGCAATACGCTTTCCGTGTCCGCGAAGAATCTCCAGATACCGATCTATCGTTTCCTTAGCCGTATCAAACCGCATAAATTTCTTGGAGTTGTTGATGCGGTCGGAAGTTTCCAAGTTATTAAAATGAATACAGTAGGTGCAACGGAAGTTGCACGCCTCACTTATAATGAGTTCGAGATAATCAATCAGCGAACCGTTGACGATTTCCGCTTCCCGCTCTCGTATCTGTGCCTCAAGAAACGCTCGGTCGTCGAAATTCTCTGGAATGAGAAAATAACACCGCAGCAGTTCATTAATTGCCTCCTGATCTTCACCGGTCAGTTCATCGCCGAGCAGTGAATGAATCGTTGTCGGCTCCGAAAACGATTCAAGAAATCCAAGTGTCTCAATAGGAACAATTTTTGGGTGGCCGAATAATGAATGCCAGATTACTACTAAATCACCATCATTTACTGATTGTATAAATTTAGATTTTACAAAAAAATCATCAATACTGAACATATAATCCTCCCATATAAACGGCTTTGCCATTGTTTTTTAAAGCAGTCCAAAAGCTATTCTATTTTCTATCCTTTAATCCGCCGAAGACGGATGTTTTACAAGTTGCTAATTTGTTAATAATACACGTTCCATATAAAAAGTCAACGCCGCAAATGTCTGCGGCTGCGCAACGGCAAGCAAGTCCGTGGAGATTTTATTTTCCTTTAAATTTTATTTTTACAAATCCGAATTTTCCGATTTTTAAAATACTTCCGTTATTTTTTTTGTTGTCCAGAATAGCGCGCCAATCATCAACGCGTTTTTCGTCAATTTCCACGCCGCCCTGTTCAATCTTTCTTTTGGCATCTGACAAACTTTTGGCATTGCCGGATAACACCAAAAATTCGGCTAATTTAATGTTTTTCTGTTTCACCGCCACTTCAGGAATATTTTCCGGAATTTTCCTGCGGGAAAAAGTTTCTATAAAGTAAATTTTCGCTTCTTGCGCCGTTTTTTCGCCATGGAAAATCTTTACAATTTCCCAGGCTAAATTCAATTTAGCGTCGCGCCAATTAAAATTTCCCGATTTTATTTCTTTTTCTGTTTTATTTATTTCTTCCTCGGCGACATCCGTGCACAACCTGAAATAATCCATAACAATTTCGTCGGGTATGGACATTATTTTTCCGAACATCTGGTTCGGGGCATCGGTAATCCCCACATAATTATCCAAACTTTTGCTCATCTTTTCTTTTCCGTCCAATCCCACCAGAAGCGGAACCAGCAGAATATCCTGCTCTTTTTTACCCAGCTTTTTTTGAAGATTCCTGGCCGCATGAACGTTGAATTTCTGGTCGTTCCCCGCCACTTCCAAATCAATATCCAAAACAACGGAATCGTAAGCCTGCATCGTCGGATATAAAAGCTCGTGAAGACCGATGTCTATGCCGCGTTTCAGCCGTTTTTGAAAGTCATCGCGTTCAATTATCCTTGCCACGGTAAAATTAGAAGCCAATTTTATGATTTCTCCCAAATTCATTTTGGAAAACCAATCGCTGTTTTTCCTGATTTCAATTTTAGAAATATCCAGAATTTTCCCTATCTGGTCAAAATAAGTCAAAGAATTTTTTTCAATTTCTTCTTCGCTCATGGACGGCCGGGTTTTTGATCTTTCCGAAGGATCGCCGATTCTGGCGGTAAAATCGCCGATTATAAAAATAATCTTATGCCCCAAATCCTGAAGAATTTTCAGTTTTCTCATCCCCGCCCAATGTCCCAGATGCAAATCCGGACGCGTCGGATCGGCGCCGTACTTTATCCGCAATTTTTCGCCGCCCAATAAGCGCTTTTTCAAACGAGCGCGGTCAATGACTTCGCTCACTCCTTGATTTAACAAATCTTCAATTGTTGTTTTTATGTCGTTTTTCATTGTGATAAAATCAGCGGTTTTAAAAAATAGCAATCTGACGGACGCGTTGTCCTTAATCTAAGTCTAATTAAAATTATATTACATTTGGCAGCGAGTCCGCAAGGAAAACTAAAATTTTTCTTGCGGCGAGCGAACCAAATGAAAAAATGTCGCACTCCGCGACATTTTTTAAATTTACCGCGTTAGAGAAAGTCGCTAACTCTGTCGGCGGCTATAGACAGAATTCAGATGGTGATTTAATGCCGCATCTGAATGTTCGCGAAGCGTCCCTTCTCTAACGGGGTTTACCGCGTTAAGTTAATATCAGCCGTTAATAAAGTAAAGCGAGATTAGTAAAATCAAACGGCATTTTTTCAGATTCGTCAGTTCCTTTTATCGGTACCAAAAGATGGCCCTGCTTTTTCGCTAAATCATACAAGTCTTTTGTGATTTTTACGTCATTAAGGCAATAATCTTTCAGCTCGTCAATTTTGCCGTCCTTGTATAAAATAGGCGCTTCCAGACTATGATGGGTTTTTTCCGTTCCTAAATTAATTTTAGCCAATTTATTAAGGCTTATCCTCCTGCCTAGCTTCATTTCAATCTCGTCCAATAAATCAAATCTCGGAATTGAAAACAAATCAAAATCGTAATGCTTTTTGAGCACCGGAATATCAAAACGATTAATGCTGAATCCCACTATCAGATTTGAATTTTTAATCATTTCGCCCGCTTCTTTTATCTGGTGCTCTTCAAAAGAAAAATATCTGTTCTGGCCGTAAGAATAGATGCCGATTAAAGAAACTTCCAGATCATTGAAGTTGTCCATTCCAACATCGAAAAAGGTATTTTTAGTTTCTATGTCAATTACAATGGTGTTCATATTTAAATTTACCCTCCTCCGCGAGCGAAGCGAACGGAGGAGGGTATCTTCCGCTCCATAGCTTTAGCAAAAAAGGATACGCTTCGGAGGGTTCCACGGCCGAATTTCCGCCGCGTTCCCGTTGAATTTCTATCAAGTTTGCGCGTTAACGCCGCTGTTATTTCAGTAAAGATAACAACTTTTCCTTTTCTTTTACAAGTGTCTCTTTGTTCTCTGCTTCTATGTTTAGCCGAGCTATCTGTTCAGTGTTTGAAAGCTGAAAATTAAACCACCAGCCTTTATCAAAGCTTCGGCTGGCAATGCCATTTTTAAAATCCATCCGCAACCCGTCAATATGCGAGATATTAACAGCGGTCTTTTTATATTTACCCTCAATTATTTTAAGTAGCCTTTGGAAATTGGAAATTGCCGCCTGTGGCGAGCCTCGCCTTTGGCGGGGAAATTGGAAATTGATATTAATATCTTCGCTTCTATAATATTTCGGAGATAAATCCAAAAACTCTGAAAATTTATATGGCAAATTTGAAACGGCGTTTATAACTTCTATCGCGGACAAAATCCCGGAATCCGCATTGAAAAATTTCTTAAAGTAATAATGTCCTGACCGCTCGCACCCAAAATCCGCATTATGCTTTTTTATCGCTTTCTTTATAAAATAACTTCCATTCTCGGATTTTATCAATTTATATCCCATGCCCGGCTTCTCTTTTCTTATCAATAAACTTGTCGTCTCATTAACAACAACTTTCTTCGGCTTTAAACTCCAAATTAATAAACTGGCGACTGCGTCAGGGTCAGCGATTCTTCCTTTGTCATCAACAAAAACAGCCCTGTCTCCGTCTTCGTCAAAAACAACTCCCAGGTCTGCTCTGTTTTTCAAAACCGCTTTTTGCAATTGCTTCGCGGCATTTTTTTCTAAAGGATTCGGGCTGTGCGCCGGAAAATTCCCATCTGGAATTTGGTTGATTATAAAAGTCGTTAGTCGTTGGTTGTTGGTTGTAAGTCCGCGGACAATCGGTCCGCTAGTGCCATTTGAGCAGTCAAAAACAACTTTCAGCGGCCTACTTGCCCTGCTTGTCCGCCAAAGCGGAAGCGTCGGCGGAAGCTTGCTTGCCCCGCCGAGGCAATGGCCGAATGGGTGCGGCTTTAAAAATTTTTTAAGAAACTTTACGTAAAATTTTTGGTATTGGTTCATTAAACTTATTTTGTACTTTATTTGTACCTTAAATGTTATATTGTGCTGGTCTCATTAATGAGACCAAACTTTTGATAACTTTTATTAATTCTTGCGATTTTGCGGGGTTTGGTTTTGGTATTGTTTAATTTTCTTATTTTATTTTAAAGCTTCCATCCTAATATTTTAGGCGAGGCTCGCCCATTAAGGGCGGCTATTCCGGGCAGTTTTTTGCCTGCCAGATATTCCAGCATTGCGCCGCCGCCAGTTGATACGAATAACCGCTTATCGTTTATCGCGAATCGCCCATCGTTAAACAATGAAGCTGTTTCGCCGCCGCCAATTACCGCAAAGGCCTTTTTATTATTAATAATCGCTTTAGCGATCGCTTTTGACCCTTTAGCAAATTTCGGGTTTTCAAAACAACCCATCGGCCCGTTCCAAATAATTATCTTGGCTTTTTTGATTATGTCCGAATACATTTTTGCCGTATTCGGGCCGATATCGCGAATTTGCCTTTCACTGATAAAATAATCAGCCGGCAAAATTATTTTTTCTCCGTATTTTTTCAAAAGCCCTTTAGCAAAATCAACTTTGTCCGCATCATAAAGCGAAACCCCGATAGGCAAACCTTCGGCTTTTACAAATGTATTGGCAATCGCTCCGCCGATTAAAAAATAATCGGCTTTTCTCATTAAATTTTTAATGACGCCTATTTTGCCCGATATTTTCGCACCTCCCAAAACAACAATCAAATGATTTCTGTGATCTTTTACCGCCCTGTTCAAATTTTTGATTTCTTTCTCCAAAAGCAACCCCGCGTACGAAGGCATAAATTTTGTAATTGCCGCGACAGAAGCATTGGCGCGATGCGAAACCGCGAAAGCGTCATTCACAAAAAAATCGCCCAGTGAAGCCAACAGTTCTGCCGCTTTATTATTATTTTCCTCTTCGCCTTTCAAAAACCGCAGATTTTCCAACAATACGATACTATAGTTTGCTATAGTAGCCTTATTGAATTTTTTAAAGTCAACAAAATAAACTTGCTGGTTTAATAAGCTTTTAAAAATTTTCACAAACGGTCTTAAAGTTAGTTTGTGGTTTGTAGTTTGTGGTTTGTGGTCGGGTCGGCCGCGATGACTTAATAACACCACTTTCACCCCATTTTTTAGCAAAAATTTTATGGTTGGCAAAATTGCTTGGATTCGCAGATTATTTTTATCTAGTTCGCTGTCTTTAATATTTAAATCAATCCGCAAAAGACAAATTTTCCCTTTCAAATCTTTCTTTTTTAAATCCGATAAAAATTTCATTTTGCTTATTTTAACATTTCCAACATTTTATCTAAACTCCACGCATTAATTATATCTTCACGAGTGGCCCAGCCGCGGCGTGCTTGCGCTATTCCCCACTCCAAATACCCCATATGTGCTATGGCATGGGCGTCGGAATCAATTGCCAACTTTACTCCCGCCTCAACGCATTTTCTTATATAATTGTCTTTCAGGTCTAATCTGTCAGGAAAAGCGTCAATTTCCAAAATCGTGCCGGTTCTTTTTGCTGTTTTTATAATCTCATCAATATCAATATCATACGCCGGCCTGCGATTTATAATCCTTCCGGTTGGATGAAAAATTATATCAACATTTTTATTTTCCATCGCTCTTATTAATCTTTTCGTCTGCTCATGGCGCGGCAGATTAAAATGCGAATGGATTGCCCCGCCGACAATATCAAGCTTTTCCAAAACTTCATCTGCAATATCCATTGTCCCATCTTTTAAAATATCCACCTCGCTTCCCTTTAAAATTTTTAGTCGTTTGTTATTGGTCGTTAGTCGTTTGTTAACCTTATCAATTTCCGACATCTGCTTAAGTAATTTTTTCTCGTCCAATCCGCCGGTCATCGCCAGTCGCTTTGTGTGGTCAGTAATCAAAATATATTCCAAACCCATTTTAATTGCTTCTTCCGCATATTCTTCAATTGTGTTTGCGCCGTCCGTCCAATTGGTTTGTATTTGTAAATCACCTTTTAAGTCGCCGTAATTTATCAATTTCGGAAGTTTATGCTCTTGGGCAAGCTCAATCTCGCCCTGATTTTCCCTTATTTCCGTCGGCATCCAATCCATTCCCAATTTTTCGTAAATTTCTTTCTCATCTTCCCCCACAATTCTTGTCTCGTGTCGCTTGTCCCTTATCACTCTAAATAGCCCATATTCATTTAATTTGTATCCTTTTTTTATCGCGATTTCCCTGATTGCGATATTGTGGTCTTTAGAGCCGGTGAAGTACTGAAGCGCCGCGCCGTAAGATTCCCTTGGCACCACGCGTAAATCAACATCCATTCCGTTTTTTAATCTGATTGCGGATTTTGTTTCTCCATGAGCAAACACTTTTACTACTTCAGGCATATTCACGAAAAAATCTGAAATTTTAATTTCATCCTCCGTAGCCTTGGCAGAGGAGGATTCCCTTGAATTTTTTGCAATTACCAAAATATCGCAGTCTCCGATTGTTTCTTTTTCCCTTCTAGCGGAGCCGACAATATCAATTCGTTCAACTTCTTTTAATTTTTTAAGCCGTCCGACAATTTTTTCCAAATCCGGTATCACGAAACCCAAAATAAACCGATTGCCCGATGTTTTTATAAATTTAATGCCTTTTAAAATATTTTCTTCTGATTTTTTGCCGAATCCCTCCAGCTTGCCTATTTTTCCCGTTTTCGCCGCTTTTTCCAGATCCTCAACAGTTTTAATTTTCAATTTTTTGTATAATTTTTTTACGCTTTTTGGGCCCAATCCTTCAATTCGGAGTAAATTTTCCAAATCAACCGGCGTTTTTTTCTTAAGCTCGTTGTAATATTTAAGCCTGCCAGTTTTAATCAATTCTTCAACTTTTTCGGCGATGGAAACGCCGACACCCGGAATTTCTTCAAGCGCTTTTAATCCGCCTTCTTTATAAACTTCGCTAACGTCATTGTCCAACTCTTCTATCGCTGCCGCCGCTTTTTCATACGCCCGCGGCTTAAAAGCCACGTTTTGCATTTCCAAATATCCGGCGATTTCATAAAGAATTTTGGCGATTTCCGAATTGGTAATTTTCATAATTGATTTACGCGCAAAATTTAAAATTTTTCAGCCCGCCGCTCTAATACACTAAAACGCTCGGGCGAGTTAAAAACTATCGCGGTCGTTCGGATTTATCTTGTGAATAATGCCGTAGATTTCTTCCGGAGAGTAAAAAGCAATCACGATTTTTCCGGATTCGCCCTTCCTTGACCCTGATAGGGAGTTTTCAACAACAATTTTAACGTCGGTTCCCAAAAATTCTTTCAGCCTTTCTTCAAGATTTTTAATTTCAAAATCTTTTTCGCCAAAAAATTTTTCAATTTGATCCTCGGCTCGGCCGGAATTTTTTATTCTTTTAACTCGCCTGTTAACTTCACGAACGGTTAAATTATTGGCCAAAATTTCATTAAAAAGCTGTTTTTGCGCGAGCGGATTATTTATTGATAAAAGCAGCCGCGCTTGGCTTTCGTTTATCTGGTTTTTTGACAATGCTTCCTGAAGTTCTGTTGTCAGATTTAAAAGCCGCAAAACATTGGCCACAGACTCGCGGCTTTTGCCCAAACGCTGGGCAATTTCCCTCTGTGTCAATCCAAATTCTTCCTGAAGCCGGGCGTAAGCCCTGGCGGTTTCTATTAAATCCAAATTCTGTCGCTGAAGATTTTCAATAACCGCCATTTCCAGTTGTTCCGCTTTTTGGTCAATTTTTCTGATAATCGCCGGCACTCTTTCTAAGCCGAGCATTTTCGCGGCCATTAATCTTCTTTCGCCTGCGATAAGCTGATATTCCACTGCGGTTCCGGCAGGAGTTTCTTTTTCAATTTTTGAAACAATAACGGGCTGGAGAATTCCGAATTCGCTGATTGAGCCGGCCAATTCTTTTAACGATTCCTCGTCAAAATTTTTTCTCGGCTGAAAAGGATTGGGCTGAATTTTATCAACTTCAATGTGAAAAATCGCGTCATGAGAAAATGTCCTTTTGGCTGGCTGATGAAAAATATGCTTTTTTGCGGCAACTTCTTTTTCAACCGCATTGCTATGCGTATGCATAGCGCTGTCGTCTTGTTTTTTCAACGAAGAAAATGCCGTATTTTGCGGCTGAATATTTTCTGGTTTTAAACCATTTGATTTATCATCTGATTTTTTGGGTATTAAAGAATTTAAGCCTCCTAACATAGATTAGATGTGAGATATAAGATATGAGATATAAGGATTTTATTTTTCCTAATTTCTCATTTCTAATCTCTAATTTCTTGACTAATTATTTCTCTCGCCAATTCCTCGTATGCTTTCGCTCCATCGGACATTTGATTGTAAAGCGCCGCTGGCCTGCCGAAACTCGGAGCTTCTGCCAATGGAAATGACCATGGAATTCTGGTTTTAAAAATATTATGGCTGAAGTTTTCGCTAAATTTCTTCAGAATTTCTTCGAGCACTTGCTCGTCTCCGTGATACATCGTAAGAACCGCGCCGGCAATCTTCAGATTATTAGAAAGATTATTATTTATCATATTCACAATTTCAAGCATCTGGCTTAATCCCTCTAAACTCAAATATTGGGCTTGAACAGGTATTATGACTTCATCCGCGGCAACAAGACCGTTTATGGTAAGCAAGCTCAAAGACGGCGGAAGATCTATTAAAACATAATCGTATCGGTCTTTTATTTTATCTATAAATTTTCTCAACTGAAATTCCCTTTCGTCAACGTCTATAAGTTCAACTAAAGCTCCTGCCAAATGCTGGTTTGAAGGAATAAAATGACAATTATAAAGCGAGGTTGGTTTTATTAAACTTTCAGCATCGGTCAAATTAAAAAGCCCGTGATAAACGCTCTCGGCATTTAAATCAGGAGTAAAACCCAAAGACGAGCTGGCGTTTGCCTGCGGATCAAAATCCACCAACAAAACTTTCTTGTCCGCCAATGCCAGATAAGCCGCCAAGTTGACTGCCGTGGTGGTTTTGGCAACTCCTCCTTTTTGATTGTAGATGGCGATGACTCTACTCATAATTCAGTCACTAGCCACTAGCGATTAGCGACTAGAAATCTAGAAATTAAGAATATAATACCTTATTTCTGAACTTTTGGCTACGCTTGACTTTAGTAAAATATTATGACGAAATGTTATACGATGTTTTTTAAATTTAAAAAGGGTTCTCGCGACCCCTTTTTTATTTTTTACTAATCACTAACACCTAGTGGCTAATTTCTACCTTACGGGGTCCATTTACTCGCGGCGAAAATGAAAATTATAGCCGCCATAAGAATGGTGATATTATTCAGAATAATCCGGCGATTAAGCCCGCCTTTTAAATAATAAGAAATAAAATCCTCCAAAATAAATATGAATAAAAGCATTAAAGCGGCTGAATTCAAAAATCCGATTGGAAGCAAAGCTACGCCGATCAATAATTCCGCAATTAAAAAAGTTGTTCCTATTACAATCAATGATTTCCTGCTTTTGGGAAAATTGGCCGGCAAAAAATCAAAAGATTCTTTAAGAATAAAATAGAAAGCGAAGAAAGTAATTAAATAATAAAATAGAAAGCTCAAGCTCTTGCTTTTGTCAACGATAAAAAACGCAACGCTGACTATAAAATACAAGAACCCGGAAAGGACATTAAAAATATTCTGCCGATGTATGAAAGCGAAATTTTTCACTCCCAAAAGCAGAAAAAACAGCGCTCCGAAAACTGCGGAAGCCAAAATAATCAAAGAACCGCTTTTCAAATAATCGGTAATCGCCAAAGAATAAGAAAAAAGGATTAAAAAAGAAAAGAAAAAATCTTTCCACTTAAAAGGCGCACGGAAATAAAAATAAAACGACGCAACAATAAAAACAAGGAACCAAAAAACGCCGCCTTTCCAATTAACCAAAATCAATAATCCTGAAAAGACAAGGGATTTAAGAATTAACGGCCGCAATGTCAATGCGGGAATCCTTAAAGCTGATTTTAATTTTTTTAACATTTGCGAAATTACCTTTGATAATCCGGTCAGCCAGTTGGTCCAAAATGGCTTTCTGAATCATCCGTTTTATCGGGCGGGCACCGAAATCCGGATCAAATCCGGAATCGGCAACGTATTTTTTAACTGAATTGTCAATACTGACGTTGATATTTCTCTGCCTTAATTTTTCCTTCAGCTGTTCAAGCTGAATTTCAACAATCGTTTCCACGTCTTTTCTGGTCAAGCTGTTAAATATTATAATTTCGTCCAAGCGATTTAGGAATTCCGGCCGGAACGTTGATTTAAGCGATTCCATTACCTGCTCTTTGAAATTTTTAGCCCTCTCAGCCAGTTCGCTTTCTTCTTTGCCCATAGACAAGTCAAATCCCAATTTGGACATCTGGCGGAAATATTCGCTTCCAACATTGGAAGTCAAAATAATGATTGAGTTTCTGAAATTGACGGTTTTGCCCTTGCTATCCGTAAGCCGTCCGTTATCAAGCACCTGAAGCAAAATATTAAAAACTTCAGGATGGGCTTTTTCAATCTCGTCAAAAAGTATCAAACTATAAGGTCTGTGCCTTACCGCTTCGGTCAAACGGCCGCCTTCTTCATAACCGACATAGCCGGGCGGCGAACCGATGAGCCGCGACACCGAATGCCGCTCCATATATTCCGACATATCAATCCTCACTATCGCCTTTTCGTCGTTAAACATAAATTCAGCCAAAGCTTTAGCAAGTTCGGTCTTGCCGACACCAGTGGGGCCCAAAAACATAAATGAACCGAATGGCCGATCTTCCTCGGAAAGTCCCGTCCTCGCCCTTCTTAACGCGCTGGCAACCGCTTTAACTCCTTCGCTTTGGCCGATAACTCTGCTTGACAATACTTCTTCAATTTTTGAAAGTTTTTCAGCTTCTGATTCAAGCATTTTAGAAATCGGAATTCCGGTCCATCGTGAAACAACCTCCGCGATGTCTTCTTCGTCAACCACCTCTTTAATAAACCTTTCCTCGGTCTTTCTCGTTTTTCTGGCTTTGCCCCTGGGTTTTTCTTCAAGATATTTCTTTTCAAAAGCTTTAAACTCTCTTTCTGCCTGAGGCAGTTCTCCATAAAAAATTTTTGCGACTTTTTCCAAATTTCCCTCTCTTTCCGCCAATTCCGCCTGCCTTTTAAGGTCTTCAATTCTCTTTTTTAAATTATGGTGCTGTTCAAAGGTCAGTTTCTCCGCGTGCCACTTGGCGGAAAGTCCGTCGTTTGTTTCTTTTAATTTAGACAATTCTTTTTCAATTTGTTTCAATCTTTCTTTTGATTTTTCTCCTCCTTCGTTCATTAAAGCCGATTTTTCAATTTCCAGCCGGACGATTTCGTGCCTGATTTTATCAATTTCCTTGGGCAGGCTTTCCGTTTCCAGTCTTCGAGCAGACGCCGCTTCGCCTTGCCCCCGCCGGCCGCCGAATAGCCCCCCCGCGTGCCATCGGCGCGGCTGCCCCGGGGGCAGGGGCTCCGCTGGGCACATGGGTTGGCCGCCAGCGCGCGTCCGCCGG
>CAYIEH010000007.1:0-27403 GCA_964362385.1 uncultured Candidatus Saccharibacteria bacterium
GTCCTAATACTTTTGAGACTACCTACGCGCCGGAGAGACCGGAGATTGTGTATTGTGAAAAATGCTACAATGCAGAAGTAATTTAGTTAAAACACCCAGGTTCGTCAGAGGGTGTTTTTGATTTTGCAACCCAAATTCTTTATTCTTAATTCATAATTCTTTATTCCTTATTCATGTTAAAACATCTTGACTGGAAACTTAATTCTGCGATTTTATTTTTGGTTGCCGCCGGTTTGGTAAGTTTATTCGGCGCCAATATTAATTTATTCTGGAAGCAATTGCTTTGGCTGGCGTTTGGGATAATTTTTGCGATTATTATTATTGAATTTGACTGGCGCTCCTTCGTAAATTTTAAAAGAGTGATTCTTGGAATTTATTTCTTTTCAATTTTTCTGCTTGTTTTAACTTTGATTTTAGCCCCTAAAGTCAGAGGCGCCAGAAGCTGGATTCCCGTCGGACCCTTTCAGTTTCAGACTTCGGTTTTCGCCGCTTTTGCTTTGATTATCGTCCTGGCTAATTTTTTCAGAAAAAAGCATGTGAGCATCGCGCGCGTTTCAGATCTGTTTCAATCGTTTATTTATTTTTTGATTCCCGCGGGATTAGTCGCGCTTCAGCCGGATTTCGGTTCAATACTTTTGCTTTTTTTAATCTGGCTGGGATTTGTTTTGGTTTCCGGAATTCCGTGGAGGCACCTTCTGATAGCTCTTTTAATATTCGCGGTTTTAGGGGTAATAATGTGGCACAGCGTTTTGAAAGAATACCAAAAGGAAAGGATTCTGGGATTATTTTTCTCGAATAGAGATGTTTTGGGAATAAATTATAATGTGATTCAGTCAAAAATCGCCATTGGGTCAGCGGGTCTTTTCGGGAAAGGATTCAAACAAGGGACTCAGGTTCAGTTGGGATTTTTGCCTGAAGCCCAGACCGATTTTATTTTTGCCGCGGTCATTGAAGAATGGGGGCTGATTTCCGGATTATTGATGATAGCGGCTTTCGTGGTTATAATTTTTAGAATTATTTCCATCGGCGTTATAGAGAGAAATAATTTTAACCGGTTTGTTTGTCTGGGAACGGCGATTTATTTCTGCGCCAATTTTATTTTTAATACCGGCTCCAATGTCGGATTATTGCCGGTTATCGGCGTCCCTTTTCCGTTTTTAAGTTATGGCGGCTCTCATTTGGCAACAGAGTTGATATTAATCGGCATGGTTCAGTCAATTAAAGCCAGAAATTCATAGATTTCCATATTAAGGCATAAAATTATGTTTTCTGATTTAAAAATCAAGTTATTGGCAGGGCTGCTGATTTTATTTTTATTTTCAATTTTTGGGGCGATTGCTTTTGTTCAATTATTAAAGTCCGCCTCAAGAGCAGGCGAGAATTCTCAAAGCGCCAACGTTAAAATTATTCAGGGTATGGGCCTTAAGGAAATCGCCGACGAGCTGTATTCCAAAAAAGTCATAAAATCAAAAATTATTTTTGAGATTTACAGCTTTTTAAGCGATAAGTCAAAGATTTTCAAGCCCGGCAATTATGAATTAGATTTCAATCAATCAGTTCCCAAAATAGTTGAAATTTTAACCGTTGGCCCAAGGGAAATTTCCGCCGTAATAACTCCGGGCATGACGCTGAAAGAAATTGACGATTATTTAAGTTCTTTGAGAATTGTTAAAAAAGGGAGTCTTGCGAATTTTGACATCAGCCAATTAAAAGGAAAATATTTATTTTTAACTAAAGCTTTTTCGCTGGAAGGATTTCTTTTTCCCGACACTTATAATTTTTTTTCCGATTCCGATCCACAGGCTGTTATTGAAAAAATTTTGGATAATTTTAAGACAAAAGTCAGCCAATACCCGGAAAGCTTGCTTTTTTTAAACGGCGGCGGTAATATGAATTGGTTGATATTGGCTTCAATTTTGGAAAAAGAAATTATTGACGCCAAAGAGCGCCAGATAGCCGGCGGGATTTTGGAAAAAAGAATTAAAGAGGGAATGCCGCTTCAAGTGGACGCGTCAATAATATACGCCAGATGCGAAGGCAGATTTGTAAATTGTCCTTTGCTCGCAGGCAGTGATTTTGAAACAGATTCGCGCTACAATACTTATAAGTATTTAGGATTGCCGCTTTCTCCCATTTCAAATCCCGGATTAGACGCAATATCGGCGGCGCTTCATCCCATAAAATCTGATTACTGGTATTATTTATCCGACCCCAAGACCAAGAAGACGATTTTTTCAAAAACATTGGAAGAACACAATAAGAACAGAGTGAAATATTTGACAAAATAAAGACATTTTGTCATTTTGGACCCTCTTTTGGAGAAACGGCCGAAATCAGAAAAGTTGCTTTAATAAGGTTTGCCCCGTTAGAAGTGTTGCGGAGATTTTGCTATTGCATCGTATATAGCCGACCCGCTTCGCCCGCCTAGACTTGGCGAGGCTGGCCAAAGCTCCCGCTTCGCCAGCGAAGCGAGGCGAGTCAGCGAGGCGAGTAGGCGGCTTTTGTCTTTAAATATTGTAATATCATTAAATTTTGCCGCACTTCTAACGGGGCTTGACGAACGTGATAAAAACCGTATTATATATTTATATTAATTTTCTGAATTAAAAGAATAACAATTTCCCAATAAACCGTTTAAGACGGAGAGTTTATTTTATGGCGAAAATTTTTTCAGCTAAAATTTTTTCTTCTCATCCGGGTTCTTTTGTTGAGCAGCCGTTTTTAGCCAAAACCCAGATTGATTCTTGGAATTGGTTTGTTAAGCAGGGGCTTAAAGAACTTTTTGAAGAAATTTCTCCCATTAAAGATTATAGCGGGAGCGAAGTGGAGTTGTATTTTCTTGACCATTATTTTGACGAGCCGAGATACGATGAAGAGATTTCCCGGATGAAGGGTTTAACTTACAAAGCGCCGCTTCGGGTAAAAGTAAAATTAGTCAATCATAAAACTAAAGAAACAAAAGAGCAGGAAGTTTATTTGGGAGACTTTCCCATAATGACCAGTCGTTATACTTTTATTATTAACGGCGTAGAAAGAGTGATAGTGTCCCAGTTGATTCGTTCAAGCGGAGTTTATTTTATGGGCAATGCCGTTAAGGGCAGAAAATTATTCGGCGCCAAAGTTATTCCTAATCGCGGGAGCTGGCTGGAATTTGAAACCGAAGTTGACGGATTTATCGGAGTGAAAATTGACCGCCACAGAAAAGCTCCCGTTACCAATCTTTTAAGAATTTTTTCCTCAAAAAGCCAGAAGCCGTTGGATACCAACGAAAAGATTTTAAAAGCCTTCGCCGATATTGATAAGGGTTCTTTTAAATACATTGAAGCCACTTTAAAAAAGGATCATGCCAAAGATTCGCTTGAATCTTACCTGGAGATTTATAAAAGATTAAGGCCGGGCGATTTGGCGACTCCGGAAAACGCGAAAAGTTTGATTGACGCCATGTTTAACAGGCCTGACAGATACAGTCTTTCCAATGTGGGGAGATTTAAGGTTAACCAAAGACTGGGGATCAAAGACAAAAAATCCACGCTGATAGATCTTGAAGATTTAATTTTAATAGTCAAAGAAATTATCAGGCTGAACAATAATCATATGGCGCAGCCGGACGATATTGATAATTTGGGAAATCGCAGAGTAAGGGCCGTGGGCGAATTGCTTCAGAGCCGCCTTTATGTCGGTTTTGCCAGAATGCGCAGAAATATCCAGGATAAAATTTCAACCTCGGAGGCGTCGGAAATTTCACCCGTGCAGTTGATAAACGGAAGGCCATTAGTGGCGGTAATGACGGAATTTCTCGCTTCGTCCCAGCTTTCCCAATTTATGGATCAGACTAATCCTTTGGCTGAAGTTGAACATAAAAGAAGGCTTTCGCTTTTGGGACCCGGAGGATTAACTCGGGAACACGCTGGTTTTGAAGTCAGAGATGTTCATCCGACTCATTACGGAAGAATTTGCCCCATTGAAACTCCCGAGGGCCAGTCAATCGGATTGGTCAATCATTTGGCGAACTACGCCCGAATCAGCGAATTCGGATTTTTAGAAACTCCGTACGCAAAGGTAAAAAACGGCAAAGTTGCCGACGAAATTGTTTGGATGAACGCCATAGAAGAAGAAAAACACAAAATTGCCCACGGAGGCGTGAAATTGGACAGTCAGAAAAAGATTATTGATAAAGTGGTTGAGGCGAGAATTCAGGGAGAGCCGCGGACCATAAACAGGGAAGAAGTTGATTTCATTGACGTCAACAACAACCAGCTTATAAGTCCGGCGACTTCCTTGATTTCTTTTTTGGAACACGATGACGCCAACAGGGCTTTGATGGGATCCAATATGCAACGTCAGGCAGTCCCGGTAATCAAGCCGCAGGCTCCTTTGGTTGGAACCGGCATTGAAGAAAAAATCGCCCGGGATTCCCAAAGAGTGATTATCGCCGACGAAGACGGCGAAGTAACTGAAGTTGACGCCAATTCCATTGTTTTAAAAACCAAATCAGGCGTCAAAGAATATAAACTTTATAAATTTCAGAGATCAAATCAATACACCTGCATTTCCCAAAAACCTTTGGTTAAAAAAGGCGATCGTGTTAAAAAGGGAGAAATTTTGGCTGACGGACCTTCAATAGACAACGGAGTCTTGGCGCTGGGCCAAAACCTTTTAGTCGCTTTTATTCCGTGGGAAGGAGCTAATTTTGAAGACGCCATCGTTCTTTCGGAGCGAATCGTCAAAAACGATATTTTTTCTTCTATTCATATCAAGGATTTTTATTGCGATGTCAGAGACACGAAATTAGGGCCTGAGATTACCACAAACGACATTCCGAATGTTTCCGAGGAGAAATTAAGAAATTTAGACGAGGAAGGAATTATACGAATCGGAGCGGAAGTCAGAGCTGGAGATATTTTAGTTGGAAAAGTTTCACCCAAGGGAGAGACTGAACTGACTGCCGAGGAAAAATTGCTCAAGGCAATATTTGAGGAAAAAGCCAGAGACATCAAAGACACTTCTTTGGTTCTGCCTCACGGCGAAGCGGGACGGATTATCGGCGTTAAGATTTTTTCCAGAGACCGTGGCGACAAGCTGGACCCGGGCATCATCAAAAGAATTCAAATTGAAGTGGCTCAAATCAGAAAAATCAGGGCCGGCGATAAATTAGCCGGAAGACATGGCAATAAAGGGGTTATTTCTCAAATCAGGCCGGCAGAAGATATGCCCTATCTTGAAGACGGCACTCCTGTTGACATTATTTTGAATCCTTTGGGCGTGGCGTCGCGAATGAATTTGGGACAAATTTTAGAGACTCATTTGGGATTGGCTGCCAAGAAATTGGGTTATCGGGCAATCACTCCGGTTTTCGTCGGAGCTACAGAAGAAATAATCAGGGAAGAACTTAAAAAAGCCGGCTATCCTGAAAACGGAAAATTAACTCTTTATGACGGAAGAACAGGCAAGAAATTTCCTCAGCCGATTACCGTTGGATACATTTACATAATGAAGCTGAACCATTTGGTTGAGGACAAGATTCACATGCGAGCCACTGGCCCTTATTCTTTGATTACGCAACAGCCGCTTGGAGGTAAGGCTCAATTCGGCGGCCAGAGATTCGGAGAAATGGAAGTTTGGGCTCTTGAAGGTTATGGAGCCGCCTATACATTGCAGGAAATGCTGACTATCAAGTCAGACGACGTTTTCGGAAGAGCGGCAACTTACGAGGATATTATCAGGGGCGGGAAAATAAAAAGTCCTAATGTCCCGGCGGCGTTTAATGTTTTAGTCAATGAAATTAAGGCACTGGGGTTAAGCGTGGATATTATTTATAAAGAAGAAAAAGAAAAAATGTAATTTTGCGATTCGGCGGCCGGCGCAGGCGAATTTCAAACGTCTCGCGATAAATTTTAGAATTTATGGAAAGCAAAGATTTCAATGTCATAAAACTTAAAGTCGCTTCTCCTGAAGAAATTTTGTCGTGGTCTCACGGAGAAGTGATTAAGCCGGAAACGATAAACTACAGGACTCAAAGACCGGAAAAAGACGGGCTTTTTTCCGAGCGGATTTTTGGCCCCACAAAAGATTACGAATGTTATTGCGGGAAATACCGGCGCATACGTTATAAGGGAATAGTTTGCGACAAGTGCGGAGTTGAAGTTACTCACTCCAGCGTGAGACGCGAAAGGATGGGCCATATTAAGCTTGCGACGCCGGCCGCCCATGTCTGGTTTTTAAGAACCATTCCTTCAAGAGTTTCATTGTTCTTGGACATTCCTGTCCAAAAATTGGAAAAAGTTGTTTATTATGCCGCTTACATCGTTACGGTTGTCAATTCGGAAGCGAAAAAAAGAGTTTTGAAAGAATTGGACGAAGAGTTTAAATCAAAAAAGAAAGAAGTAAAAGAAAAGAAAAAAATGAAAGAACTGGAAAGCGTAATGAATGACACCAAGGAACAAATCGTTTCTTTGAAAGAAGGGCAAATTCTTTCCGAGGCGGAATATTTTAATTTATCGCGGCGTTTCGGAGATGTTCTGCAGGCCGCGAGCGGCGCCGAAGCAATAAGAAAATTATTGGAAAAAATTGATTTAAGGAAACTTGATCAGGAAACCAAAAAAGAATTGGAAGAAATCAGGGAAGAAGTAAGAAAAAAGAAATTGCTGATGCGGCTTAAATTAGTCAATTCGTTTATTAAAAACAAAATGAAGCCGGAATGGCTGATTTTGACCGTTCTTCCCGTTTTGCCGCCGGAACTTCGGCCAATGGTGCCGTTGGACGGGGGGCGCTACGCAACATCCGACTTAAATGATCTTTACCGCCGCGTAATAAATCGCAATAACCGTCTTAAAAAATTGATGGAATTAAGAGCGCCGGAAATTATTATTACCAACGAAAAGAGAATGCTTCAGGAAGCAGTTGACGCATTAATTGATAATTCCTCAAGGGGAGCAACCACTGCCCAGCTTTCAGCCCAGAAAAGACCGCTTAGGTCTTTGGCGGACATTTTAAAAGGAAAACAGGGAAGATTCAGGCAAAATCTTCTGGGTAAACGCGTTGATTACTCGGGCCGGTCAGTGATTGTGGTTGGTCCGGATTTAAAGCTCAATACCTGCGGATTGCCCAAAAAAATGACTCTTGAATTATTTAAACCCTTTGTTATCGGAAGAATCATTAAAGACGGTCTGGCTCACACCATTAAAAACGCGACTCGTTTAATTGAGCAGGCGCCGGCAGAAGTCTGGGCGATTTTAGAAGAGGTTATAAAGGACAAAAAAGTTCTTTTAAATCGCGCTCCGACGCTTCATCGTTTGGGTATTCAGGCATTCAGGCCGATTTTAGTTGAAGACTTGGTAATCAAAATCCCGCCGATGGTTTGCACTGCGTTCAACGCGGATTTTGACGGCGACCAGATGGCGGTTCATTTGCCGCTTTCCGATGAAGCCCAGAAAGAAGCAAGTGATTTAATGCTTTCAAGTAAAAATATTTTAAAACCGGCAAACGGCGAGCCGATCGCAAAGCCGTCTCAGGAAATTGTTTTAGGATGCTACTTTTTGACCAAAATAATTAACGGCGGAAAAGGCAGCGGCAAAACACTTTCTTCATTTAAAGAAGCGCTTTTAGCGTACGAATTTGATGAACTCGCCATTAACGCGCCGATTAAAGTGATGGTATCCAGAGCCAACTTTATTGAAACCAGCGTTGGAAGGATTATTTTTAACACTGTTTTTCCGGAAGACTTCGGGTTTATCAATGAAGTGATGGATAAAAAGAGTTTACCCAAGATTGTTTCGGATATTATCAACAAATACGGAATTGAAAAAACGTGGAATATTTTAGATGAAATTAAAAATTTGGGCTTTAGCTACGCGACGATTTCCGGCGTCAGTTGGGCAATGGATGATTTAGTATCGCCGCAGGAAAAGAATAAAATCATAGAATCGGCGGAAAAAGACGTGGAATCCGTAGAGCAACAATATGAGGAAGGTTTACTGACTGATTCGGAAAGACGGCAGAGAATAATCGGTGTCTGGGGAAAAACTAAAGATTTGATTTCCAAAATTGTTCCCGAAGCTTTAAAAAATGTCGGCAAGTTTAATTCGGTTTTTGCCATTGTTGATTCCGGAGCCAGAGGTTCTTGGACTCAGGCGGTCCAGATGCTTGGGATGAAAGGACTGGTTCAAAATCCTCGCGGAGAAATTATTGAGGTGCCAATTAAATCATCTTATAAGGAAGGGCTCAGCGTTTTGGAATTCTTTATTAATACTCACAGCGCGCGAAAAGGATTGACCGATACGGCGCTTAAAACCGCTTCCGCGGGTTATCTGACTCGAAGACTGGTTGACGCTTCTCAAAATTTAATAATCAGGGAAGACGATTGCGGCGCCGCTGAAGGAATTGAAATTTTCAAAGCTGACGGAGAGGAATACGGTTATTCATTTGCGCTTAGGGTTTTCAGCAGAACAGCGCTTGAGGACATAAAGGTCAAAAACAAGATTTTAGTTAAAGCCGGGCAGATTATTGACAAAGAAACATCTGAAAAAATCACCAAAGAACCTTCAATTATTTCCATAAAAGTCCGTTCTCCTTTGAGATGCAAAACTTTATACGGCGTTTGTTCAAAGTGTTACGGCACTGATTTGGGGCGCGGAGAACCGATAAAAATCGGAGAAGCAGTCGGTGTAGTGGCTGCTCAGTCTATCGGCGAACCAGGCACCCAGCTTACTTTAAAAACTTTCCATGTAGGAGGCATCGCTGGAGTTGATATTACCCATGGTCTGCCCAGAGTTGACGAAATTTTTGAAGCCCGGTCTCCGAAAGGAAAAGCGATTTTATCGGAAGAAGACGGAGTTATTGAAAATATTGATGAAGAAGATAATTTGAAAATTATTAAATTAAAAGTTTCAAAAAATAAAAAATCAAAAATTATTGAATATCCGATTTCTCGAACCGTAAAAGTTTTTGTGAAACCTCATGATAAGATTTCAAAAGGCGATCAGCTTTGTGAGGGAAGCCTTGATTTGAAAGAGCTGTTTGAATACAAAGGAAAGGACGCTGTTGAGCGTTATGCTATCAATGAAATTGAAAAAATTTATGTTACCGAAGGAAACAACATAAACGACAAGCATATTGAAATAATTTTAAAACAGATGTTTTCGCGCGTCATTATCAAAGATTCCGGCGACACCGACTTTGTTGTCGGAGAAGTAATAGAAAAATCGCAATTTCTTGAAGCTAATCGCGAAATGAAAGCCAGGGGGAAAAAGCCGGCCAGGGCGAAACAGCTGCTGGTTGGTATTTCAAAAGCGGCTCTTTCCACGGAGAGTTTCTTGTCAAGCGCTTCGTTTCAGGAAACAAACAGGATATTGGTGGCTGCCGCAACCGAAGGGAAGGAAGATAAACTCCGCGGCCTTAAAGAAAACGTGATTATCGGAAGATTGATTCCGGCAGGCACGGGTTATCGGAAGGAATTCAATGTTAGCGCCCAGCCGGGAGACAACGAGAATAACGAAGATGAACCCCGTTAGAGGTCCTTGGCAGAAAAAATTTTAAATAATTTTTTTTCTGCCTTGCAGTAACGGGGTATAACCAACAAACAAAAGTCTGTCTGAAATTAACTATAAGTTATATAAAGATAGGCTTCTAACGGGGTGAATGATGATGATTTTGACATTTAAAGCGTTATGTCATAGTATTTGAACTATGGAAAATGTGGAAAAGGAAGCAAAAAATTATGAGATAGGATTTTTGTTAAGAGAAGAAAAAGACGCCAAGGAGATTGTTGTTTTATTGGAAAGCCATGGGGCCGTAATTTTAAACGAAGCGAAATTCAAAAGAATTCATCTGGCTTATCCAATAAAGAAAGAAATCGCGGCTTATTTCGGTTTTATCCATTTTTCCGCCAGCCCTTCTGTTATAAAAAGCCTGAATGAAAAATTGAAACTTAATTCAAAAATTTTAAGATTTTTAATTATTAATTTGACCGCCGTGTCTTTGGCGGAAGAAAAAGCCATTAAGAAATCGGAAAAACCAACAATAAAACCAAGAGTTAGGATTATTGATGAAACGCCAAAGAAAAATTTGAGCAGTGATGAGTTCGTTGATAACGAACTGCTGGAGAAAAAATTAGAAGAAATACTGAAGTAAATCGGGACAAATTTATTTTTTACTAACTCAACAAAAACTATGGAAAACTATACTGAAAAAAGATTTTTTGGAGAACATGGGGAAAAAATAGTTAATAAAGAGGATGAAGTCGAAAACTTAGAAGAATATATAGAAAAGCATAAAGAGATAATTTTATCGTTAAATTCCGAAAATATTTCTCCAGAAATAAAAGAATTAATGCAATCTATGATAGGGCAAGGTTATATAGTTGCAAGTCTTTACACATTTGATTTTTATCATATAGATAGCAACGGTGATTTTTCATTGGTGCATGTAGACCCTGCGGAAATCAGAGAAATGCAAATTAAACACAGCGGAAAATGGTCAATCAATGAAATTAATTCAAAATTAAAGGACGTGGGCTTTGATATATACTACGGAGAACATCGCAATCCAATCAAGGAGGCTAACTGGAAAAAAATTAGGCAAGCTCAAGAAAATAGCCAAAAAGAATTAGAAAACAAAGAGAAATAAAAAATAAATCAGCCAAATTTTATGAATTTAAACAAAGTTTTTATTTTAGGGCGGTTGACTGCGGATCCTCAACTTAGAACTACTCCCAACGGCCAGCAGGTTTCAAGTTTTGGCATAGCCACAAATCGGGTTTGGACCGACAAAGGCGGCAGCCGCCAGGAAGAGGTTGAATTTCACAATATAGTGGTTTGGGGCAGGCAGGCGGAAATCGCGGTCCAATTTTTAAAAAAAGGAAGCCTGGCTTTAATTGAAGGAAGATTAAGAACGAGAACTTGGCAGAACCAGCAGGGGCAAAATCAAAAGACGACGGAAATCATCGCTGAAAGGGTTCAATTAGGCCCAAGGGCGATGAATCAGGGTTTTAAAAAATCAGAAACGTCTTCAAATGAGGGGGCAAACGTTCCAGGCAAGGAGGAGCTTCCGGCAATTGACATAAACGAGGAAGAGATTAAGCCGGAAGATTTGCCATTTTAAAGAATTTGGCCCAAGAGTGCGATTTGCCTTTGGCGAAGAAGCGCGATTGGCTGCCAAATCTTTACCCCGCCTTTTAAGCGCGAGGTGTAAAGTAAAAATATGAATAAAATAATTAGACAATCAAATCAAGTTATAATAAAGGCCGTGGGCATAGAAGGCGGGGTGCTCAATGTCCCGATTTTATATGAGCGAAGCGAATTCATAAAATAGAGAACCCCGCACATATTGCGGCAGAGATAGAAGCCGCCTTGCGGCTCTGGGCTGGGTAAACGCAAGGTTTGTGCTACAATATGTGCGGGGTGCTGAATTTTTAGTCTGCTCGCTCCGCTCGCAGTAAAAATTCGCAAATTTATACAACATCGGTATGCAGTGTTTCTTTTGCTCGCAAAATTTAAAAGACATTAATTATAAAGAAGTTGACCTTTTGAAGCGTTTTGTTTCTTCTCAGGCGAAAATTATTGACCCTCGCCATACCGGCACTTGCGCCAAGCATCAGAGGATGCTGGCTGTTGCCATAAAGCGGGCGAGAATAATGGGATTATTGCCTTTTACAAGACGTTGAAATAGCGTTCTTATTATTTTTCAATGCCCAATCAGGGGCTTTTTAGTTTGTCCGTTTTCGTGGAGGCTTTATTTACAAATCATTTCAGTTTTGATATAATAATATCAGCACAAAAAAAATCATTTGAGGGAGGTGAAAGTATGGAATTGTTGAAAACGAAAATCAAAATCGTGAATTTTGAACAAGTCGTGAACAGCATAACTGAAAAACCGGGCGATGGAACGATTTTTGTGTTTGAAATTCCCAAGGGCGGGACGACTATTTTCGTCCATGGCAAAAAACACATAGAAAAGTTTGAAAGCAGGCGTTTTAAAAAGATATACGACGCTGGAAACGAAGCTTGTTTTTCTACCTCGGAAAGCGTTATTGAAGCCACGCACAGACTGCATTGTTTATTTTATTAGTAATAAATTGACCATCCGCTATCCTATAGGATAGCGGATTACAACTGACATATTTTCCGTAAGGGGCGGCGCTGCCGCCCCTAATAATTTTTTGCTATAATTTAAGAAGAAAAAATATTTATGGCTACTCTATATTCTCAAAAATATTCAAACATCAGAAAAACATGGATTTTATTTGCAGGATTTTTAATAGTGGTAATCGGCATTGGCTGGTTGTTTTCCAGAATTTACGGCAATCCGTCAATTTTGTATATCGCGGTTATTTTCAGCGTCCTGATGAATTTAATCGCTTATTGGTATTCCGACAAGATTGTTTTGAAGATGGCGAAAGCGATTCCGATTGAAAAGAAAAACGCGCCGGAGCTTTATAATATTGTGGAGAATTTGACAATTACCGCGGGCTTGCCAATGCCCAAAATTTATTTAATCAAAGAAAAACAGCCTAACGCTTTTGCCACGGGCAGAAATCCGAAAAATTCCGTCGTGGCGATAACCGAAGGGCTTTTGGAAAAACTGGACCGTTCGGAATTGGAAGGAGTGATTGCCCATGAGTTGTCTCATATCGGCAACCGCGATATGCTGTTGTCAACGGTTATCGTGGTTTTAGTCGGGTTTATAGCGATCCTTTCAGATATGTTTTTAAGGTCCGCTTTCTGGGGAAGCTTCAGGAGCCGCGACAGCGAAAGAGAAGGCAATCAAGTTCAGGCTGTTTTGATGATAGTCGGCGTTATATTGTCAATTTTAGCGCCGATTGCCGCGACCTTAGTCCAATTGGCGATTTTCAGAAAAAGGGAATTCTTGGCAGATGCTTCCGGCGCGCTTTTAACAAGGTATCCCGAAGGATTGGCGAACGCGCTTGAAAAAATCTCCGCTGATTCCACGCCGATGAAAGTCGCCAACAATACCACTGCTCATCTCTGGCTTGACGATCCTTTTAAGGGCAAGGAAAAAATTTCCTGGTTGCGCAAACTTTTTATGACTCATCCTCCCGTAGAAGAACGCATAAAAGCGCTGATGGGAATGAAGATTTAATATTTGAACTATGCCGGAGTCATTAGTCCAAAAATTAAAAAAAGAAGTAAATAGATTAAAGAAAGAAGTCGGCAAATTGCGGGCAACGATTGAAATAGACGCTTTAACAGGCCTTTATAACCGCCACGGTTTTACAAAAAGAGCGGAAGGATTTTTAAGAACGATTGAATGGGGATTGCATCATCATAAGGAACACCGTCAAACTTTTTTAATCAGAGACTTCACGGCTGTTTTTGTTGATTTGGATGATTTCAAGTCGGTTAATGACGCTTATGGCCATAAGGCGGGAGATGAAGTTATGAAAGGCATCGCTGAAATTTTAAAGAAATACACAAAGGATGTGGATATTCTAAGCAGATGGGGAGGAGATGAATTTGTTTTGGGTTTGGTCGGAATAGGGGAAAATTACGGATTAAAAATAGCGGAAAGGTTGCGCAGAAAAATAGCCGGCTGTCGTTTTAAGGTGGACAAAGAAATCATAAGAACAACCGCCAGTTTTGGCGTTGCCAACGCCCTTTATTGCCATAAAGAAACAAAGTCAATCAATCTTTTTCGCTTAATTGAGGAAGCGGACGAGGCGATGTATGATGTTAAAAAGAAGCTTGGCAAAAATTTCGTCGCGTCTTATCATAAGGTGAAGAAATAATATGGAAAAGATAGAAGAAAAAAGAGAAAATATTCCAGTGCAATCGGAAATAAACGTCGATGATATTGTTGCTGGCCGCATCAAGGAATTAAAGAGTGAAATTGCGGAGGAAAAGAAGAAAAACAACGATCCGCATTTGAAATATATAGATGTGGCGCAATTAACGCCGGAAGACTTTATAATATACGACAAATTCAAGAAAGGGACTTTGACCGCCGAAGACTTTAGCAGTTATTCGGAAAAACTGAAACAATTCTTTAAAGAGCGTGATTGCAGAGATAAAAGCGAGAGGATTAAAAAACTCAAAGACGATCTTAAGGCGGGAAAGATGAGCGGGGAGGAATTTGATGAGACGTTTAGGAATATAATGAAGGAATCAGATGAAGAAAGGGAGGCAATTGGCGGATACGAAGCCATTGAAAAATGTCATTCCCGAGCAAATTTTAAAGCAATGTTGAGAAATTGGATGGTTGACGAAGGCAAGATTTAATTTTTTGGAAAGGTGCAGGAGCGGGTTAAAATTTATTTTTAACGGGTTGCCCAAGTATCCAAAGCGGAGGGTTCGCATAGTGGTCTAGTGCGCTCGCTTGTTCCCGATTTGTATAAAATTTAAAGAATGCTAAATTTTATCTACAAATCGCAATCCCGCTTAAAGCGGAAGGGTGTAGGAGTGGTTTAACTAGCAGTCCTGGAAAGACTGTATACCGCAAGGTATCGAGGGTTCGAATCCCTCCCCTTCCGCTTTGTGCGGGAGAAAGCGAGTTTGCCGAAAGGCATCACAGGTTCAAATCCTGTACCCTCCGCTTTGGATATTGTCGCAACCCGGGGATAACTGGCGGTCTTGGAAAGACCGTATACCGCAAGGTACCGCCAATTTTCAGAATTCGGATTTTGGGTCTCGCTAAGCAGGTTTGTCTCGCTATCTCGGAGTTTATTTGTTAAGATACATTAAAAATGAAAAAAAAATTAAAAAATAAAACAAAAGAGAATTTAAAGAAAGAAAAAGAAATGATTGATGGTGAGCAAAGTCGAAGGATTGACCCATTCGATAAACTCAGGATCAATACTGAGCAAAGTCGAAGTATTGAGGAAATTATTGTTTGGCAGGCGCCGGAGTATAATTATAGGCCGAAAGATGTTTCCTGGTATTGGCTGAGTCTTATCATTTCCATAATTATAATAGCTATTGCCCTATGGCAGAAGAATTTTTTGTTCGCGATTTTCATTGTTATTGCCGAACTGGTCATTATTTATTTTGCCAATCAATTTCCGAAAATCTGGGAATTTAAAATTGATACCAGCGGCCTTAAAATAGGGGGAAATAAATTTTATTCTTTCGGCGAAATCCAGTATTTTGACATTCATGCCGGAGAAGGAGAAAAAGAATTTAAGGAATTGATTTTAAAATTCAATTCGCGATTGTCGCCTTATTTGAAAATTTTAATTTATCCGGAAGATGAAGAAAAAATCAGAACCCATCTTTTGAATTTTATAGAACAAGAAGAAATTTCGCTCTCATTTTCCGATTCTTTGGAGAAATTTATTCACTTCTAATAAAGCGCGCGGATTTATGCAGATTACAACGCAGATTAACGCAGATAATTTTTATAATAGATTTTTAATTAAATACGCCCCCATAGTTTAATGGATAGAATGAGAGCTTGCGGAGCTCTTGATGTGGGCCTGCCCTCACACCAATGATCCCCTCGTCGTTCAACGGATAGGACGCGAGATTGCGGATCTCGTAATAGAGGTTCGATTCCTCTCGAGGGGACACTTTAGAAAAAGGTAAGTCAGAGGAAGCCACCTCGCTTCGCTCGGCGGCCATTTCGTATTGAATTTTGGGGGCAAAAACGAATTGGCGGTTTCGCATTTTGGGGAAAGAAATTTTTTAATCATAAAGTCGAAAATTAATTTTTATTAGAATAAATCATATGAACCAAAAAGGATTTGTAAATATAATTTTTATAATCGTAGTCGTTGTGCTTGCTGGGGTAGCAGGATATTTTGCTTTGACGAGGGAACAAAGGCCGGTTACCCAGCAAACAACAACACCACCTCCGGGTACAACCCAAACTCCCACACCGCAAACAGTAACGCCGGTGCCGGCAGACGAAACCGCCGATTGGAAAACATATCGCAACGCGAAATACGGCTTCGAGTTCAAGTATCCAAGTAAATATTTTCTCCACAGTGATAACACGAATGTTAATTTTAGTACGGGACAACCCGCCCTTTCGCTCGAACGATACTCCCAGCCAGGACGGGAAGGCGGGGGATTTGTTATCCTAAAAATATTTTCTAACTCCAGCCGTGTCGGTATACTGGATTGGCTGAAAACAGAAGGGCGAGGCAAAACAAGTTTTTTTTCCATAACAATAAATAACAAGTTTGGTTATGAAGATTATACATCTGTTAAGGTAGACGGTTCAGACGGGATAACTATTAATCTAAGCGGTGGCTCTTTTGAAGATGCGGGTACGAAAGCGAATGAAACAATTTTTAGCAGAGGACCATTTATTTTTTATTTCCGAGCAAGCTATTTTGATACGGAAAAAGAATTAGAGCAAGACGCTGATAAAATTCTCTCGACCTTTAAATTTATTAAGTAGTGTTCGCTTTGCAACTCCTTGAATTGCCGCCAAAGAAAAACTTGAAATTGTTATCGGTGCGGCTCACTTCGACTTCGCTCAGTACGAGCCGCCGCATTTTCGGATTTTCGCGGGGGGCTTTCCTCGACGCCGCAAGCGGCGAAAACGGTTCGCACTATTTCAAGAATACTGGACTATTGGTGTAGGGGTGAAATTCCTACCGGGGGCATAAAAAAACAAAACAGCCAAAATGGCTGTTTTGTTTTTGGAGAAATAATATCTATAATTTTGTTATATGATTTCTTTAGAAACTCCTCTTTTGGGAATAAAAGGCATTGGGCCGAAATTTTTAACAAAACTTAAACATTTTAACATTGTGACGGTAAGGGATTTGCTGCGGCATTTTCCTTTCAGATACGAAGATTTCTCGGAAATTTCAAAAATTATTGATTTGGCGCCGGGCCAGCAGGCAACTATACAGGGCGTTATTAAAGACATAAAGCCGCGAAAAACCTGGAAGCGAAGAATGTTTATAATTGAGGCGATTATAAGCGACGATACAGGAAATATAAAAGCGATTTGGTTTAATCAGAGATTTTTGCTTGCGATTTTTAAAAAAGGCCGCTTGGTCAGTTTGGCGGGCAAAGTCGTTCAGACAAAAGACGGCGGCATTTGTTTATCGCATCCAACATACGAATTTATTACTCAAGCGCAGATTGATGCGGATAAAACGCAGATAAACGCAGACGAGAATCCGAGTGAATCAGCGTTAAAATCCGCGTTAATCAAAGAAACGCGCCATACGGCGCGTCTGGTGCCGATTTATCCGGAAACCAGAGGGTTTACTTCAAAAGCGTTCAGGTATTTAATTAAGCCGATTTTGGACGATTTGGAGCCGGTGGAAGAATCATTGCCGCAGGAAATTCTGGAACAATACGGAATTTTGGGAATAAACGAAGCCCTGCGCAAAATTCATTTTCCGGACGATATAAAAGAAACCAGAGCGGCGCGGGAGAGATTCTCTTTTGAAGATTTGTTTTATCTGCAATTGGTCAATTTGCGGGAAAAATTGAGATTCGCTAAACAAAAATCGCACGCGTTTGAAATCGACGTTGATTATATCAAGGAATCGATTAAAAAAATTCCTTTTGAACTGACTGTTTCTCAGAAAAAAGTTCTTGCGGAAATTTTAAGGGATTTTAAAAAATCGCACCCGATGAACCGACTGCTTCAGGGCGACGTTGGTTCGGGAAAAACCATTGTCGCGATTTTGGCGGCGCTTGTTGCCGCTTATGAAAACAAGCAGGCGGTTTTGATGGCGCCGACAGAAGTTTTGGCAAGCCAGCATTATCAGAGTTTTAAAAAAATATTCGGCGATTTCAATCAGGGAGTCGGGATAATGACTTCTTCGGGAACAAAAATTTTTTACGGCGACGGACTGGAAACGGAAATCAAAAAGCCGGAAATGCTCGAAAAAATCCGAGCAGGAAAGATAAAAATAATTTTCGGGACGCATTCTTTGATACAGAAAAGTGTGAGTTTTGACAATGTGGGATTTGTCGTTATTGATGAACAACACAGATTTGGCGTGCGCCAGCGGGCCCAGCTTATCTCCGGCAACAGCGGTCTGGCGCCTCATTTTTTATCAATGTCCGCAACGCCGATTCCGAGAACTTTGTCGCTTACGGTTTTCGGCGATTTGGATTTATCCATAATTGATGAGCTTCCAAAAGGCAGAAAAGAAATTATTACAAAAATCGTGGCTCCGGAAAATCGCGACAAAGCGTACGCGTTCATCAGAGGTCAGGTTAGAAAAGGCAGGCAGGTTTTTGTGATTTGTCCGCGCATTGAACCGTATGAAGAAATGGATTCGGCAATCGCCAACGATTGGCAAAGATGGGAATCAAAAACCGTAAAAGAAGAACATGAAAAATTATCAGAAAAAGTTTTTCCGGATTTGAAAGTCGGTATGCTTCACGGGAAAATGCCCGCCAAAGGCGGGTCCGCTTCGGGCGGAAAGTCCAAAGCAGAAATCATGCAGGATTTTAAAGACGGAAAGATTGACATTTTGGTTTCCACTTCCGTGATTGAAGTTGGCGTTGATATTCCCAACGCGACGATAATGATGATTGAAAGCGCCGAGCGGTTCGGTTTGGCCCAGCTCTACCAATTTCGCGGCCGAGTCGGCAGGGGAGAGCATCAGTCGTTTTGCTTTTTATTCACCGAATTCAAATCGCCGCAGGTAATGAGACGGCTGAAATCCTTGATTGAAGCAAAAAACGGATTTGAATTGGCTGAAAAGGATTTAGAATTTCGCGGACCCGGAGAATTTTTAGGCCAATTGCAGACCGGTATTCCCGATTTGGCGATGCGGTCTTTACAGGATCCGGAAATTGTAAAGGAAGCGCGCGAAGCCGCGGTAATGATAATGTCAAAAGATTCTAATTTAAAAGATTATCCGCAATTATTAAAGAAGTTAAAAGATTTCCAGCAGCAGATACATATGGAATAGCAAGGGTAGTGGTTAGCCAATAGTCAATAGGTTTAATCACTAGTGGCTAAAAACTAGTGGCTGGGTTCGCGGTGCTTTGGCGTCACCCAGTATCCTAATCTGAATTTTCCGCCAAGCATCAGCCGTGTTTGCGAATCAAGCGCAGGAACAGCTCCGAAAATTATAAAAGTTATCGGCATCAGTATCCATTGGATGAAATACAAAACATAGTGCCATTTTTTAAATTGTTCGGGCTTCGGCGGAAGAAGGACAATACTCATTAGCGCGGAAGAAACAATGCCAATCATTGAAAAATCCATAATTATTCTTGTTATTTTGGGCAGATTATAAGACAAAAGAGTGGTTTTAAAAGCAATGCCTCCCAAAAATATCGGAAGCCATCCCAAACTGAAAATGATAAGAGCGTTTGTCGCCCATGAATGAAATCCTTCAATATAATTAAACGCCCAGTACAATTTTTTTGAAAAAGGAATTTTCTTTCCGCCGGAAACGAACTTATTATTGGCGGAATTTTTTTTGAATCCTTCAAGAAGATAGGGGATATTTTCGCAGCCCCAGCCCCAGCGCCTCTGCTGCTTGTAAAGATTAATCATTGTTTGCCAGAAAGTCGGCGCCACATTGGCATCCATTGAAATCGGATAATTTATGGGCACCACTCGCCAGTCGCCGTTGTAATAAAGATAGCATTGCCAAAAAATTCTGGAATCCTCCGAGACGACATCTGTTTGCCAGAAACCAATTTCATTTAACGCTTTAAACGGCATTGAATGGGAAGAAAAAGTGGTTAACCGGCGAGGACGAGCTTGTTGAATCATATGCCAGAATGTCGAAGAAAAAGCTATGATGCGAGCCAGCGCCGGCGCTTGGAAAATGTTGTTTGTAAACAACGGAATCGGCTGAAAACTTGAACGCTCTGGATGCTCGCAGGTTAAAAAATTATAAGTCAGAATTCCGAAATATTCGGGGAAGACCTGGGTATCAACGTCAAATACCGAAACTAAGATATTTTCATAGGGAATTTTAAGCGGGTCAATAACCAGTTTTTTTATTTTTTTGGCAGCCCAAGCTTGATTTGATCCTTTGCCCGGGATTTCATTCGGCAAATTATCGGGGTGGACGGTAGTCAAGAATTTAAGAAATTTATCGCCAAACTCTTGTTTTATTTTTTGGGCGGTTTGTTCAACGCCGATTTGTCCTGAGTCCTGCCGAAGGATTTGTCCTGAGCTTTGCCGGGATCCCGACATCAGGGCGCGTTCTTCAATTGCCAGCGCCACAATAAATTTTTCTTTCGGATAATTTAATTTTATAAGCGCTTCAAAACTTTCCCTGACAATTTCATACGGTTCGTTATACATCGGAAGGATTACGAGATGATAAATTTCTGACCAACGACTTACCCGCTTCGCCCGCCTAGACTCGGCGAGGCTGGCCAAAACTCCCGCTTCGCTCTCGCGATAGCGAGGCGAGTCAGCGAGGCGAGCGACAGACGACTTACGGCCGTTGTTAGTTATTAGTTGTTTGTCGTTAGTCAGTTTTTGAAGCCAGTCAATTTTTAAATTTTCCCGCATCTTTTTAAAAGTTATTCTAAGGTGCAACGAGAGATAGATTGTTTTTAAGAGCCAATAGGTGTCAAAAAGAATAATAAAAATAGCGACTTCTTCCGGAATTATCGCTGACAAAACAACTATTAAAATAAGAGTGCCCAAGGACAACAATCCGGGCAATAATTCAAAAAATCTGCGCATGACAATAAGTATTAAATATTATGCAATTAGTATCAAGTAGTGGAAGATTGACGATTTAATAAATATATAAATATATATTGATTTTTAACAGCCGATTTTTTATATTTATATTGGCTAGTCGCTAATTACTGGTGGCTATTGGTTAAGTCGGCCCTATCGTCTAGTCCGGTCCAGGACATCAGGTTTTCATCCTGAAAACACGGGTTCGAATCCCGTTGGGGCTACGATTAGTTTTTATTTTTTTTAAAATATTGTTATAATCCTAAGAAATATGGACAATCAATTAAACCAAAATTTACCGCCGCAGAATCAGGACCAAAAAATTCCCGAACCGCCTCCATTGGAAATTAACGTCAGGACAATGGATTCAGACGTCAGGGCTTTTCAGGAAACAGGAGGAGAAACGCCTGACAAAGGCATCAAATCAAATTATTCTGTGCAAAAAAATGAAGAAGTGATTCCTCAACAGGTTGCTGACGTTCAAATTCCCGGGTACCAGGGGCCTGAAAAGCCGATTTTTTCTTCTGCCGGCGAGATTATTCCGAAAGTCAGTCAGCAGACGGCTCCAAAAGAAAGCGGCGTTTTAAAAATGATTTTGATTATTGCCGCGATTTTGGCGGGCGTTGTCGGATTGGGGCTGTTGGGTTATTATGTTGTTTTTCCTTTGATGTTTAAATAAATTAAACGCGATGCCGAAATGATTACTAAAGAAGAATTAAAAAAACTAAAAAAGAAATTGGAAGATAAAAAAATCGAACTTGATGCGGAGATCAAGAAATTAAAAAACGTTCCTGATTTTGGAAACGACACTGATTCAATGGAAGAAGAAACCGATGAAAGCCAGGCGTACGGCAACCAATTGGCCTTGATGCAGTCGTTTAAAGAGCAATTAGCCGATATTGAATTTTCGTTAAATAAAATGAAAAAAGGAAAATACGGGATTTGCGAAAAATGCGGAAAAGAAATTTCCCTGAAAGTCCTTGAGGCGATTCCGGAATCAAAATTGTGCCAAATTGACAAACAAAAAGAAGGAATAAGAAATTTCTTTAAAAAGATTTTTTGATAGTAATCGCGAATAACGCTGATTTAAAATAACATACGAATAATTCGTATATTTGCGTTTGATTTGTGTATTGGCGAATACTCTAATGAAAAATTTCTCTAAGGTTTATTCCGCGGAGCTTGAAGGCATTGAGGCAAAATTAATAGAGGTGGAGACTGATATCAATGTCGGTCTCCATTCTTTTAATATCGTGGGATTGGCGGATAAATCGTTGAACGAAGCGAAAGAACGGGTCAATGCCGCTTTGAAAAATTCCAACATCAAGCCGCCAAACCGGGAAAACAGAAGAATCACCGTTAATCTGGCGCCGGCAGACATCAAGAAAGCCGGCTCCCAATATGATTTGGCGATTGCCGTCGGCTATCTTCTGGCAACGAAGCAAATCAGAAATTTTGACACCGAAAACAAAATTTTTATCGGCGAACTTTCTTTGGAGGGAAATTTAAGGCCGGTGAACGGCGTTTTGGCAACGGCGCGCTTGGCGAAGAAATTAAATTTTCAATATTTATTCGTGCCCAAGCAGAATGCCGTTGAGGCGGCAATTATAAAAGGAATTAAAGTAATTCCGATTTCCAATCTTGCGGAGCTGATTGATTGTCTGGAAGGAAGGATGGAGATTAAGACGCAGGAAGAAACCGAATTGGATTTTGATTTGTCAGAGCCGACGATTGATATTTCTCAGGTTAAGGGACAGGAAAACGCCAAGAGAGCTTTAATGATTTCCGCTGCGGGCGGCCATAATATTATAATGATTGGCAGTCCCGGCGGAGGAAAAAGCATGTTGGCGCAGGCTTTGGTTTCCATTTTGCCGCCGCTTTCTTTAAATGAAGCCGTTGAAGTCACTCAAATTTACAGCAGTTCCGGAGCGTTAAAGGAAAATTCGTTTATAATAGCCCGGCCGTTTCGCGCTCCGCATCATACGGCATCAGTGGTGTCGGTTATCGGCGGAGGAACGAATCCAAAGCCCGGGGAAATCAGTTTGGCGCACAGGGGAGTTTTGTTTCTTGACGAAATTCCGGAATTCCGCCGCGACCTTTTGGAATCGCTTCGCCAGCCGCTTGAAAGCGGAAGCGTCTGCGTGTCGCGGGCGAAGAATGTTTTAAATTTTCCGTCAAGATTTATGCTTGTTGCGGCGATGAATCCGTGTCCGTGCGGATATTTTGGCGACAACGAAAAAGTCTGCAATTGCGGCGCGCACGAAGTTTTCAGATACCAAAAGAAAATTTCAGGACCGCTATTAGACAGGATTGACATACAGATAGAAGTTCCGAGAGTAAAATTTGAAGAATTGATAAAAAAGAAAGAGACAAACGAAACAAAGGAGATAAAAAATAAAGTTATTAAAGTCAGGAAAATTCAGGAAGAAAGATTCAGAAAGCTTGGCAAAAATATCTATTTAAATTCCGAAATGCCGTCAAAAATGGTTGATGAAATTATTGAGCTGGATAATGAAGGCCAGAAATTCCTGAAAAATATTTTAGACAGATCGTTTTTGTCGGCGCGCGGATATTACAGGATTTTAAAAACAGCGCGGACCATAGCGGATTTGGAAGAATCCGAAAAAGTTTTAACTCCGCATCTGGCAGAGGCGTTTCAGTATAGAATCAGGGAGAAATAAGAAATAAGAGAATAGTAGAAGACGGCGAGAGTAATTGGCTTGAAGGATTGCAGTTGATAATTGCCTACGCCATTATCGCGGTCGCGTTTTTCTTCCATCCATAAAGCCGGTAAAATAAAATTAGAGAAAGACAGTAGGATTAATCCCCCGCATAAATTTATGCGGGGAATTAATATCTTGACCAATCAGCCTTATTGTTGTTATCTTTTTATTAGGAATTTAATAATCAGGAGGTGAGAAATATGGGAAATCAAACCCCAAAGACCAAGCAGATTGCAAGAAAGTTTTTATGGGAATTTGAACATGGCGGAGGAAGAAACGACGGTAGGACGGATATTCTTAGACCCTTAAGGGATGAAGAAAAAAATCTCGGCGTTGTCTCTTTGGAGCATTTTTATGCAGAATGGCTGGTTGCATGGTGGGGACATCCTATTGATGGAGGTCAGGACAAGGTGAAAGTCATGCTTTTAATCAGATGGTATGACTACGGAAATAATCCCGAAGTTCAGAAAATAGTTAATAAGTGTCTTGTTGAACTCAAGGATTATTTTGATAATATTCACTGGGACACCACGACCGGCAGAATCTATTTCAGCTTTTTATTGTCGGAATGCTACGACCATTACAAACTGATTGTGGATAGGTGTTATCTTATTATGCGTAAGTTTGGCATAAAATTTCCTACTGACTATCGGTTGCCCATAGTGGAAGAATGTTCTTTTTTGGAAGTGGGGGCGAGAGGAGAAACCGTAGAGATGGTGGAATATGTTAAATCTTACGCTCATTCGCGAAATTCTTATTAGGAGGCATTGTTCAAGAAGGGGATGGATTTCAAATCTGCCCCTTTTTAATTATTATTTATGCTAATATGGATAACGAAATGAATAAACCAGGTTTAAACAAAAAACAACAGGAAGCAGTTGAGCATATTAATGGCCCGCTTTTGATTGTGGCTGGAGCCGGGTCTGGAAAAACAAGAACTTTAACAAGTAGACTGATTTATTTGCTTCAAAACGGCATAAAACCGGAAAATATTATTGCCATTACTTTTACCAATAAAGCGGCCGATGAGATGCGAAGCAGGGTTGATTTGACTATTGGTGAATTAGTTAATTTGAATAACAAAAAAAACCAATCAACCAATCAACCAATCAACCAATCAACCCCGTTTATCGGGACATTTCATTCATTGGGCGCGAGAATTTTAAAAAACGAAGCAAAGCTTTTGGGAAGAACGCAAAATTATACGATTTTTGACAATGACGACTCCAAGTCTTTGATTAAAAAAATATTAAAAAACTTTAATCTTACGGAAAAACAAAAAAGCAAAATCACCGCTGTTTATTTGGAAAGGAAATTTTCCAGAATAAAAAACGAGCTGATAAACGGGAAAGATATTGATGACGAACTTGCGGCGGAGCTTTTTGACGAATATGAAATGGAATTAAAAAGAAACAACGCTTTTGATTTTGACGATTTGCTGGAAAAAGTCGTCAAAATTTTTCAAAAACATCCTGAAGTCCTTAAAAAATATCAGGATCAGTTTAAATATATTTTGGTTGACGAGTACCAGGATACCAATACTGCGCAGTACGTTTTTATAAATCTTTTGGCGCAAAAACACGGGAATTTAAGCGTGGTAGGGGATGACCAGCAGTCAATTTTTAAATTTCGCGGGTCGGATTTCAGGAATTTTTTGAATTTTGACAGGGATTGGCCCAAAGCCAAAACGGTTTTACTGGAAGAGAACTACCGTTCCACTTCAAACATTATTGAGGCCGCGTCAGCGGTTATCGCAAACAACAAATTCCAGAAGCCTAAAAAACTTTGGACAAAAAATCATTCCGGCGAGCTGATAAAAATTATTGAGCACAAAGACGCTGACTTTGAGGCAGGATGGGTCGCGGGACAAATCGCGAATCGCTTATCGCAGAGCGTTAAAAATAAAAAATCTGACGGGCGATCGGCGATTGGCGATCGGCTCGCCTCGCCTAAGCTATGGCGAAGCGGGCGATTGGCCATATTGTATCGGACTAATGCCCAGTCGCGGGCAATTGAACAATCTTTAATTGAATTAGATATCCCTTATCAGATTTTTGGCGGCATGAGATTTTACGAAAGAAAAGAAATAAAAGACATTGTGGCGGCTTTAAGGTATGGATTTAACGCCAGCGACAGCGTGAGTTTGGAAAGATTGGAGAAGAATTTTCTAAAGAACATTTTTTTGGAATTAAAAGAAAATCTTCCGGATAAAGCGAGAGAATCAAAACCTCTGGAATTAATCGGCTATGTTTTAAAAACTTCCGATTATTTCAAATATCTGGAAAAGAATTTTTCCAATGCCGCTGAACGCGTTGAAAACACGAAAGAATTAATGGAATACGCTTCCGGGTTTGAAAATCTTCAGGAATTTTTGGAAAAAATCGCTTTGCTTCAGGCTACGGACATCGTTAGGCGGAAAGACTTGGACAAGCACAAGGGCAAGTTCGTGAATTTAATGACAATTCATTTGGCCAAAGGGCTGGAGTTTGACGCTGTTTATTTAATCGGCGTGAATGAGGGATTATTGCCGCATCAGATGTCATATCATAATGATGATGAGATTGAAGAGGAAAGGCGCTTGATGTATGTGGCGATGACCAGAGCCAAGCAGGAAATTTATTTGAATTTTTATAATCTGCCGTCAAGGTTTCTTTACGAAATCCCGCCGGAGTTGGTTGAATTTGCCGGCAGACGCGGTTTGGACGACGAAGAACGTTATATTGAATTAGACTAGTTTACTATAGTTTGCTATAGTAAACTATATGGAAAATAATTTAGGACAGGAAGCATTTGAGTCCAAAAAAGACTGGGAAAATTTTATTTGGGAAGAATTTGCGCAGACTTTATTGGGCTTGAATTCGAAAAAGCAAATAACAGGCCTTCTTAATTCAGTTATAAGCAAGAAAGAGAAAAATTTTATTATAAAAAGATTGATTGCGATTCAGCTGATAAATCAGGGTAAAAGTTATTCGGAAATAAGCAGAATTCTATGGATATCTCCTAATACGATTAGCTCAATTAAAAAATGCTTAAATAATCAAACAGAATATCAAAGTAAAAAAATAAAAGGCAAAAACATCAAAAACAAACGAACAAAAAGATTTGATGAAAGCGCTGAAGAAATTTTGAGATACTGGAAAAAGTTTCCGTTTCCGGCCAAGATAGGAAAAGGAAGGTGGAAATTTTTAAATTATCAGGGCTAGGTTTTGTTTACTATAGCAAACTATAGTAAACAAAATTTGGTGCGGGAAGACTTATTTTTTTGATTTTTTAATTTTATGAAGGCGAAAAAATCCTTAGGGCAAATTTTTTTAATCAATAAAGACAAAATCAGAAAAATTGTCGCCAATTTGGATTTACAAAAAAATGATCTGGTGATTGAAGTCGGGCCGGGACACGGGGAACTTACGGAGAAAATTAGAAATGAGAGATTAGATATTAGAATAATCGCGATTGAAAAAGACAAAGAATTGGCGGTTGATTTGAAAAATAAATTTAAAAACTGCAAAAATATAGAAGTTATTGAAGGGGATGCGCTTAAAATCCTTGCGGATTTAATTAATAACTTACCCGCTTCGCCAAAGCTCCCGCTTCGCCAGCGAAGCGAGGCGAGTCAGCGAGGCGAGCGACCAACGACTAACAACTATAAGATAGTCGGGAATATTCCGTATTACATTACCGGGTATCTTTTAAGAATTATCGGCGAGCTTAAAAATAAACCATCATTAACAGTTTTAACTATTCAAAAAGAGGTGGCGCAGAGGATTTGCGTTAAGCCGCCGAAGATGAATTTACTTGCGGCAAGCGTACAATTTTGGGCAGAGCCGAAAATTGTTGATTACATTTTGAAAAAAGATTTTAGGCCAGCGCCGAACGTTGATTCGGCGATAATAAAATTAGCGACAAGAGAAATAAAATACGCGATACGGGACAAAAAATACTATGATTTTATAAAAATTCTTTTCAAGCAGCCGAGAAAAACAATCCTTAATAATTTGTTGAGCGCGGATTTGCGCGGATTAGAATCTAGATATGCGCGGATAAATGTTGCAAGGCATCGGAGCTTTACTATAGCAAACTATAGTAAACAG
>CAYIEH010000008.1:0-17913 GCA_964362385.1 uncultured Candidatus Saccharibacteria bacterium
GTCGCCATAGGCTTTGGCCGACGGCACGCGGGCAGGTATTTACATTTTAAATTAACTATCATGGATATTTTAATTCCCACAATTATAGAAAAAACAATGGGCGGAGAACGCGCCTATGACATTTACTCGCGTTTGTTAAAAGAGCGGATTATTTTTTTGGGCGGCCTGATAAACGACCAGATAGCGAATTCCGTAATCGCGCAATTATTGTTTCTTCAGCATGAAGATCCCAAAAAAGACATTCAGCTTTACATCAATTCGCCGGGCGGAGTCGTAACCGCGGGACTCGCGATTTACGACACGATGCAGTACGTCAAACCCGATATCCAGACTATTTGCGTCGGGATGGCGGCGTCAATGGGCGCCGTGCTTTTGGCGGCGGGCAAAAAAGGCAAAAGATTCACTTTGCCCAATTCCGACATTCTTCTTCATCAGGTGATGGGCGGAGCCGAAGGTCAGGCGGCTGATATTGAAATTACCGCAAAGCACATTGTTTTAATCAAGGACAAGCTTAACCAGATTATCGCAAAGCACACCGGCCAGCCGTTTCAAAAAGTGGAAAAAGACACGGACCGCGATTTTTATATGACGGCAAACGAAGCGAAAGAATACGGAGTGATTGACGAGATAATCAAGGGGAAGGGAAATAATAGATAGTAAATGGTAATATAGTAAGTTAGTTATTTGGTTAATTAGTTAGTTGGAAAAACAAAAAACAATCCGTAAAGCGGGTTGTTTTTTGTTTGCGTATTTGATAAAATTTAATTAATTGAAAATTCACTACAGAGTATGAAGATAGGATTTTTCGAAATTGAGGATTGGGAAATTGATTTTTTGAAAAAATTTTTTGGCGCCGCGCCGGTTGAATTGTTTTTCAGCAAAGAAAAATTAAACAAAGACAATTTGCCGGAAATCCTTCGGCAAAGCTCCCGCCAAAGGCGTCGCCCGTGGCGAACCTCGTCCAAATGGACGGGAGACTCGCTTGCCCCGCTTGATTCGAGTCAAAGCGGGCCACAGGCGGCAGGGCAAGTCCTTCGGCAAGGCTCAGGGCAAGCAGATTTTAATATTATCTCGGTTTTCGTCGGCTCAAAAATTGATAAAGAAACAATAGAAGCCTTTCCTGATTTAAAATTAATAACCACCCGTTCAACCGGCTTTGACCATATTGATCTGGAAGCGACAAAATCCAAAAATATCTTAACAGCGTATGTTCCCGGGTACGGCGACAATACCGTGGCTGAATTCGCTTTTGGTTTGCTTTTGACTTTATCCCGGAAGCTGTATCAGGGAATTGACAGAATTAGAGAAACCGGAACTTTTTCCTACGAAGGATTAAGAGGTTTTGATTTAAAAGACAAAACAATCGGCATTGTGGGAACCGGCAGAATAGGGCAATACGCGGTAAAAATCGCGAAAGGACTCGGGATGAATGTGATTGCGTTTGACGCGTTTCCCAATGAGAAATTGGCGCAGGAGCTTGGCTTTAAATATGTTTCCTTTGATGAATTGTTGGCCCGGTCAGATGTGATTGATTTGCACGTGCCATATCTTCCGACAACCCATCATTTAATAAATAAGGACAATATTTCTAAAATTAAAAAAGGAGCGATACTTATCAACACCAGCCGCGGAGCAATCGTGGAAACCGAAGCTTTGGTCAAGGCGTTAAACGAAGGAATCTTGGGCGGAGCGGGCTTGGATGTTTTGGAAGAAGAAGGCGTTATCCAGGATGAGAAATTTCTGCTTTTATACGGACATCCTGAAGAGCATAATTTAAAAGTCGTTTTGGCAAACCATGTTTTAATTGATATGCCCAATGTGGCGATTACTCCGCACAACGCCTTTAACACTCAGGAAGCGCTCCAGAGAATTTTGGATACTGACATAAATAATATAAAATCATATATAGAAAAAGGCGAACCGGTTTTTAAGATACCTGGGAAGTAAAACATTAATAGTAAGATGGCTATAAAACCGAAATGCGACAATTGTAAGAAAGAATTAAATCAATTCGGCGCGATTGTATTAAGCCCTCCAGATAAGAAAAGTTTTGTTAAAAAGATTCATTTATGCGTCAATTGTCATAAAAAAGTTTTAAAATTCATTAAAAAATAAAAATATGGTAAAAACAAAAATCGCCCTTCGGCAAGCTCAGGACAATCCTAAAAGGATTGCTATCAATGGGTTTGGAAGAATCGGCCGTTTGTTTCTCCGGCAAATTATTAATGAGCCGAATATTGAAGTGGTCGCCATAAACGATTTGGGAGATATTGAAAACCTCGCTTATTTACTGAAATATGACAGCGTGTATAGAACTTACGAGCGACAAGTGACATGCGACCACCGCCACGGCGAGGCAGGCAATGAACAAGGGAAAATTATTGTTGACGGTAAAGAGATAAAGTTTATTTCCGAAAAAGACCCGGCCAAATTGCCGTGGAAGGATTTAGGCGTTGATATTGTAATTGAATCAACCGGAGTTTTTGAATCGTACGAAAAAGCAAAAGCGCATTTGAATGCCGGAGCCAAAAGAGTCGTTTTAACCGCGCCGGCAAAAGATTCTGACGGAGAATTGGGAAAAACCGTTTTATTAGGAATCAATGAAGGCGCGCTGAAAACTTGTTTAATTTCTTCAAACGCTTCCTGCACCACCAACGCCGCCTCGCCGGTAATCGCCGTGCTTTCGGAAAATCCCGGAATCGCCAAAGCGGTTTTAAACACGGTTCACGCGATGACCAACACCCAGACCGTTGTTGATAGCCCGGTGAAAGGCGCGGATTTCAGGCGCGGGCGGGCGGCGTCCCAAAATATAATTCCTTCCACAACTGGCGCGGCAATCGCCGTAACAAGAGCGTTTAAGGAGATGGAAGGGAAGTTTGATGGCATTGCCATTAGAATTCCGGTTATAACAGGCTCAATCGCGGACATTACTTTTGTTTCAAAAAGGAAAACTTCAGCCGAAGAAATAAACAAAATTTTGACAGACGCGGCAAACTCTCTATGCTGGAAAGGAATTTTGAAAGTCGTTGATGAGCAGATTGTTTCTTCCGACATTATCGGCGAGCCGTACGCTGCGGTCGTGGATTTGAAATTCACCAAAGTCATTGACAACGATTTGGTAAAAGTTTTGAGCTGGTACGACAACGAATGGGGGTATGCGGCGACGTTGGTTAAACATGTTCTGAAAGCGGCGGAAATCATATAGCTTAAAATCAGGAAATGATAATAAAAAATAAAATTGAAGAAAATTCGCTTCAGCCGCCATTTATAAAAGCGGCGGCGGACATAAAAAGAGAAATTGTTTCAATCGGCTGCGAATTGCATATAGATTGCGCCGAGGAGCTTGCGGAAAACGGCTCGAAAATCAATGATTTGTGGGGCTTCAACATTTATCCCGACAAGAAGCTGGACTTTATTTCTTTAATAAATATCAGGCCGGCTGACAATAACAGGACCATGGAAATAAAAAGCGAAGAGATTCGCGACAGAATTAAAAAAATCGTTGAAAAACTATTTTAATGACCTTGGAACGCTGGAAAACTTTTTCATTCAGAGATCAAATGGGGCATATCGCTTCTGAAATTTTGCGCGCTGATTTGATGATGAAAAAAGATAAAAATATTTATTTGCAGATGATTGAACGAGCCATAAGCTTAGTTGATTTAACGTTGAATGATGAAAAATGGCGCGGCAACTTTTTACGATTATTTATTTTACGCGATGAATTAGCAAGGGTATATTTAGGGGAAAATAAAGATTTAAAAAAATTAATCGCTGCCCTGTAATTTTTAAAATATGATAATCTATATCGGCGCCGACCACAGGGGGTTTGAACTTAAAGAAGAGCTTAAAAAATTTCTGGCCGAGAGCGGCTACGAAGTCGTTGACTTGGGCAACGACCATTACGACGCGAACGACGATTATCCGGATTTCGCAAAACTTGTTGCTCAAAAAATTTCCAATAATCCGGAAGACCGCGGGATTTTAATTTGCCGTTCAGGCGCGGGCGTTGACATTGTCGCCAATAAATTCAAAGGCGTGCGTTCGGCTTTGGTGACCAATGTCAAACAGGCGGAACTTGTGCGAAAAGACGACGACACGAATGTTTTGAGTTTGGCTTCGGAACTGACAAATAAAGAGCAAGCCAAAAAAATCGTTGATGTCTGGCTCAAAACTCCGTTTTCCGGTTTGGAGAAAGATAAAAGGAGAATCAATAAAATCAGCGAGCTGGGGTTGACAAATAAATAGTTTTTTGTTATTATTTTAGTATAAATTTAGCACCTTAAAAACCGCATAAATACTTGCATAAATTTAATTGCAGATTTTAGGGTATTATGAAAGTACTATAAAATCTGCAATTAAACGGTAAACTCTAAGTCTTGCATGGGGTAAGAATAAGAGTAAATCATAACTATGCGTCGCTAAAACGCGACCGTAAAAGGAGGACTTGCGATGAAAGAAGCAACCCTTAAGCAGGCAGGGAAAGTACTGGAACTCATCGGACAGAAAGAAACCCCCTGCGAGCAGCTCCAGAAGCTCCTTGGTTCTGGATTGTTTTCGGACTTACTGGATGCCAACGTTGACTCGGTCAACCGCGATATATTCAGAGAGTCAATCGGCCTTAAGTCTCTCGGTGTCTATGCCGCGATCACTGGTCATACCATTCCGATTAATTACAACCGTTCGGTGGAGGACGGGATCAAAGCTGGCAACTACGACTGGAAAAACAATGACATCACGTCAAAACATTTTCCGTCGCAGGAAACCGGTTCGAGGGAAGTAGTAATCGAACTGTTCCACTTCGGCAAAGATATGAGCACCGACGAGGTTCTCGCCGAATTGGATAAACAGGGCTACAGACCGGCAACGCTTAAAGAACTTCTCCCTCTGGGCGAAAAGTATCCCAACCTTCAGAGGGAATTTCCGATTATTGCTCTTGGTTCTGTCTGGCAGGGCTCGGTTGGCGACCGCTACTGCCCGTGCCTCAGCAGGGGCGGTTCGGTGCGCCGTCTGCTCTTGCGCTGGATCGACTACAGGTGGGATGTCTATTGTCGTTTCGCGGTTGTCCGCAAGTAAAAACCTGGAATCTTGGGAACTGAAAACTTTTCAGTCCCTGGGTTCCTTAAGCCTTATCCCTGAAATTTCTTCGGAAATTTCAGGGATATTTTTATTCGCAATTTTTTGTATTATAATGAAAATGGTATTAGGTAAATATGCGTACGGCTATGTCTGCCTGTCGACAGACAAGGTTTTATGCTACCGAATCCAGTATCCATACGTCGGGAATATTTCAAGCTAAGGTTTGAAATAGAGTGGCGTATGTAGAAACTTCAAATAAAAAATGAAGATACTTGGTGCGCGATATTAGGGAGTGAATTAAAGACTCCGAATAAGATTCAATCCCGAGAGTATTCAAAGGATGGTGTAATGGGCGATATTGCGTACAATGGTTCTGTCTGGCAGAACTCGAATGGCAACCGCTACTGCCCGTACCTCAACAGGGACGGTTCGAAGCGCAATCTGAACTTGAACTGGATCGACAACAGGTGGAATGACAATTGTCGTTTCGCGGTTGTCCGCAAATCTTTTCATTTCTCCCTTAATTTTTGTTAGGGGAGTTTTGTTTTTCCACTTGCTTTGTCCATCCTCCCAACATTTTTCCGATTTCATTTAATTTCTCTGAAAGATTTATATATTTTTTATCATCCAGGGATTTTATTTCCCAAGCCATCTGAAGAAGAAATTTAAGCGCATCTAATTTTAAACCGGATTTTTGTAAATAAATAATTTTTTGTTCTTTAGGCAAACGGCTGGCAGTAAAAAATAAACCAGCGATTTCTATTATTAAAGCGTCAATTTTTACGCCCAATGAATAACGGGATGTTTTAGGAAAATGCGGTAAAAATTCTTGCCATAATTTGTATAAAATAACTGTTTGGTTAATAATTGTTAAATTACTAGCCAAGAGGAATTTTTCATTATTATGAAAATCAAATTGGTTCATAAATATAAAGAAATAATTTCCATTGAAAATATTTTGTCCGCATGGGAAGAGTTTTTAAAAGATAAAAAGAACCGTTCGGACGTTCAGAAATTCTCGCTTGGGTTAATGGATAATATATTAACATTAAATAATGAACTTGTCAAAGGAATTTACAAACATGGCGGCTATAAAGCGTTTAAAGTAAACGACCCGAAGCCGAGGGATATTCATAAAGCAAGTGTTCGCGACAGATTGCTGCATCACGCGATTTACAGGATTTTATATCAGTTTTTTGACAAAAAATTTATAGCGGATTCTTTTTCTTGCCGTATCGGAAAGGGAACGCACAAAGCGATAAATAAATTCAGGGAATTTTCTTATAAAACCGGCAAGAACAACACCAAAACCTGCTGGGTTTTGAAATGCGACATCAGAAAATTTTTTGCCAATATTGACCATAAAGTTTTGATGGGAATTTTAAAAGAGCACATAGATGACGAAAAATTATTGCGCCTGCTTGAAGAAATAATCGGAAGTTTTTCATCTTCGCGGGACGGGGTCGGCTTGCCCCTCGGCAATTTAACTTCCCAGCTTTTCGTCAATGTTTATATGAACAAATTTGACCAATTTGTGAAACATAAATTAAAGGCTAGATATTATATCAGGTATTGCGATGATTTCGTTGTTTTTTCCGGCAATCGCGAGCAGCTGGAAAATTATTTGCCGCAAATCAATAAATTTTTAAAAGAAGAGTTAAAGCTTGAATTACATCCAGATAAAATATTTATAAAAACCATTGCTTCCGGTGTGGATTTTCTGGGATGGGTGAATTTTCCTAATTATAGGGTTTTGCGGACAACGACAAAAAATAGGATGATAAGAAAGTTGGAAAAAAATAACAATAAACCGGAATCCGTCAGTTCTTATTTGGGATTATTGAAACACGGGAATGCGTATAAATTAAAAAGAATTGTATTTGACAAATAAAGTTGTTTTTCCTGTTGTTTTTGGTAAGATTTGGTTATGGATAAAATCGTTGTCAAAGAAAAACTTATCAGTCAACTCCCCGTGTTACGGGAAAGATTTCATGTTAAAACCCTGGGTTTTTTCGGTTCTTTCGCGCGCGGAGAAGAAACCGGGCAAAGCGATCTGGATATTTTGGTGGAATTTGACAAGCCTGTTGGTTTTTTTGAATTTATCAGATTGGAAAAATTTTTAAGCGACATTCTTAATTATAGGGTTGATTTAGTGGCAAAAGACGCCATCAAGCCGGCAATTAAAGAACAAATTTTAAAAGAAACGATTTATGTCTAGAAGAAACGCGAAACTTTATATAGACGACATTATTGCGTCAATTGACAGAATTGAAGAGTACATTAAAGGAATTGGCTTTGAAGAATTTGTTCGCGACCAAAAGACAATAGACGCAGTTGTGAGAAATTTATTGGTTATCGGCGAGGCGGCAAAAAATATGCCAGATGAAACGAGGAGAAAACACCCAGATTTGCCTTGGTTTGAAATTATTGGTATGAGAAATAAAGTAATCCATGAATATTTCGGCGTGAAGGAAGATGTTTTATGGAAAACAATAAAAGATGATTTGCCCGAATTTAAAAATCAGATAAAATCGCTTTTGTGAAGTTTCTGTAAAAAAATAATCCCCCACATAATTATGTGGGGGATTATTTTTTTACTAGCCCCAATACTTTTTTCACTTGTTTCATTTTCTTGGCGGCTTTGGAGGAGGCTTTTTTTCTTCCCGATTCAATTATTTTTTCCACCCTGCTTATATTTTTTGATAAAAGTTTTTTCTTGGCGCGAAACGGCCTCAATCCTTCAATTACTGCTTTTGCCAATTCTTTTTTAAATTGTCCGTAGCCAACTCCTTCAAATTTTTTCTCTATTTCTTTTATTGAAAGGTCGCTGAAGCCCTTGTAGATCGTTATTAAGTTGGAAATGGCTGGTTTGTTTTGGGTATTATATTTTATTTCGCTCCCCGAATCAGTAACTGCCTTTTTAACTTTATTCATAATCTCTTCAGGAGAGTCGTCCAGGAATAAACATCCTTCGGGCATTGATTTGGACATTTTTTTGTTTGGGTCGGTCAAACTCATAAGGCGCGGAATTTCAGTGAGTAGCGGTTTAGGTTCAACTAAAATCTTTTTAAAACGCGCATTAAATTTTCGCGCAATTGCTCTTGTGAATTCAAGATGTTGCAACTGATCTTCTCCCACAGGGACAAACTCAGCATCATAAAGGACAATATCTGATGCTTGTAAAACAGGATAATCAAACAGGCCCACATTTACATTTTCTTTCTGGCGTTCGGATTTATCTTTAAACTGCACCATTCTTTTAAGTTCTCCAAAAGGGGTAATAGTGTTCAAAATCCATGTGAGTTCAGAATGTTCGTAAACTTGTGATTGTATAAAAACAGTAGATTTTTCCGGATTTACTCCTACGGATAAGGATTCTAAAACAACATCTAGAATTTGTTGATATTTTTTAGAAGCGTCAAAATCTTCTGTTAATGAATGCAGGTCTGCCACAAAAAAATAACATTGATAACGACCTGTATTTTGGAGGTCAACAAAGTTTTTTAACAATCCGAAATAATTTCCGATATGAAGTTTTCCTGACGGCTGAACGCCGGAAATAAGAATAGGCTTCATGATAGTTTATAAGTTAGTAAGTTTATAAGTTGATAGGTTGTTGCGTAAAAATTTTATATAACCGCTGGTTGCTTTTATTAATTCCGTATAATCATCAGCTAATTCCGGATTATTATGAAAACCCTTTTTATGGCACATTATTAGATTTCTTTTGGTTTCTTCCGCTTCGCTTTTAACAATGTCGTGCAAGATTCTTATTTTTTCTTTTCCTGTCGCCATAACTTATAAACTTAAGCGTAGCGTAACTTAAAAACCGAATTCTACACCTGCACCACCACTGGTAGAATCATCGGTCTCCTTTTTGTTTTATTATACAAAAATTGGCCGATTTGGTCGCGCATAAGAGATTTAAGATAGTCCGGCTCAATGGACTGGTACCTTGGAATTCTTGAAACAATGCTCCGGATTTTTTTCCTCAAGTCCTCAACCAATTCTTTGTTTTCCCTTAGATAAATGAAGCCGCGGGAAATGATGTCGGGGTTTTTGAGAAACCTTCCGGTTTTGCGGTCTAAAGTGGCGATTACGACAACCATGCCTTCTTGCGCCAAAACTCTTCTGTCGCGCATCACAATTTCTCCGACATCGCCTACTCCAAGGCCGTCAACCATCACGTAATAAGCCGGGACTGTTTCTTCCGTTATTTGAGCCTCATTTTTTTTAAACTTAACTACTTGTCCGTTGTCCGCCATCAAGCTATGGCCTTTTGGCAAACCGACTTCATAAGCCAGCTCCGTATTAATGGCGCGCATAAAATATTGTCCGTGGATAGGAAAGTAAAAATTAGGTTTCACAAGCTGAATAATCTGCTTTAATTCATCACCGGTTGCGTGGCCTGAAGCATGAAGATCAACGATGTTTGAGTGATAAACTTTGGCGCCCTGTCTGGTTAAATTGTCTTTAAGCACCTGGACGGCGCGTTCATTACCCGCGATGACCGATGAGGAAAAAACAACAGTATCGCCGGCTTTGATCTGTATTTGGCGGTGTTCGCCGTTTACAATTTTCATTAAGCTGGCATTTGGTTCTCCTTGGGCTCCGGTTGATAAAACCAAGATTTTATCGTCTTTGTATTTATGTATTTCATCAAGGGAAGCCATAGTGCCTTTCTTGATTTTTATATATCCGAGATTTTGGCATATTTGAAGATTTGTTTTCATTGAAAATCCGGAAATAAATACTTTGCGGTCGTATTTTTCCGCAACTTTAATAATTTCATCCAACCGGGTTAACATTGAAGAAAAAGTCCCGATAATCAACCTGCCTTTTGTTTTTTTAAAAATATCTTCTATATTTTTTATCACCAATAATTCCGAAGGGGATAATCCCGGTTTTTCAGCGCCCGTGCTTTCCAAAAATAGAGTGTGGATGTTTTGTTTTCCCGCCCATGCGAATTCATCCAGCCCCATAGTATTTCCTTTTGCGTCATAATCAAATTTGACGTCTGTTGAATAAACAAAATTTCCAACAGGAGTTTTTATCAGGATGCTGACAGTGTCTGGAATATTATGTAGGACTCCGAAAAAAGTCAGTTCAAAATTATCGGATATTTTAACGACATCCCGGTTTTTAATGATTTCAAAATCAATTTTTGGCGCGTTGGTAAATTCGTCCTGTCTTTTCTTGATTATTTCTTTTGCCAATGCGGTTGTGTAAATCGTCGGATTGCCGATTTTTTCCATTATGTAGGGGATGGCGCCGATATGATCATAATGGGCATGGGTGACAATAAGCCCTTTGATGTTTTCTTTTTTTGAAGCAAGATAATCAACATTGGGGATGATATAGTCAATTCCCGGCGTGTCTTCTTCAGGGAATTGCAGGCCGGCGTCAAAAATTACAATTTCATTTTTGTATTCAAAAATTGACATATTGCGGCCGACTTCTTCCAGGCCTCCCAAAGCGGTGAATTTCACGACTTCCCCATCTTTTTCTATGGCGGATATTTTTCTGCGATGTTTAATTGTTTTTGGTCTAATTATCATATGTTGTTAATTTATTTTGGTGGGCAAAAAAGATTTCAGTTGGATTATGGTGCCGAGGGGGAGATTTGAACTCCCATGATCTTGCGATCGCTGACTCCTGAAGCCAGTGCGTCTGCCAATTTCGCCACCTCGGCAATTTTATCTTGTCTGCCCGCCGGCCCTGCGGAGTTCGATGCCCGGATTAAAATTTAAAAAGATTATTTGGAGATAATTTCTCAATAAATTTTTTGGGGTTTGTTAAAAATTCAAAATTTCCAGGATTTTTGACAAAAGAATCATAGAGAGGTTTTTTAAAATAAATACCTAATCTAGGAATTTCTTCGGGCGTGCCGATTTTTAACTTCCCGATTTTTTTATAGCTTTTGTTTTTTTCAATATTAAAAAATCCGGCCGCACGTCTCAGATTTCGGTTTTCTGGTTTTGTAATATAGTAGGCGTCTCCGTGGTGTTTTTTGAAAAAATCATAATCAGAGCCCACGTTATCGGCAAAAATATTGGCGATAACCAAAGGTTTCGCGCCGAGGTTGATGGTTATGTGTCCAAATTCAGGCGGCACAATAACTTTTTGTCCTTTGGCCGCTTTAATCAGATAATTTCTTTTCCCGCTTATTTCTTGAAATAAAAACAACGCTTTCCCGGATAAAACTTCATAAATTTCCGGATTATTTTTTAAATGAAAATGACCGATTGTTTTCGGAAATTCCCTGCCTAAGAAGCCGGGGTAAATTATTGTGATATCATAGCGCAGGTGATTTTTCCTGAATATTTCTCTGTCTTTTTTAAATCGGACATCGCGATAAATAAGGTAGATGTTTGAAAGTCTGATATTGGCGTCCTTGTCTTTTAAGTATTTTCTAACCTCCTTGGTTTTTCTTTGGCGAACCGGCAAAGAAGTAATTGCTTTATTGAAAGAAAGCCTATCATTTTTAAAATAAATTGGCAAGCCCCGTAGTGAAACCGCGATTTTATTCTTCATAGCTTAGATGTTTGAATATTTAAGATAGCAATTAATTATTATAAATCTATCTAGTGTTTTTGCTACGGGGCAAGCCCCGTAGAACTGCGATTTTGTTTTTCATAATTTTACAAAAAATTCGCGATTATTAAAAAGCTGCGGCTTAAGACTGCGAGTTCACTTAATTTTCCGCGCGGTTTTAACATACCAATTTTGAATATTGTCAAAGCGGTCGCCTTGAAGCGGTAAATAGTCTTCGGTAAATCCTTTAAGGGATTTTTCGCTGATATAAATATAAAAAGGGGAATATAGGAAAATTGCCGGCTGGTCTTTGATAATAATTGACTGAAGCGTTTTTATTTCTTCCCGCCGTTTTTCTTGGTTGAAATCGGACTTAATCAGTTCAATCAGAAAGTCGGCATTTTTATTTTCATAAAGCGATAAATTAAGACCGGGATGAAATTTTTGACTGGAATGCCAGAAAGAAAAAGGGTCAAGATTCTCTCCGTAGATATTTCCGAATAACAACATTTCATAATTTCTCGGTTTTATTATTTCTTCGCTGAAATCAGCCAGAGAACCGATGTTGATGTTGACTTTAACCCCGATTTCAGACCATTCTTCCTGAATAATTTTTGCGGTTTCCGTTAAGAATGGATTCGGATAAACGCTGAGAGTAAATTCCAGCTTTGACGACACAGACTTGTCTTTTTTTTCTCTGACGCCGTCGCTGTTTAAATGCCATTCGTTTGATTCCAGAATTTCTTTTGCTTTGTCCGGAGCAAATTCTTCGGCGGCGTTGTAATTTATATCGCTAAATATCAGCGGTCCCTTGATTGCAAAGGCGTTTTCTCCAAAAACGGCTTTGACGATTTTTTGTTTGTCAGTTGTCAAATTTAAAGCCGATCTCAGACTCCCATCTTTTAATAACGGATTGTTGTAAGGATTTAAAAACACGGCATAATAGCGCGGCATTTTTATTCCGGCTGTTTGATGAGGAATGTTTATTTCCGACATTTTTTTGGTTTCAATCAGGGAAAAACCGCTTATGTCTCCTGAGTTGAAAGCTTTCACCAAATCATCTTCGTTGGAATAGAATTTAAAATAAAATTTGTCCAAATACGGCTTCGGTCCGAAGTAGTCTTTATTTTTATCAAGGGTAATTTCCGTGATAAATCCGTCGCGCCTTTTTACAGCGGCAGAAAATTTAAATGGGCCGCTTCCGACAGGCTCCAGATTGTAGTTTGAAAGTTTGAGATTGGCGAAAGGGACGCCGCCAAAAATATGTTTCGGGATCGGCCTTAAATTCAGCATAATGTTTTCAAAATAAGCGTAGGAATTAGGCAGAATTATTTTTATTTCCCTTTCGCTGACCCTTTCCACTTTCACTTCTTTCCAGCTCTGATAAAGAGGGGAATTAACGTCCGGGTCCTGGATAGCCTTAATGGTAAAAATCACGTCGTCTGCCGTCAGCGGCTGACTATCCTGCCAGAAAATACCTCCTTTAATTCTGATGTTAAACGTTTTTTTATCGCTGCTTATTTGGTAGTTGTCCGATATATTTTTAAGGTCGGCAAAAACCAGTTTTACGATATCGCTGTCAGGATTATTGTTTTCGGAAAAAACCGGATTTATGAAAATCGGCTGCCCAACAACGCCTTCCGTATAAGCTCCGCCGTCAACGGGCGATAAAACCGTGTTTGTTTGAATAAAATTTATGATAAAGACGATAAAGGCAATCAAAAAAATTAAAAACGACGCCGCATAAACCCAGCGTTCTGTTTTAGAAAAAGCTTTAAAAATTTGAGAAAGTTTTGATAACAAGATTTATAGGATAAGATTAAGAAGCGATAAAACAGCAAAGGCGACAACCAAAACTATCGTCGCCGCAAAAATTATTTTTTCAAAGCCGCGCCGCGTTTGATAGGCGGAGCTTTCAGTGCCTCCGAAAACGCCGGAAAGACCGGATGATCTTTCCTGGATGACAATTAAAATAATCAAAACGACAGAGATAATAATTTGTGCAATAGATAGATACATGCTTTTGTCTATGAATTTTATTCGTCTGCGGCTCCAAAATTCATACAAAACGCTTTATTCTTTATAAAGACGTTTAGCCGAGAAATGAATAATAATATTGACCAAACTGATAATAAGAGTGGCGTATATCAGAGGCGTTATGCCGTCAATGCTAACACTTTTTGAAAAATATTCAAGAAGATACAAAATCGCGGCATTTACCAAAATAATCCCCAATCCGAATGTTAAAATAATGACGGGACTTAATATAAGCTTAAGAACCGGCCTGATAAACAAGTTTATTAGGGTGAATATGAGGCCGACCGTCAAAAAACTTTTGAAGTTATTTTCAATTACAAATCCTTTGACCAGATAATTTGCCGCCATAAGAGACAGCAAATTTGAAGCAAGGGAGAAAATTAGCCTTGAAAAAAGTTTCATTTTTATGCTTTATTTTAATTTAAAAATTCAAAAGATTCAAGTCTGTTCAAGGTTAAGCCCTGCGGTAATGCCGCAAAACAAGGCTAATAATGGGTGTGGATAATTCATATTCACTTTATGCCGTATAGTCGTTATAATTACTATGAGTAAACTTTAACAGATAAAGGTCGAAAATTAATTTAATTTTAGCATCCGAAAAATATGTATATTCAAAGTTTGACCAGCACGCTTTTTGGAGCCTTGATTAATATTTGGATTGGCGTGATTAGCTTCATCCCGAAATTTATCGGAGCCTTGATTATTCTGGTTATCGGCTTGATTGTGGCCGCAGTTTTTGGTTCAGTGGTTGAACAGCTTGTAAGAGCTCTGAAAATTGACAGCCTTTTAAGGAAATTGGGCGTTGCGGTTTATATTGAAAGAGCGGGAATAGCCTTAAACTCCGGAAAATTCTTTGGCCGCTTAATCTACTGGTTTTTCGCCATAGTGTTTATATTGGCAGTCACCAATATTTTAGGGCTTGAAGTTTTTTCTGATTTTCTGAAACAAGTGTTGCTTTATATCCCGAATATTGTTGTCGCGACCTTGATTATGATTGCGACTTTGGTTGTCGCGAAATTCCTTAAGTCACTGGTGTCCGCTTCGGTTTTAAGCGCCAAACTCCACGCCTCGAAATTCTTGGGTTCTTTTGTTTGGTGGGTTGTGGTGATTTTCGGCTTAATCAGCGCCTTAATGCAATTAGGAATAAATGTTTATATTCTTCAAACATTAATTACCGGACTGGTCGCAATGCTGGCGTTAGCCGGAGGCATTGCTTTAGGTTTGGGCGGCAAGGATTACGCATCCCGAATCATAGACAAGTTAAGACAGGAAACAGAAGAAAAATTTTAATTTTAGGCGATATCGCTTAGAGTATAGAAATAAAAACTTCCCCCGCTCAGCGGGGGAAGTTTTTATTTATCGGCGCAGGCGTTTGAGTCAAACAGCAAAAGGATATATACTGAATAAATAATAATAAAAACAAATAATCAACATCAATGGGCGCTTTTTTGATTTTTACGTTAAATAGATTTATTTTCAGAATCTCAGAATTTATTTGGCACTGGTATGTCGTAAGTTTTGAGATTTTTGCCCATATAACTGTTTCTTTTTTGGAAAAGCTGGACAGGTTTTTCGCTTTTAAAATCAGTTTAAGGCATATTTTTAAGCCGCTTTATCAAGACAGGTCTGTTATCGGCTATGTTTTGGGCTTTATTTTCAGGTTAATGAGGATAATTTTAGGCGGCATTTCTTACGGAATCATTATTGTTGCCGCGGCAATTCTTTTTCTTGGCTGGGCGTTTATTCCTTTGTTTATTATTTTTAAAGCCCTGAAATCATCGCCAGTCGCCCCGATTTTGGGCATCAATCAATTTTTTAATTAAATGGACTCAAAAATTGACTTAGAAAAAATATTTTTTTCAGATCCCAGATTGGAATTCCCCGGATTTTTAAGGTTTTTTTGGCATCTGATTTATAATTTCTTTTATATTATTTTTGCTGTTATCGCTTTTGTTTTTGTTTTATCTGATATGTCTTGGCTCAGGTGGCTTGGGATTTTATTTTTATTGTTTTTAGCTGACAGAATTTACACTATCAATAAAGCGTCCCATTCAATCAGAGAATTAAATCAAAATTTAATTGAAGGCATTAATGTTTCAAATTATTTATCCCCCAAGAGTTTCAGAATTATAGAAAAATCTTTTGATAAGGCATTGATTGTCGGAGGGAATTTTTATCTTTTTATTTTAAAAATTTTAATTGCCGACAGCGGAATCCGCGGAGCTTTATGGCGCTTGGAAGTTTCACCGGAAGAATTTGAACAAAGGATTGACGAGGAAATTGAAAAAGCTGCCAGCCGGAAAAATATCAGCCGCGGCGATTTATTGGAAAAAACAGCGGCGTTGGCCAAGCTTTCTTTTGTCGGTGCGTTTCTAAGCCAAGCGGACTACGTAGAGCCCCACGATATTTTCGCCGCGCTAAGCGCGGTTCCTTCCGTTAAACGGGGCGCGGTTTCAGATTCGGCTGACAACGAAGAATTAAAAAAAATATTCAACCTTTTTTCCGTTGATTATCGGGATTTGCAAAAAGCGTTAATTTTCAGCAGATTCCGTTTTAAGAACGACTGGCTCAGGAGATGGCCGACGTCTTTAGGAAGTTTTGCCCACCGATCGTACCGGCTTCGTCATCGGATTATGAACCGAGCCTGGACCGCTAAACCAACTCCGACTCTGGATAAATTCAGTGTTGACCTCACGGATTTGGCCCGCAATAAAGAATTGGGATTTTTAATCGGCCACGAAAAAGAATACGGCCAGCTTGTTAATATATTGGCGCGACCGGCAAGGCCCAATGTTTTATTGGTGGGGGAACCGGGCAGCGGCCGCGAAGCCATCATCAGCCGGCTGGCTTTTGAGATTATCAAAGACAATGTTCCAGAGCCGCTTTTTGACAAAAGAGTGGTGTCTTTGCAAATTACCAGACTGATTTCCGGCGCAGATCCTCAGGAAATTTCAAAAAGAGTCAATAAAGTAATGGAAGAAATTGCCTCGGCGGGAAACGTTATTCTTTTTATGCACAATATCCATAATTTAATTAAGACTTCCGGAGAAAACTATATAAATGCCGTTGATATTATTTTGCCGGTTCTGACCACTGATGTAATTCAGGTTGTCGGCACCACTTACCCCAAAGAGCTTAAGCAAAGTTTGGAGTCCAGAAGGGATTTTGTTAACGCGTTTGAAATCGTGACGGTGGAAGAAATTTCCGATGACGAGGCAATTGAACTGCTTGCGTACGAGAGCATCATTTTAGAACACGAGTATAATGTGATTATCAGTTTTCAGGCTATTAAAGAATCAGTGGTTCTGGCGCATAAATATTTCAGGCAAAAACTTCTTCCTTCAAGCGCCGGGGATCTTTTAAGAGAAGCGCTGGCTTTTGCGGCTCAAAAAGGCGACAAGACTTTAAAAGCCGACCATATTATTTCCGTAAGCGAGAGAAAAATCAACATTCCGATTCATAAAGCGGCTAAAGACGAAGCGCAACAGCTTCTTGGTCTTGAAGACACAATTCATAAAAGTCTTATTGACCAAGATGAAGCGGTTAAAGCGGTGTCGGAATCGCTGAGAGAATACCGAAGCGGCCTTAAAAGATCCGACGGGCCGATTGCGGCATTTTTATTCGTCGGACCAACAGGAGTCGGCAAAACGGAACTTGCAAAGATTTTGGCAAAAACCCAGTTTGGTTCCGAGACTTTAATGATTCGTTTTGATATGTCCGAATATCAGGACAAGCAGAGCACTTTCAGATTTATAGGTTCTCCTGACGGGAAAATCAGCGGCAGTTTGACTGACGCGGTGATTCAAAAACCTTACGGCTTGATTCTTTTGGATGAATTTGAAAAAGCCAATTCGGACGTTTTAAATTTGTTTTTGCAGGTTTTTGACGACGGCCGATTGACCGACAATCTGGGGAAAGTTGTTGATTTTAAAAACACGATTATTATCGCGACTTCAAACGCCAATTCCGATTATATCAAGGAACAGCTTGAATCCGGCAAATCAATTTCCGGGTTTAAAGACGATTTTAAGAAAAAGCTCACGAATTGTTTCCGGCCTGAGCTTTTAAACCGCTTTTCAGACATCATTGTTTTTAAAAATCTTTCTCCCGAAGATATTGTTCAGATTGCCCGGCTTCAATTGAACAAGCTTTCAAAAACTTTGGAAGAAAATCAGGGCATTATTCTGGAATTTGACGACGCAGTCGTAAAATATGTCGCAAAAATCGGATATGATCCGGTTTTCGGCGCCCGGCCTCTTCGCA
>CAYIEH010000008.1:18013-27038 GCA_964362385.1 uncultured Candidatus Saccharibacteria bacterium
ATAAAAATTGACATCAATATAAAGATTAACAGAGTGGTAAGGTTTTTAATTCTGTCGGATTTGTTTTTTTTGGGCAGTTGGAGCATGGTTCAGCCGCTTTTTTCGATTTTCGTCATTGAACATATTAAAGGCGCCACTTTAATCGTTGTCGGTTTAATCGCGTCCCTTTATTGGCTTGTCAAATCTCTTCTTCAGATACCAGTTGCCAATTATTTGGACAATCACGACGGCGAAAAAGACGATTTTTATACTTTAATTATTGCTTTAAGTCTGGCTTCCATAGCGGCGTTCAGTTTCGCTTCGGTTACTGAATTGTGGCATTTGTTTTTAACTCAATTTATTTATGCCGTTGCAATGGGCTTATACGTGCCGTCATGGTCGGGAATTTTTTCCCGGCACCTTGATGACAAACGTTTTTCATTTGATTGGTCTTTGGACAGCACGGTAGTCGGACTGACTTCATGCGGTTCCGCGATTTTAAGCGGAATTTTAGCCAACTTTTTCGGATTTTCTTTTGTTTTTATCTTGGTCGGCATCCTTTCGTTTTCAAGCGCAATTTTGATTTTTTCCGTTCCCAATCTGATTTTCCCGAAACAAAAACAGGAAGAACCGCAAATCAGAGACCATTCGCCGGCGAACATTAATAGGTGACAAGTGATTTAGAAACAAGCGACAAGATAAAGACAAAAGAAATGGACAATCTTCATGAGAACCCCGCACAAAATTAAAATTTTGTACGGGGCAAGAAAATTGAAATTTTGAAATAAAATTGTTTTCATAATGAACAATAATCATAAAATTTTACACGAAAAGAAGCTGGTTTTTCTGGAAGAAATGGCGAATTTTATCCGCCGGGACATTATTGAAATGCTTGTTGAAGCCGGTTCCGGACATTCAGCAGGTCCTTTGGGAATGGCTGATATTTTTACAGCTCTTTATTTCCACATTTTAAATCATAATTCCAAGGATCCTGATTGGTCCGGGCGGGACCGGTTAGTCCTTTCAAACGGACATATTTGCCCGGCGCTTTACGCGAGTCTGGCCAGGGCCGGTTATTTTAAAATGGAGGAATTAAAGACTTTAAGAAAAATCAACAGCCGATTGCAAGGACACCCGCACCGCGGTTCGCTTCCGGGAATTGAAACAACTTCGGGACCTTTGGGTTCCGGTTTGTCGCAGGCTGTCGGAATGGCTTTGGCCGCCAAAATTGACATTTCTGCAGGTTCGGCGCGAACAAAAAAATACCATATTTATTGCCTGATGTCTGACGGCGAGCATCAGGAAGGCAATACTTGGGAGGCAGTGATGTTTGCGGGGAAAAACAGATTAAGCAATTTGACCGCAGTAATAGACAGGAATAATATTCAGATAGACGGATTTACGGAAGACGTGATGCCTTTGGAGCCGCTTCGCGAAAAATACGAAGCTTTCAACTGGAATGTTTTAGAAGTAGACGGCCACAATATTTTACAGTTCGTTTCCGCGGTTTCCGAAGCAAAAGCGACTTTTGAAAAACCCACGGCAATTATTGCCCACACCATTCCCGGCAAAGGAGTCGGGTTTATGGAAGCCGATTATTTATGGCATGGCATTCCCCCGGATAAAGAACAAGCCAAAGAGGCGCTGGAGGAATTAAGAACGCTCGGCGGCAGGATAAAATCTGAACACGAATAGTAATAAAATGTAAAATTAAAAAATCAATCCTTCAGTAAACTCAGGATTGACTCTGAGCGAAGTCGAATGGGTCAAAAATCAAAATGACAATTCAAAATTTAAAAATAAATAAAATACAAATTAATTTTTAATATGAACAAATATCCTCTAATCAGAAAAATTTATTTATATTCATTTGCCTTAATCGGTTTGGTTTTAATCACAATCGGCGCCGTGAGATTGGTGTCCTTGGGATTGAAAGTTTATATTTTTACCAAAGCTGACTTGAATTATAATTATCCGGCGGCAAAACCGGTTTCGGCTCCGGAAAACGGCAAAAACAGCGAAGTCCAACAACCCAGCCAGGAAGAAATTGATAAATTCAATCAAGAACAGAAAACTTCTCAAAGACAGCGCGACGCGGCGGAATCTTTGGCAATGATTATTGTCGGCGCGCCGCTTTATTTGTATCACTGGAAAGTTATTAAAAAAGAAAAAGAAATAAACTAGCCGGCAACCGACAATCAGCGGTTTTAGCCGCTATAAGTAAATATTGTGGGTTGCGGTCATTAGGTTGCTGATTAAAATCATGTTTTCATACGAAAAAATCGCAAAAATTTTAAGAACTGACAAAGATAATATTAAAGCTCTTGAAGAGAAACTGGGAAATATCACCGGCAAGAAGAATGTAATGGATAAAATTGTTGAGGAAAACAATTTTGCCATTAAAAGCCGGCTGACCATATTGGGTCTGAAAACCAATCTCACCGCAAAAAGAGTTTACGACTCCTTGATAAGGAAAATAGAAGCCGACGATCTGGCTTTATTTAAGGCTTTGGGAGAGCCGAAAGCCACTGTTTCTAAAGATTGGGAACGGGTGTTGAAAACGGTCACGGATTTAATAAAGCCGCCAAAGGGATTTTTTATTAAAGAAGAAAAAGCCAAGGAATTTTTGAGAAATCAACCGCCGCTTAAAGTCATTCGTTCCCTGGGCTACAGAGACGTCAATGAGCTTATTGAAAACGAGAATTTTTTGGAAATTTTCAGCAGTTTGAGATTTATTGAAGGCGGGGAATGGTTAAGTAATGTGTTTTTAAAGCAGTACGAATCTTTAAAGCCGACTGATTTTGAAGAAAGAGAAATAATAACTCTGGCATTGTCTGAAAAATGGGCCAAATTAGCTCAGGAATTTATAGCGAAAAAACACCATAATATCAGCCATTTAAAAGAATTGGGAATCATTTACGTAATACCTTTGTCTTTGGAAATTTCAGGGGAAACCTTAAGGAACTTTTCTTTAATCCTCCATTATTTCAATGAAGTCTCTTTTTATTCCAGCTTTTTTAAAAAATATTCCGCCAATGAAGAAATTTTTGCCAAAAACCTCGTTTCTTTGCTCAGAGGAGACGTTCTTGATTCTCATTTGCCGTTGAATCCCGATAAATTGCAATGGATGATCATTCAGAGATATTTAGCCAAAGACGATGAAAATGACTGGAGATTGTTTGAACCCCACATTGACCCTGAGGCGCTTCACTGGGAAAAAGCGGAAAGGATGCTGATTATGACAGCCAAGCATCTGGATATTTTTTTGTCCGATTTAAGTTTCTGGCAGGATCTTAACTGGGTCGGCGATTTTTTCGCGACTGATGTCGGTCTGGATGTTTTGGTGAGCTTTAATTTAATTGACACTTCAATGTCGCTGGTGAAAGAAAAAGAATCGGTAAAGTATCTTTATCACCATCAGGAATCTTTATGGAATAAAATTTTTGTTGAATACTTCGGCGAAGAAAAAATGAATGAACTGATACAAGAGAATTTGATAAAAGGATGGTTTGAGGTATGAGTTTAGAAAAAGAAACTTTCTTTCGCTACTGCTCAGCCGCCCAGCGAGCGGCTTCGCTGGCTCGGCTCCTTCGCTCGTCCCGATTTTATCGTGACACCATGCCCGCTCAGTCGCCGGGCCGCGCTGTAAGAAAGTTTCTTTTTCTATTAGGTTTAGTTTTATTTATAATTAATTTATGATTTTACTTATTTTTTTAGGCTTGTTGCCCAGTTTCATTTGGTTAAGTTTTTTTCTTCAGGAAGATATCCATCCTGAACCGAGAAAAATGATTTTTCTCGTTTTTTTGGGCGGCATAGTGGCTGCGATTTTAACGATTTTGCTCCAGTATTTTTTTGATGTTTTTTTGGAGACTAATTTAATCAGCAAAAAAGGATTTTACCCGATTTCCGGATTTGCGGTATTAGAGGAAGTTTTTAAATTTATTTTTACGTATTTAATAATAAGAAAAAGCAAATATTTTGACGAACCGGTTGACGCGATGGTTTATATGATAACCGCGGCCTCGGGAATGGCGGCGGTGGAAAATGTCGCCGTGATGCTGGGCGGCGAGATAATGCCGGAAAAAATAGGAGTTTTAGTTTTCAGATTTTTAGGCGCCACCCTGCTTCATCTCCTAAGTTCTTCGGTTGTCGGTTATTATTGGGCAAAGGGAATGGCAAAAGCAAGGATTTTTATGTTTGTTGTTTTCGGGCTGATCATGGCGACATTATTGCACGCTTTTTTCAATTATTTTATAATGATTTTAAACGGAGGAATATTTTATTCAATTGCTATTTTGATTATTGCCGCGTTTTTTATTTTTTACGATTTTGAAAAGCTGAAAAAAGGTGATAAAATTATGAAGTAATCGCGAATAACGCCTGCCTGTCGGCAGACAGGCTAATCCGATTTAATAACTCAAATATACGAATTAAATTAGTATTATTATAAAAATTCGCATTATTAGCGAATACTCTATGAATGACGACACTAGAAAATTTTTTGAAAAATTGGCCGGCGTGTCCCAGGAAAAAGAAGAAAAATTGGAGCCAAAACTGGTGAAAGCCGAAAAGGCCGAGAAGATTGAGATTGAAAAACCGAAAAACGGAGAAAAAATCACTGAAGAAGAATTTTTTGACGAAGGAGAAGGACAATTGGCCATAGATGTTTATCAGACGGCGAATGATATTATCATTGAAGCTCCTGTTGCCGGAGTTATTGGAGATGATTTGGACATTGAAATTACTCCGGAATCGGTGACTATCAGGGGCAAAAGGGAAAAAAAGGAAAGAATAGAAAAAAAGGATTATTTGTATCAGGAATGTTATTGGGGCAGGTTTTCAAGGTCTGTGATTTTGCCTCAAGAGATTAATCCTGACCACGCGACCGCGGCTTTTAAAAGCGGAGTACTGCGCATTGTTTTGCCAAGGGTTGACCGGAAAAAATCAAAAAAGGTAAAAGTGAAATTTGAATAACAATCATTACCAGTCAGAAAATAGGGAAATTAAATCCTGTTAAAAGGTGGGGCAACCCATCTTTTTTGTTTCTTTTAAAAAAGAATAGGGGAATAATCAAAAATAACAGAAATAATATGGAGGTGAAAGATGAAACCGGAAGAAGTTTTGGAAAGAATAAGAAAAGTTCCTATTTCTTACACAAGGGTGCTATTAAAAGATGGCACGATTAAAAAGGTTTCAGGCACGACCCCCGAACAACTTGTACGCATTATTGAAGTCGGCAACAATGGGGAACAAACTTTGCTTTGCGCGTCTGACAACGGTATTCCTGGTGATGCTGGTTTAATTCTGAACAAGGAAGAAACTATTAAAGTGGCAGACATCAAATATATTCTGTAATAAGTAGGTAAGTTAAAATGAGAGGAATTTAAAATTCCTCTCATTTTTCTTTCGGGCAGTGCGGAATTTCCCCTTGAACTCCCTTCCGCGTCGCCCTCGCGTGAGTTTAAGCTTTTCGTCCGCGAAGCGCGGCCAATCTCCTCGGCAAAAATCCGAAAGTTTGATATTGGTGGGCGAGGTGGGATTCGAACCCACATGGGATTACTCCCATACGATTTTGAGTCGTACGCGTAAACCGTTCCGCCACTCGCCCATATATTTAAAAATAAAATTAGTGCGGGGTAAACCCGCCCGCCTTTCGTCTAATTCGGATTTTACTTAAATACCATTTTCGGAAAATAAATCGAAAGTTGATATTCAAATGTCAAAAGAAGGTTTTTGGCGGACAGGTCTGCCAACCTGTCCCGTAGCAAGCTTTGCTTCGGGGTTCCAACACCCGGGCTGATTTGGATATTGAAATTTTATTCTTTCTGCGATTTTTGTCAAAATTTTTATTTAATTATTAAATTAAATTTCAAAACCCTAAAACTTAAGGCATTTTGATGATTACAATATTGGTGCGATCGCACCAATATTGTAAGAGGTTTAAATTTGTTTGTGTTGCTTGACATTTATTCGCGGCGCCTCTTAAAATGCTTTTTAATGTCCCAAAATCACGAATTTATAAAAAATCGGTCTTTTGAAATCGCTTGGGCGGTTTTCAGATGCGCTTCGCTGGTCAAGCAGGAGAAATTAAAGAAAGAATTGGAAGATGCCGCAATTGAACTGCTTTCCCATCACAGCCATTTTAGTTCTCGCGAAAATATCTTAAGGCGCCATAAAAAACATTCTTTAATCCGTGGCGAGTCTTGTTGGGCTGTTGAAAAATTGACTTCTTTTATTAAATTATCCGAAGCAATAGGCGAAATTAAAATTATCAACGCGCGGGTGCTTTACCGGGAACTTGATAATATATCCCAGGCGATTCAGAAAATATCCGAAGAATTAAGCCAAAAGCCGGAAGAAGAAATTTTGATAGAAAATATTTTTTCAACCCATTTGCCAAAATCAGACTTGACAGTGAGCGAAGTTAAGGCGTCAAAAATGCCTATTTCCGAACAGTCCCGCCAAGGCGGAATATACGGGGCAAGGGTTGTAAAAGAATTCGGCAATGGTTCGGCAAAGCTCACCACAAGTAGTTCGGCAAGCTCTTCACAAGATAATTCGGCAAAGGCGAGTTCGGCAATCACTAAGCCAGACGATTTAATAAGGGAAAATCAAGAAAATCCATCTCTTGATTCATGGCAAGACCTTATTTTCCGTAAAATAAGAGAATTCGGCAAAGCATCAACCAAGGAGATTGCCGGATTCTTCCCGGAAATCAGCGAACGAACCGTACGATTTTATCTTCAAAGACTCTCGGAGATTGGTCTAATTGAGCGAATAGGCACAAGCGGCCCGGGCAGCTATTACATATATAAAAAGACTGCCAATTAGTGGCCAAGATTTACTACGGGGTGAAACAAATGGCGCATTGCCTCGTTTTATTTATAATCCCCATTTTGAGCAAGATAGTGGATAACTGCGATTGACAAGCAGCGGATAGGGATTAAACTTAAAATATAGACAAAATTATATTGATAGGTTTAGAGTGAGGCTAAACCGCAATAATGATTAGCCGCTATTAATTAGTGGTTAATCAAATTAACAAATATTTTCAATTATTTGTTGATTGTTTTTATTATCGCCTCACTTTAAAAATTAGTGAGTTTTTTGTTTTTAGCGGTTAGTGTTAAACACTAATCACTACTCTAAGATGTCAGAACTGTTCAGTTATTAAGCTTAGCAGCCTAACCTCCCGCCAACCTCCCGCCAACCTCACAGGTGGCGAGGCGCGCCTTAAAAAGGCGGCACAGGTGGCGAGGCTCGCCTTAAAAAGGCGGCACAAGGCACGGCAGCGGGTCGGTTAATAATTCGGATAGTTTTCGGAAAAACCAATCCTTCGGCAAGCTTAATTCGCAAGATGCGAATAAGCGGAATCGAAGGGCAAAATTAAATAAATGTCGATATAAAGAGAATCATAAATTAGCGAAACATTACGAAATTTTATCCTCACACTATTCGTAAATTTCTAGTTTGTGAGCTCGTACAAAACACAAAATTTAAAATGAGTACTACATTTAAGAAGATTGCTGCCACGGGTCTTGCTTTGGCAACCGCAACCTGGCTTTCAGGAGGCGTGATGTTTGCTTCAGCTGCAGACGTTACGATTCAAGATTTATTGAATCAGATCGCTCAGTTGCAGGCGCAAATCGCCGCTTTGCAAGGCGGAGCAACTGCCACAACATCTTCCTTTGCCAAAGACCTTACTTTGGGTTCAACAGGAGATGATGTTAAGGCCTTGCAGCAATTTTTGAATTCAAAAGGTTATGCAGTTGCTTCGTCAGGAGCCGGTTCAGTGGGTAATGAAACCACTTATTTCGGTTCAAGGACAACAGCAGCTTTGGCAAAATATCAGGCAGCGGTCGGAATTTCTCCGGCAGTCGGATATTTTGGTCCTAAAACCAGAGCCTATGTTAATTCATTGGCTGCTGGCACTACCGGAGGCACCACAACTGGCGGCACCACAACTGGTGGCACTACTGTTGTAGCCCCGGCAACAGGATTATCCGTTTCATTAGCTTCAGATAATCCGGCAGCGGGATCTTTGATTTCCGGCGCCGCGAGAGTTGAAGTTTTGAAAACGGCGTTTACTGCCGGCACATCCGGCGGCGTAACGTTCAACGGAATCAAGTACACCAAAACAGGAGTGCTTTCTGACACAGCCGTTAATAATGCTTACTTGATTGAAGGCGGCAAAGTTGTTGCTCAATTCTCTTCAATTTCAGGAGGAGTAATTACTTTCACTGGCCTTAATTTGGGCATTAATGCCGGTCAGACCAGATACTTCACTTTAGGAATTGACCCGGCGTCAGGATTGACAGCTGGCAACACCGTTGCGTTTAAATTGAACGCCGCGGCTGATGTTACCGCAGTTGACAGCGTGAATACTGCCATTACCCCATCAGGAACTTTCCCGATGAACGGTAATACCCAAACTATTACCTCGGTTTCCAACCCGAGCATCGCCACTTTGACGATTGCATCGTCTTCAGCTGGAACAGCGGTTTACGCCGGCACAACCAATGTTTTGGTTTCTGCCTGGACATTAACTGCTGGCAACAGCAAAGTTAACTTGAAATCAATCAAGTATACTATTGTTGGTTCAGCCGCAAAAGCAGACATTCAAAATGTTAAATTAACGATTAACGGCACTCAAGTCGGTTCAACATTGGCTGCGGTTGCAAGCGACGGCGCCGCGTATTTTGATTTGACTTCAGCTCCGGCTTCAATTCAAACCGGCAGCTCAAATCTGCAGATCTACGCCGACATTATGGGCAGCCCGAGCTTTAACTTTGACTTTGGTATCTTGAATACCTTTGATGTCTTAGCTACTGACTCAACCTACAATAGCCCGATTTCAGTTACGGTAAATGGCGGTTCAACTGGTTCAACCAGCGGCCACCAGGTTACCATTAACCAGGGCGCGATTACGGTTACCGCGGCTTCAGACACGCCGACCGGCAATATTGCCAAAGGCGGTTCAGGAACCACTTTAGCCAAATTCAACATTTACGCGGCTGGCGAAGCTGTAAAAGTCAAATTCATTGAC
>CAYIEH010000009.1:0-14967 GCA_964362385.1 uncultured Candidatus Saccharibacteria bacterium
CCTTAACGCAAAACTTTTAGGCTAGGCGACTTAAAGAACTTTATTCCGCAGCTTTCGCATTTAACATATTCAACATTATTTAACAACCCTTTTCCTCGTGCCACAATCGGAACTTCACCCTCCTTCGGTTTCTGCTCATAATCGCATTTATGACATTTTCCTGCGATTATAGTCTCAAATATCTCTAAAGAAGAGAGATTAGAAGACATATCTTTTGGCCTTACCATTAGTTTTCCTAAAAGGCTTCCTATTATTCTCCTTAATACTTCCATTGATTTTACCCCCTTTCTTTAAAATTTAAAGAACAAACATCTCATCATTGAGATATAAAAAACATAGCATACTTTTTATTTTTTGTCAACCTCAAGTGGTAATCTGTCGCAAAACAAAGTATACCACCTTACTGACGATCGTCAATAAGGTGTTATATATATTAGAAAGTTAAAAATCTAATAAAACTAACTTTCAGGAGTAAAATCAGCACATTTTTCTATAATAATCGGCGCGCGGTTGAATTCGCGGTTGACCAGATAGCCGAGTCCGAAACTCAAAGAACTGATTAAAAAAATTAATAGAAAAAGAATAATATCGCGCTTATGATTTTTTATAAATTCAAGTAGTTGTTCCATCTTTCATAAAGCTCTTTCGTGGCTTTTAAATCTCCGGCGTTGTATCTGGCGATGTCCAGAAATTTTTTTTCTTTGAAGAGCCGTCCGATGTCGTCGCCGGTTACGCCGTCCGATTTCGGGCTTTTTATGCCAAAAAGATTGCTCCAAATATGCAGACTCCCCTTTTTCCTCATATTGCCCTGAAAAGTAAGCTGATCAGCCAAATCAATATGAACGCAGGTTTTCTGCTGATATAGATAGCGGCTTTCCGAAAGATTCTTGGTCGGCTTTATAGCGTGGAAAGCCGAACGAATCATTAAAAACGGTCCGTCAAATCCCCTGCCGTTGAAACTTATGAATTCGTCATATTGCCGGGCGCCGTTCCAAAAATGTTCCAGCATTTCTTTCTCGGTCGTCTGTTTGAAAGTGACGCCGTTCTCGCTGAATTCATCTATTTTTTCTCCCGGGGCTTGAAAATAAACAAAGCCCTGATTTTTCGCGCAGTCCAAGACGCCGATAACGATGATTTCTCCGGTCAAGGGCGAAAAGCCGAGCCCGCTTTTCAATTCTTCAAGCGCCGTCTGATATTCTTCGTCTCCGGTTGATTCTTTTCTAATCCAGCGCGTAAGCGAATCCTGCGATATCTTGTCCAGCGATTCAAAATCAACGCCGACTGTTTCAATATCAAAAATTAATTTGTTTTGAAAGGTTGACATAGTTTTAATTATAGAATAAAATTATCAAAAAAGCGAAGATAAATGGCTATCCGCCTTCGCTAAAGCTTCGGCGGATGCTCATAATTTTAGATAAATTTTTATCGCTTCGCTTAAAAATTTATAAAATTATGGCACATACTAAAGCTGGCGGTTCAACTAAATTAGGAAGAGATTCAACTTCAAAAAGATTGGGAGTTAAAAGGCAAAACGGCGAGATAGTCAAAGCCGGGGAAATTATTATCCGACAAAGAGGAACCCGTTATTTTCCAGGACTGAATGTGGGCCGAGCCAAAGACGACTCTTTATACGCCTTAAAAGAAGGAGTTGTCAAGTTTTTGTCGCGGAAAAAACTTAATTTCAACAACGACAGGCATCATATAAAAGTAGTAATGGTGGATCCTGTCAAGAGTAATTAAATTTGGATTGATGCTCTGTTTAAAACAACTTTGACGCTTGTCTTTGTTCCAAACCCTAAATCAATTTCAACCGAATGCTCTCCCAAAGATTTAATGGGTTTTTCTAAATTTACCTTAATGTCTATTTTTTTCCGCCATTTTAGCGGCAATTTTTTCAGCAAAGATTTTTCAATGTCGTTTTTATTCACCGAACCGAAAACCTCGCTTTTTTCTCCTGTTTTCGGGTAAAAATGAAATTCTTCATCGGCGATTTTTTGGGCTAAAATCGCTATTTCCTTTTTAAATTCTTCCTCTTGTTTTACAAGAGCAATCTTTTGGGCCTCTATTTTTTTGATTTCTGATTCCGTGGCTGGTTTTGCCAAATTCTTTAGAATCAAAAAATTTCTGGCATAGCCGTCGGCGACATTTTTAACGTCATATTTTTTCCCTAGTCCTTTTATATCCTGGAGTAAAATTATTTTCATAGATTTATAAATTGATTTTTCTAATGGCTAGTCGCTATTGGCTAATTTCTTGTCTTAATATTTCGGCCGCTTTTTCCAATTGAGGATCTTTTTTATCATTGAAGTCGTTTTCGGTTAAATCAACTTCATAATCGGGCGTTAAGCCGTTTTTTTCTATTAATTGACCTTTTGGGGTCAGCCAGTGGGCTATGGTGATTTTTACCATTGAGTCGTCTTTAAAATTTACAATTTCCTGAACGCTTCCTTTGCCAAAACTTTTTTTGCCGACTAACTTAATTCCGCGGTCGTCGCGCAGACTGCCGGCCAGAATTTCCGAGGCTGAAGCAGAACCTTCGTTAATTAAAACAACTACGGGAATTTCTTTAAAAAGGCCTGTGCCGCTGGCTTTAAACGGCTGAGTTTCGCCTGAGCGGAATTTCTCGTTTACAACAATGTCGCCTCTGTTTAAAAACCATCCAGCAATATTAACCGAAGCTTCTAAATAACCGCCCGGATTGTTTCTTAAATCAAGAATAATTCCCCGGGGATTATGAAAAATTGATTGTAAAACAGCTTCATAAAACAATACAGGCGCTTTTTCGTAAAAATTATAAAGCTGGATATAAAGAATTTTTCCGCCAGAATCTTCTTTACCGCTCTCATTTATTATTTTCCAATCCAAAGTCGGAATTTTGATAATATCTCTGATAATAGAAATTTCTTTTTGTTTTTCCCATCCGTTTCTGGCAATTGTCAGCGTCACCGCAGTCCCCTTTTCCCCTCTTATTTTTCTAACAGCTTCTTCTGTGGTCAGGCCAACGGTAATTGTGTCGTCAATTTTTAAAATTTTATCTCCGGCTTTTAATCCCGCTTTTTCGGCAGGCGAGTTTTTTAAAGGCGAAACGACTGTTATCTGTCCGTTGCGCAGTCCGATTTCAGCCCCGATTCCTCCGAATTCGCCGCTTATTTCCTGGGAAAAATCTTTGGCTTCAGAAGGCGGCATAAATACCGAATAAGGATCTTCGGTTGCGCCAATAATTCCTGAAATCGCTCCATAAAGCAAATCCTGATTGGGAATTTTATCGGCGTCAACATATTTTTCTTTCAGAACTTTCCAGGCGTCCCAAAATAAGCCAAAGTCAACATTTTTTTCTTCGCTATTTTCAATATTTGAAACTCCTTTTACAATGACAACTTTCGGGTTTTCAACGCCTTTTTTATAACCAAAATAAAAAGAGCCTCCGATGAGAGCTGAAAATACGATAACTGAAATTAATATGACGAGCGCCCGTTTTTTGGAAAATTTAAGCATTTCAAAATTTTATCATACTTTTTTATTAAAGTCTATCATTGAGAGCATTTTAAATAAGATTCTTTTATAAAATATTGCGTTAGCATTGTCTTGGTCTTATTAATAAGACCAAGACAATGCGCCGATTATTTGGTTCTGTCCAATACTCTATTCAATTTCGTATTTCAACGTAACTACGACATTAACTTCTTGAGATCCGGGTTCAATGGTCGGAGTTAAGGTTGATTTCTGGGCCATTCCCATTTCGGCAAATCGTTGAACCGGAACATATCCTCCTCCTTCTTCAATTGATAAAAGTCTGCCCAAATGAAATCCGCCGGCTTTGGCGACAGATTCCGCTTTTTCTTTGGCTTTTTGGATAGCTTCGGTTCTCGCATTATTTTGCACTGAATCCTGATTATCAATCGTGAAAGACAATTGGGAAACTGAATTGGCGCCATTTTCAACTACGCCGGAAATAATTTCGCCGATTTTCCCAAAATCCCTTATTTTTACGGAAACAGTCTGGGTGATTGCGTAGCCGACTATTTCCGGCGGCAGACAGGGCGTAATGCTGCTCTCCGGATGCGGACAATTATAATACTGATATCTCGGCTCTAAATTGTAGGTTTGTGTTTTTATGTCTTTAGAATCAACCCCTTTTGATTTTACGAAATTAATTGCCGAGTTAGCCTTGTTCACGTTGTCTTTTTGAAGACCGACAATATCCTTTCCCCCCTGCGTGATAACGCTGAAAGTAAATTGCGCCACATCGGGAACCGCCGTCGCTTTCCCATTGCCTGAAACCGAGAAACTTCTGAAAGAAGACGGCTGGATTGACTTGGAATAAGAACTGGTGAAATTCATTGCCGCATAGGCAAAAACAAGTATTCCGACAATAATCGCGATATTTAAAAGGTTTTTAGTCTTTTCATTCATTTTGATAGAGAAATAATTTTATTAAGCAATTAAATGCCTGTAATTTATCCGACCTTTTTATTTTTCCAAAATCTGAATTATATCATTATATTGTAAGCTATTTTTTGTTGATTTTAAACAGCCTTTATGACTAAAATTTATTTATTCAATATGTTATAATAAAATAAATGCCAAAGTTAGCAAAAACCAAAGTTGAGGAAGAGCTTAAAAAAGGAACCGATGTTTCCATTATCGGCCTTATTGATTCGCTGATTGATTACGCCTATAATTCCAGAGCTTCCGACATCCATATTGATCCCGAAGAAAAGCGGCTTAGGGTAAGACTAAGAATTGACGGCATATTGAACGACGCTTTTATTCTGCCTAAAGACATCCATTCGGAAGTTATAACAAGAATCAAGGTTCTTTCCGGGCTTAGAACCGACGAGCATCAGGCTGCCCAAGACGGCAGATTCAGAAACGAAATAAAAGAAGGACCCCCTGTTGACATCAGAGTTTCTATCGCGCCGACTTTTTACGGAGAAAACGCCGTGTTGAGATTACTTGTTGAAAAAGCGGAAAAGTTTACTTTTGAAATTTTGGGATTTAGCGAAGAAGACAAAAATAAAGTGTTAAAGGCGATTAAAAAGCCTTACGGGATGATTCTTGCCACCGGTCCGACCGGCTCGGGCAAAACAACGACTCTTTATACGATTCTTAAAATTTTAAACACCAAAGAAGTTTCCATAATCACAATTGAAGACCCGATAGAATACGCGATTGAAGGTATTGATCAGATTCAAGTTAATTCCAGAACAGGGCTGGCTTTCGCGAGCGGCCTTCGTTCTATTTTAAGACAAGACCCTAATATTATAATGGTCGGCGAAATCCGCGATGAAGAAACAGCCAGAATTGCCGTTAACGCCGCCTTAACCGGCCACCTACTTCTTTCTACCCTGCACACAAATGACGCCGCTACAGCTCTTCCCCGTTTGTTTGATATGCATATTGAGCCGTTTCTGATAGCTTCTACCGTAAATATCGTGCTCGGCCAGCGTTTGGTCAGGAGGATTTGTTCAAATTGCAAGGTTAATAAAGCTCTTTCCATAGACGAACTTAAAACTTTATCAGAAGTCGTGCCGCCTGAAATCTTAACAAAATATGACAAAGCCACTAAAGGTAAAAGTTTCGCCAAAGGAACCGGATGTGAAGTTTGCAACAGTAGCGGCTATCAGGGAAGAATCGGGATTCATGAGGTTCTGGAAGTGAACGATAGTATCAGAGAAACGATAATCAGGAAAGCGGACGCCAGTGAAATCAGGGAAATTGCCAAAAAGAACGGGATGATCACTATGACAGAAGACGGCTTTAAAAAAGCATTGGCCGGCATTACGACTATTGAAGAAATATTGCGGGTTATTCATGAATAAAATATTTTTAAGGGTTTCAATTCAGGAAAAAATACTTTTTATAAAACATCTTGCCATGATGATTAAGGCGGGAATGTCTATTTTGGATAGCTTGAAATTATTAAGAAAACAGGCAAGATCCAGGTCAATGAAAAAAATTCTTGATCATCTTACAGATGAAATTTCTAACGGCCAGTTTTTGTCAACCGCTTTGGAAAATTTCAGGAGCGTTTTCGGGGATTTTGCCGTCAATATCATAAGGGTCGGCGAAGCCAGCGGAATTCTTTATGAAAATCTTAATTATCTTACTGAGGAACTAACCAAGAAAAAGGAATTGAAAAGAAAGATATTGGGAGCGTTAATTTATCCGATGGTTATTGTTGCCGCCACCTTCGGCATCACCGGGCTTTTGACAATCTATATCTTCCCTAAAATACTGCCTATTTTTAAAAGCTTGAATGTTGTGCTTCCGATAAGCACCAGAATACTTATTGCCGTAAGCGACTTTTTGATTCATTACGGCGGTTTTGTCGCCTTAGGATTTTTGGGAATGGTTATTTTAATTTGGCTGATTTTAAGAATAAAAGCCGTCCGTTTTCTAAACGATCGTATTATTCTAATGGTGCCGCTTATTGGAAATATGTCGCAAAACTATAATATGGCTAATTTCTGCCGAACCTTGGGATTATTATTGAAAAGCGACATCAAAGTTGTGGAAGCGATTTCTATCACAGCAGATACCCTGACTAATCTGGTTTATAAAAAAGAACTTAAAAATATCAGCGTAGATATCGCTAGGGGAGAAGAAATTTCCAAGCACCTGGAACAAAAAACCCGCCTTTTTCCATCTATGCTTTCTCAAATGGTGGCTATCGGCGAAAATACCGGAAATTTAAGCGAGACATTTCTTTATCTTTCGGAATTTTACGAAAAAGAAGTTGATGAAACCGTAAAAAATCTTTCCAATGTTTTAGAACCGGTTATGATGGTTTTAATGGGGGCGATTGTCGGATTTATAGCGATTTCTATTATCACTCCAATTTATGAAATTACCCAGAATCTTAGGCATTAAAAGAATTGGCCAATCGCAATTTTTACGGCCTAAAAGCGGCGCCGTGGGGCTGACTTTGATTGAAATCCTGATAGTTGCGGGCATAATTGTTTTTCTCGCGGGACTTGGTTTGTTTTTAGGTATTGATTTTTATAAAAATTACTCTTTTTATTCTGAAAGAAACATTATTGTGGGGATTTTAGAAAAAGCGAGAAATCAGGCTTTAAACAATATCGGCCAATCCAATCACGGAGTATATTTTCAAACTTCAAATTATGTAATTTTTCAGGGAAATTCATACGCGTCCAGAAACTCAGCATATGACCAAATCATTCCCGCCAGTTCTTTGATTAACAGGAGCGGACTTCAGGAAATTATTTTTAACCAGTTAAACGGCGAATCAAGCACATCGGGCGATATTATTTTAAGCGGCGGAAATCATACATCTACCATATCCATAAACAATGAAGGAGGAATTAATTGGTAATCCCTCGCCCTTGGGGTAAAATAAACATTAAATTTTTTTTAACATGCCGAGATTCAAAAATTTAATAAAAGAAAAAATTTTATTTAAAAAACAATTTAAATATTTGTTAAATTATTACTCCAAAAGTGTTGTGAAAAACAATAAGCTTCTTTTAATGACGGGGCAGAGCACTTTAGAAATTATTATTGCTTTAGCAATACTTACTATCAGCATCTCCGCCGTTATTATAATTTCCTTCGGCAATCAATCTTTTTCAATTGACACAGAAATTAATAACCAAGCGCTTTATAATGCTAAAGAAATTTTAGAAAACGCCCGCGCAACGGCACGGCAGAATTTTAATTCTCTGACATCCGCTTCAACAACTGACGGTATGTTTCTTAAAGAAACCCTTGTTGGAAATCTCGGAACGTATGAAAAAAAAATCACTTCAAGAATAAGCTGGCAAACTTCGCCCTTAAAAAATCAAAAAGTTGAACTTTCAACAATAGTCAGCGATTATAAATCCGTGATAAATTTCGGCGGAGATACCGGGGGCAACGGCCTTTCCGGAGATTGGAGAAATCCCCAGACTCTTGGAAGCATTGATTTAGGCCCTGGCAATTCGGCAACCGGCTTGGATGTTTTAAATAAAATAGTTTATTTAAGTTCTACGGCCTCGGACTCCAAAAAACCCGATTTCTATATTGTAGATGCCACAAATGGCCAGTCCCCTGTTATTGTCTCAAGCCTTAATACAGGCACGGGCTTAAATGCCGTTGATGTTGCAGGCCATTACGCTTATGTCGGCAATAACGAGGACGACGAACAGTTGCAGATTATTGACGTAAGCAATATCAATAACCCGCTTCTTGTTAAATCCTATGAACTACTTGGCGTTTCAGGCGCCGGCGCTGTCGGCAACAGCATCTTTTATTACGGGTCAAAAATTTACATAGGAACCAAAAAAGCCACCGGTCCGGAATTCCACGTCGTAGACGTCTCCAGCGCGACAAACCCCGTGGAGCTCGGCAGTTTTGAAGTCAACGCCAACGTAAATGACATCTATGTAAGAAATAATATCGCCTATATCGCGACTTCCGACAATCAGGAATTGATACTTCTTGATGTTTCTAATCCTTCAAACATCTCAAAAATCAGCGGCTACGACGCTCCGGGAGATTCGGAAGACGGGAAAAGCCTGTATCTTGTTGTCAACAACCTTTATCTTGGTCGGCTCATCGGCGGAAATCATGAAGAACATCACGAATTTCACATACTTAATGCGGGCAGCTCCACAGCCATTCAAAATCTCGGCTCAAAGGATATGGCAGCGGACGTAAATAGCGTTGTAGTATGTGATTATTTGGCGTTTCTTGCCACTTCCGATTCAAATAAAGAATTTCAGGTTTGGAATATTTCCGATCCGGCAAACATCGCGTTTTGGAGTTCTTTTAATTTTTCGCAAGTGGCGACAGGAATTGATTACGAAGACAACATTATTTATGTTTCCGTCAGGAGCAACGACGCTTTAAGGATTATCACCTCTTCTCCGTAATATGAAAAATTCGCGAGAAAAGAATAAAAACAAACAAAGGGGCTTTGCCCCGTTAGAAATCTTATATAACGGCGTAAAACCAAAAACAAAATTCTCACCGATATTATGAAAAAAACAGACATTAAATTTAAAAAGATTTCTAAACGGGGTTTTACTTTAATTGAAACGATAATTTACGCCGCTTTAATTTCAGTTATTATCGGGATAACAGTTGTTGCGGTTTACCAGATTATCCAGTTTAGCGACAGTTTAAATAAAAAAAATATCGTTGAAGAGGAAGCTAATTTTATATTGCGGAAAATTGGATGGGCGCTTGCCGGAACTCCTTCAATTAATTCGCCCGTTTCCGGAACGACTTCAACGGTTATTTCAATAAATAAAATTAATTATTCAGCAAACCCGATTATTTTTGATTTGGATTCGCAAAATTTGAGAATTAAAAAAGGCGGCAGCGAACCCGTTGTTTTAAACAGCCAAAACGTCGCTGTAAGCAATGTTGTTTTTGAACATATCGCCGCAATCGGAAATAAACCGGACGCAATTAAGACAAACTTCCAAATTAACGAAAAGTCGTATCAATTATTAATCTACTTGCCCCGTTAAAATGAAATCAGGATATATCGCCCTAACATCGGCAATTATTATTTCAGTTTTAATTTTATCAATCGGCCTGTCCCTTAGTTTTACGGGATTTTTCAGCAGATTTAACGTTCTGGATTCGGAATATAAAGAGAAAGGTTTCGCTTTGGCCAAGGCTTGCGTTGATAAAGCGCTTCTTAAATTGGCTCAGAATATTTCTTATTCGGGAAATGAATATATTGCCGTTGGAAATGATCAATGTTTGATTTTTCCCGTAGAAACATTGGGGAATCAAAAAATCGTCAAAACAAAGGCGATTTTCCAAAACAGCGTTACTAATTTAAAAACCATTGTAAACAGCAGCGATTTTTCCATTGTTTCTGAGGAAGAAATTTCTTCGCTATAATGCGCGTTCTCCGGCAAATGGGGATAACCGTTATAAATAAATATGTTATAATAATTTAAACATTAAAAGGTCGATACATCCAGATTCTACAAATCAAAATAAAGTATCTAAAAAATCATGATTAATAAGTTTTCCAGACAAGGCTTCACGTTGATCGAGCTTTTGGTCGTTATCGGAATTATCGCCATTTTGGCGGCAGTCGTCATTGTCGCGTTAAATCCGGCCAGACAATTCGCCCAAGCCAGAAACACGCAAAGATGGAGCAATGTTAACACGATTTTAAACGCTGTTGGTCAAAGAATGGCGGATAATAAAGGTGTTTTTGAAACCGGATGCGCCGCTGGCGTCATTCCGACGACTTCAACCACCATGGTTAATTCAGGCGGGTACGACATTGCGCCTTGTATTATTCCGACTTATGTTTCAACGATGCCGTTTGACCCCAGCGCGACTGGCGCTCATTACACGAGTAACGCGGATTACAACAGCGACTACAAAATACAAAGAGATGCGACAACTGGAAGAATAACGATTAGCGCTCCGACTGCGGAACTTGGCGAAACTATCTCGGTAACCAGATAAAATGGTTTGGTAAATTCACCATCTAATATAAATTAAAAGAACCCCGATGATGTCGGGGTTCTTTTAATTTCAGGTCGTAGGATTACTGGTTTCTTCCGGTCCTTTCCGCCATCTCAAAAGTGTTGCCAGAATAATCAGAACATATCCAATCCAGAGAGACCAAAAAGTGAAGATTTCCGGATTAAATTGTTTTGTGATTAACGCGTCCAAAATAATATTTACTATTGCCCATATTAATCCGTAAAGAACAGCTTGGCTGGTTTTAGTCGGTTTAATTTTTCCCGCTAAGATGAACGCGATGATTCCGGAAATAATCGGTGTTAATATTTTTATCGCGACAGAATCGTAAATTTTAAAAGCGACAAACACCGAAACAATCACAAACATCAGAATCCAGATAAAAACTCCGAGACTGATTGCTTTTTTCCAATCCATTTTGAGCATTCGCTAATATTCAAATTTTATCCGATATTTATATATCAAAATTGATTCGCATATCAGCGATTCACTATTCCGACCTTTTTATCCATATTTTACAATAATGCCTCTTTTGTATAAACATTTGACGGATTCCACATCATAAAGCCGCTGAAATTATCTCCTAAAGCGTCAAAAACTGCCTTAATTTCGGCTTTTACCATTGTGGCGTCATATTGCGCGCCTAAGTCAAAATCCTGCAGCCAGGGCCGTAATTTCGCGTTTATTCTTGCGTCAGGATGCCCGGAATTTGAGTCTGCGGCGCTGGAACTGGCATTATCAGTGGAAGTTGCGGTATTTAACCGGTTTAAGGCTATAAGCCGCTTTAAAGCCTCGTCTATTGAGTACTTTATAACTTCATATGGGTGTTCAGCGGGGTTTTCAAAACCCAAAGTGCCTTTATAATAATGCGACGGGTAAACCATGGGGCAAACGTAATCAAAATACCGGTAGACGTCTTCAAGAATCTGGCCAATGCCTAAACCATCGCGGTTTGTCGTCACAAGGCCGAAGATGTCCGCCGATAATTTATTATCAGGGAGTTTCTGCCGAAGATTTTCAAAAAACCCTTTGATAATTTTAGACTTCGGAATTTTTTCATCCCAAAAAGGAAAATGCATGGCGCTTAAGTCGCCGTCAGAAGGAAACCTGATATAGTCAAAATTTATTTCGTCAAATCCCCGGCTGGCGGCGTCTTTCGCGATAGAAATATTATAATCCTGCGCTTCTTTTGAAGCCGGATCTATCCAGGCGAGACCTTTTCTGTCAAGCCAAACAGGCAGAGTTGATGAAGATGACGGATCAATTTTTTTTACCGCTAAATCTGGACGAGCTCGAGCCAGTATCGGGTCTTGAAATACGGTAATTCTCGCGATTAAATAAATTCCTTCATTATGGAGTTTTTTAATAAGGCCGTTAATGTCTTTAATCCTGATTTCTTTGGTTTTATATTTTTCCGCCTCGGGGATTTTTATGTCATAAGCAATGTAGCCGGAAAAATCTTTTATATCAATGACAGCCGCGTTCACTCCGGTGGTTTTTTTAAGTTCAATCAGATAATTAATACGGTTCTCGGAAGTGGCTGACCAGCTTGTCAGATAAATTGCTTTAATAATTTTCGGCGGGTCCGAAAGAGGCTTTTGGGGTTCGGTTTCGCTGATTTGATTTTTTGGACTTTCTTTTTCGTGTTCTTGCGGCGGCTGAAAAGGCGAAGGATTTTGGGAAACTAAGTAAATGGTGGCTTTGGGAGAAAAAACAAAAAACCATCCAAATCCGATGATTAATAAAATTAAAAAAAATACAGCTAGCGTCGTTTTTTTGTATTTCAAATTGGCGGGACTGTTTAGTTTATTTTTAATAATTCAACTTCAAAAATAAGCGTTGCGTTTGGCGGAATTGCCCCAATGCCTTTTTCTCCATAGCCTAATTCCGCGGGTATTGTCAGCTTGCGTTTTTCGCCGGCTTTCATTCCCAATACCCCTTCTTCCCATCCTTTGATAACCTGTCCAGAACCCAAAATAAAGGAAAATGGTTGTTCCCTGTCAATACTGGAGTCAAATTTTTCGCCGCTTGCCAACGTACCAATGTAATGAGCCGTAACTTTATCGTTATTTTTCGCTCCTTCGCCTTCGCCTTGTTTTAAAATTTCAATATTAACCCCGTTAGAAATAATTTGTTTTATATTATTATCTTCAAGATTACTATCGGGGCTAACCATAGGTTTAGCGGATTCATTTTGATTATTCTCGACTTTTACAGAATTGCTGAAATCAATTTTTTTGCTGAAATAATACCCGGCGACAAACACGCCCATTATCAATACGGCAGTTAAAATTATATTGAGAATATTTTTATTATCCATTGATTTCCAGTCTTAAAATTATACTTAATTTTACGTGAAAATAACAACAAACCGCCATTTTTTGTATTGGTCTTCGTAAAATTGCCAATTTTTATAATGAAATCCGATTAATAATTTTTTTACAGCGTTTTTTTGAGACGAATCAAACTCCATCCATATTTGTCCGGAGGGATTTAAACGTTCTTTTGCGGATTTTAAAAATTTCCTTATATAATTTAGACCGTTTCTGCCGCCAAAAAGCGCTTTATACGGCTCATATTTTAAAACTTTTTTCTGTACCCTTCGCTTTCTGGTAAGCGAGACGTAAGGCGGATTTGAAAGTATAAAATCGTATTTCTTTTTTGTTTTCCTGAAAATATCCGAACGAATGAGCCGATAACGTTTGGAAGATATTTTATTTAGCTTCAAATTTAATTTTATTTGCTTTATAAATTTAGGATTGATTTCAATAAAATCAACTTTTGAATTTTTAACATTTTTTAAAACAGCGATCCCGATACAGCCGGAGCCGGCAAAAACATCGGCCGCATAACATGTATTGTTTTTAAGACGGGTTTGTTTTTTTATTCCGATAATCGCTTTCTCCGTCCAGTATTCGGTTTCAGCCCTGGGAATCAAAGGCTTAAAAGAAAGATCAATTTTACAATTTAAAAACGGTTTCCAGCCGATGATATAATCAACAGGTTCGCCTTTTTTAAGCCGTTTTATGTCTTCGGCGATTTCGGGTTTTCCCACGCCGGCGTATTTGTCTTTAACAATCCAACGTATTTCTTTATCCGCCTTCGCAGAAGACCGCGGCTGACCTACTCCGCCAGCTCTTCGGTCTGAAGTCTCAGGATAGAAGACTGGCGGAGAAAAATGGTGCTTCGGCGGATTCCGCGAGGCTTCATTTAATAAGAATAATTTTTGTTTCATATCTTGCGCTGTTTTAATCGGGATAAAAATACCCGGCAACATTGCCGGGTATTTTAATTACTTTAAAAGATTACCAACTGTCTCTCCTGCCGCGACCAAATCCACCTCCTCCGCCTCCGCCTCTGCCTCCTCTATTGAAACCTCCTCCTCCTTCTCTAGGAGCGCGAGGTTCCATCGGTCTTGCTTCATTGACTGTAATAGTCCTGCCTTCAAGCTCTTTGCCGTTAAACATTTCTATTGCTTTTTCCGCTTCTTCATCGTTTGACATTTCCACAAATCCAAAGCCTTTTGATCGGCCGGAGAATTTGTCGGTAATAATCGTTGCTGAATCTACTGATCCTGCCTGAGAAAAAGTATCTTTCAAGGTATCCTGAGTGGTATTGTATGACAAACCACCAACGTATAACTTTTTAGCCATATTTATTAATTATTTTAGTAGGGCGACCACTCATCCGGCTTACCTTAAAATTATTAAAATTATAAGAAACCAACTGAGAAACCTACTATCCAAATTTGGACGATTTAATCATAAGCCGAAAATCATAAAAAGTCAATGGGCTTTTAACCACAGACATTTTACATCCCCGTAGTAGTCCCGCCGTGGCGGGATCACTACAGAATCAAACCCTGTACAGTAGCCAAAACCAAAAAACATGTTAAAATAGAAATATGATAAGGAAATTAGACCCTAAAAAGCTGCTTAGCGAGATTGAAAATAGTTTAAGGAATTCCGAGGCAAGAGCTTTCCTAAGCCGGGAAATGAGGGTGGCGGAAATTATTTTAAAAATCTGCCGCCGGAAAAAAGAAAAATTCGGCATGTTTGTTATTTTGGGGTGGAGAAAAAAGTGGTGGAAAAAATACGCCGGCATAGCTGACGAAACGCAGGACATATTCAGACGCCATCATTTAAATATCAATCAGGCCTCAATTAAAATCCAAAAAACCGTTAATTTTGACGGCGCTATTCTGATTAATAAAAAAGGAGAAATTATTGACTCCGGAATTTTAATTGAGGGTCTTAGGCCGACGAAAACCGCCTTTAAAGTCAATCCGGGCGGCAAGCTTTCCGACGACTTGTCAAAAAGATTCGGATTTAAAGAAAAAGTCCATATGCGCCACCTTTCGGCGATTTCCGCTTCTTATGAACTTAAAGGAACGACGATTTACACGGTCTCCGAGGAAACCGGCGATTTTCATATTTTTGAAAAAGGCCGTATAATTTTTTCCACCTAAGAAATGTCGCGGAACGCAACATTTCTTATTTTTATTTA
>CAYIEH010000009.1:14977-18245 GCA_964362385.1 uncultured Candidatus Saccharibacteria bacterium
TTTTTATAATTCCCGCAATTTTTGAACTATCTATAACTAGTTTTTCTCAAACAATAGTCTCTAATCCTAAAAATTACTTCGCGGATTTTTCTTTAATTGGCATTTCGACATTTCTTATTTTTATTTAACGCCTGCCAATGATTTGAAAAAATTCAATATCAATCCCATTACTGCTCTGGGAGATACGGAGCTGCTTGGCAAAGGGTTTGTAGAAGGCGGCGCAATATTATTTGGCGGAGCTATATTTATCGGCGGTTGCTGTCCGGCAGGCATCATAGGATTCATAATGGGCGTCATTATAGAACCGGGCATTTGTCCTTGGGGCGGTTGCATAAATTGCTGTTGCGGCGACATGTCTCCTTGTTGTGGCAGTTGTCCTGCCGGCAATTGAATGCCGTTGATTATTTGAGGATTGATTCCGTTTATTATCGGCGCAAAAGGATTTGTTCCTGAAGGAATAAATCCTGAAGTTCCCGGCGCCATCATATTATTTTGTAATTGCCGGCATTCTTCCGGACTATTGCACGGAATTCCGGTTCCCGGCATTCCGGGGCTAAAAGGCGCGACATTGCCCGGCATTCCTCCGCCGCCCGGCATCTGCGGACCTTGTTGCATCATATTTCCCGGACCGAAATTTTTACATTCATCCTGATGGGAATCACAATAAGCTTTGCATTCTTCGGGGCTGCTGCAGCCGCCGGGACCTTTTTGAAATCCTCCGGGACCCGCAGCGCCGTTGGATTCTCCGGGACTGCCCTGCGGCGAACCCATAATTTTTTCAAAACATTCGCGAACCTTATCGCCTATTTCTCTTGGAGGCATTGCGGAACCGCTCTTGAATTTTTCCAATTTATCGGCGCCAACAGAAGAATTGAGACAATCAATTACCTGAGGAGGCGCTTGATTTAACATTTCCTGAAATTTCTGTTTGCCCTCTCCCATTCTCTGGATGTCTTCCGGCTTCATCATGCCGTGCTCTTTGGCAAAATTAAAACAAGTTTCCTGATTGTCGGGGTTGTTGCAAAAAGCTTCGCATTGTTCTTTGCTGTGGCAGTCGCCGGGACCTTTGCCGCCGGTCTTGCGCGCCATTGCGGCGTCTTCGGGAGACATAAAGCCCGCGGCTTCGGCGAATTTCGTGCATTCTTCAAAATGATTTTCTTGCGAACAATAATTGTCGCACTCTTCTTTGCCTTTGCATGGCGGCGGCTTCACTCCTTTTTTAATGGCGGCCAGAACTTTTTGAGAATCCTGCATTTCTTTTTCATCCATAAAGCCCGCGGCTTCGGCGAATTTCATGCATTCTTCCATATGGTCGGGACTTTGGCAGTACGCGTCGCATTGTTTTTTATTCCCGCATGGCGGCGGCTTCACTCCTTTTTTAATGGCAGCCAGAACTTTTTTGGCTTCATCCAGTTCTTTTGGCGGCATCATGCCGGTCTTCTCGGCAAAAGCAACACATTCGTCTATGCGAGAAATGTCATTGCAATAATTTTCGCAAGCGTCTTTTGTTTTGCATCCGCCGGGCCCTTTGCCGACAGACATGAATTTTTTAGCCGCGTCAATTTCTTCCTGACCCATCAAGTTGTGTTTTTTGGCGAAATCCAAACACGCCCCGGTATTTTCAGGCTTGTTGCAAAAAGATTTGCACGCGATTTCATTTTGGCAATTTCCCAATTCAGCAACCGGATATTGGATGTCAATGCCGGCGTTTCCCTGATTATTTTGCGCGAGGGCGTTGCCGATTAAAATGGCGGAGAAAATTATTCCAAAACTCAAAATCGCCGCGCTAAGATATTTTGTATTCATAATCGGATTAAAATTATTCGAATGGATTGGTTTTAATATTTTTAAAAGGATTTGTTTTGGAAACGGGATTTAAATCAGGCGCGTTTTTTAAAGGGTTTGTTTCTTGCGGGTTGATAGACGGCAAAACGCCTTGCGCCGCGCTTTTGTTTAAAATATCCGACGCCTCGTTGATTTCCTGCAAATCTTTTTCCGCCGGAGACGATTTTGATTTTTTCCAGTATAAATATCCCCAAGTTCCAAGTCCGATTATTAAAATCGCCGCAAGTATTATTAAGATAGTTTTCTTCATAGTTTATGTTTATATTATATCAAATTTATGGAATTTCTCCAAATTAATTAACCGTAAAAGACCGAATTGTTTCATCAACAAGCTGGGCGTATTGAGGCCACATATCTTTGCCGGTGCTGAACGAGACCATCCACATATCGTCGCTTTTTCCTTTTATAAAAGTCATCGCTATTTTAAAATCCGCGCCTTGCTGGCTTACCTGCCCCTCCAGCGCGTACCCGTCTTGACCGTTAATAATTTCGTTTTTTTCCGATGTGAATTTAAATCCCGGCGCGTTTTTAACGACCTCATCTTTTATATAATTAATATACTCTTCCTTTGTTTTTGTTCCAAGTTTATCGTATGTCACCGAAAAATAACTTTTAAAGTTGATTCTTTTTAGGGCTGGGTTTTCCGGATTTTCGTTTTGATTGACAATCATGGCGGCCACTCCCGACATTGCGGGCGCTTCTTTCCAGCCATCGGGAATCTTAATGGAAAATCCGTCTTTTGTTATGAGATTACTCGGTTTTGCGCCTGTTGGATTGTTGTCGCCCGGTTTTAAATTTTGGGTTTGCTGATTTTGTTCAATACCCGTTCTGTTTTTAACGTTTTTCCCTATAAAAAATCCGATGCCGATTCCCGCGGCAAGCGCCGCCAAAATAATCACGAAAATTATAATCTTGTTGTTCATCCGTCATATTTATTATAGCAAATTTTAAAAATGACAATTGTGGATAACAAAAGCTCAAAAAATCTGATTTATAGATATTAAATCGGAGACTGGATATAATAAAAAAGGTATGAAAAAAATCAGGTCATTACCTGCATTTAAAGTTAAAATAGTGTATAATTAAACTTCAAGTAAATAGACAATAAATTTTTAATATTAAAGGTCGGCTAATTAAAATTTAAAATATAAAGATAAAGATGAGAAAATTAAGCTCAATTGACTGGGTCGCCCTTATACTTTCCATTATCGGAGGTTTAAATTGGGGCTTGATCGGTCTGTTTGATTTTGATCTGGTAGGAACTATCTTCGGCAGTATGTCAGCTATCACAAGAATTATTTATATTCTTGTTGGCGCCAGCGCTTTGTATTTGCTGATAATCGCGTCAAAATTAACCAAGGAATAAACTGTTCAGTAGTTTCTGAATAGAAAAACATCCGTTTTAAAGGCGGATGTTTTTTAT
>CAYIEH010000009.1:18345-25680 GCA_964362385.1 uncultured Candidatus Saccharibacteria bacterium
GCAGCCATCGCATACGACAATTTTTCTTTCATTATCAAACGGCATATTCACCTCCTCTTATTGTCATTCCAAGAATCAAATTGTTTTTGGTGTAATGTCGTCATTATTTGATATCTTGTCAATGACGCCGCTATTGTGTTTTTTCGGTTTTATCGGATTGTCAACTTTTTCAAATTTGCATCCAGTGGCTGATAAGAACAACATTATAAGCACCACTATTGCCGTTATTCTCATTTTTCCTCCTTGTCTTAAATAATGTAGGGTAAAATAGCTGCGGCATTTCTTTCGTTCTGGATTGTTTGCAGCACATCTTCAAGTTCTTCCTTAGACCGCAACGCCTTCATAACGACAAGTCTGAGAATAAAAACCTCAAAAGTATCTCTTGTAATATTGGAAGTTTCTGCCCACCAGCCCATCAAATTATCAAAATCTTCCGGGCTTAAAGATTTTTGAATTTCCGATAAAATCCTGCTGGCATCGTCCTTTTTCAGGTTTACTAATTGCTCTATGCAGATCCGGCATGCCGTTGTGCCGTCATAAAACCCTAAATGCGGCATATCATGTTTTCTACAATAAACTTTTGACTGCTGAGCGCAGGAAAAGCACGCTATGGTGTTATAACGGCCGTCAGACTGTTTTATCGGCAACATCACAAAATGGTCAGATTCCTTACCGCACATCTCGCATCTCATAATAATCCTCCTTTTGCTTCTTTAATTCAGTCTATTAAAAGCTAAAAACAAAATAGCACTAAAAGTGCTATTTTGTCAACTAAAAAACTTGCCGCGAAACGCGCAAGCGCATCCGAAGAGATTACGCGTTGTCACATTCCGTGACAACGCGTATTTTCCGCGATTACCTAAAAGCTTTGTTTTTACGTCTATACTGTCGGGGTTCTTTTTTCAAGCGCAGACCAGACAGCCAATACAACAACAATTACGCCGACAACCGCATAGCGGATTGTATGATCGCCTCCTATTAGCGCGAATACAATAACCGCGACGCCTAAAATTGCGTTAACCCACTGTTTCCACATAAAGTATAAATAAGGGGTGCCATAATTCGACCTTTATATGTTTAACAATGATTTCAAGTAATTATATCATGATTTTTCGGGTATCACGAGGCAGATAATAAAATAAGCAATCAGGCCCGGTATAACGCCTGTAAGGATGGAAAGTAAAATATATCCGGCCCGCAAAATAACCGGGTCAACGTCGAAATACTCCCCCAACCCGCCAATCACCCCGCAAAAAACTTTATTCTCCTTGCTTCTATATAAACGCTTCATAAATATATTATATCATAAAAATAAAAAGGGCGGGATAAGGATACCCGCCCTTTTTTGCTGTCCAATAAGGACTTGCCTCAAACACTTGCCAATCTTCCAATGCCGCGAAATCTTGAGACGCAATGCATAATGCCTGTGTTTCTGTCTTTCCCCGGGCATCTGTCGTTGTCCCGCCAATTGACGCATCTGGAACTATTCTGTAGGCGGTTGCATTCCGTTTTCTTTTCAGCTGAGCCGCTCCTAAGACTTGCATTCCAACTTTTTCTCACAAACACCTCCTTTTTAGAAAATTGTAAAAAGACTAAAAAATCCGGTCTTCGCCGGATCACCTAACCTCTACTCTATATTTACGTTAAGATAAGCTTTCCGGCAAAAAATCCCCTTCATTAAGAAGTAAGAGGACAAACAATACATTAATAATTTTCGCCGTATCGCCTTTCATATTTTTAGTTTATTAAAACCCTTGAAAAAAATCAAGTACCATATCCACGCACGGCTGTTATATAAGATTATGCCGCCTGTCGCGAAATTTTTCGTCTTTTAGCCTCGGCTTGACGTACCTGAGTCTCGCTCATCCCGAAATGATGGGCAATTTCGTGCCAGACGGTATTTTTTACAATTTCTTTCACATCTTCTTCATCACGCGCCTCTTCCTCAATCGGATTTTGAAAAATGGTTATTTTGTCAGGCAGCGCCGCGCTATAACCCGCTCCCCTTTCTGACTGCGGCACGCCTTCGTATAAGCCGAATAATGTCCAGTTTGAGTGAATGTTCAGTTTCTTTTTTTGGGCTGGCGTCGGTTCAACTTCAATAACGATTACCACATTATCTAATTTCCGTAAAAATCTTTCAGGAATCGCGTTTATTCCTTCTTTTACAATTTTTTCAAACTCTGTCCATTTTAATTTCTGCATAAAATTTACTTTTCTAATTTTTTGTCTGCCCTGCCGTAGCTTTCTTGTCCGCCATAGCTTTAGCGACGGCGGAAGCGAAGGAAGGTTGGCTAGTTTCTTTTATTCACCTATTCGCGCCTGCCCCGTAGTGAGCTCTGCTCTACTACCGGGGCGAATTAGAGAAGATATAAAATTGATTTGGCGGCGGGTTTTTGGCTCGGAGAAATTTTATAAAACATCATCAAACTCCTTTGTTCTTTTTCTAATATGTCGGTTGCGGCCAAAATACCCAGATGTTTGGAGGTGGCTTTAAAAGATAAATTAATTTCTCCGGCGATTTCACTGACCGACGCTTCTCCGCTCTTTTTAAGATATTTCAAAATTGCCAATCGTCTGCGGTTGGCAAATGCCTTTATTGTCTTTTCTAAATCCTTCATAAAATAAATTATATACTATCACGCAGGTCTATTCTACCATTCGTACGAATTAGAGAAATAACAAACCACAAACTTAAACTTAAAGAAATTGCGATAATAACATAAAGCACTGTAATAACGTAAAGTACTGTCTAAACCGGGCTAAAAAGCCAGCTCGGCGGCGCCCAAAATGGTTTTATTAATTGCTGATACAGTTATAGGCTGGAATATTTTTATCCCTTTATTCTACTGCTTTCCGGCAAAGTTGGCAAAAATAAATACCCCGCTTGATTTTGAGCTTTACTATTTATCCATATTATGTATAATTACCTAAAGAAAGGTCTAACCAAAATAAATTAATAAACAATTTTATGGCACAAAAAGGCAATTCTGCGTTTATGAAGCCGATGAATATCAGCGAGGAGCTGGCAATAATAGTCGGCAAGGGTCCTATGCCCAGATCAGAGGTTGTTAAAAATCTTTGGGCGTATATCAAAAAACATAATCTTCAGGACTCAAAGAACAAGCGAAATATCAATGCTGACGAAAGCTTGAAAAAGGTATTTGGCGGAAAAGAAGTTGTCAATATGTTTGAAATGACAAAACTTATTTCCAAACATCTCTCCTGATAACTTTTAAATAGAATAAAACAAAGACGCTCCCTGTGAGCGTCTTTGTTTTATTCTGACGGGGCACTATTTCCCCAAATATTTTTTTCCTTTCAATTTGTCGGGTAAATATGATTCTTTGGAGTATTTTTCGTATCCTTTGCCGTAATCCAGTTCTTTCATCAGTTTTGTTTCAGGATTTCGCAAATTCAAAGAAATGGGAAGATTGCCGAAATTTTTTACGTCTGCCATTGCCTCCATATACGCTTCGTAAGTGCTTCTGTCTTTTTTGCATTGTGAAAGATAAGCCACGCCATGCGCCAGATTGATGGCTGCCTCCGGCAATCCCACTGTTTCCACCGCCCTGAAAACGTCATTCGCCACCACTAAAGCCGTGGGCTGGGCCAAGCCAATGTCTTCCGAGGCGAAAATAACCATTCTTCTGGCGATGAATTTCGGGTCCTCGCCGCTATCAATCATCCGCGCCAGATAATATAAAGCCGCGTCCGGCTGGCTTGCCCTCATACTTTTGATGAAAGCTGAAATGGTATTGTAATGCTCCTCGCCTTTTTTGTCATAGCGCAAAAATTTTGACTGGAGAGTGTTTTTCAAATTCTCTGTTGTTATTTTTTTATAAAGTTCGCTCGTGTGCTCCAGCATGGTTATTGCCTGCCGCGCGTCGCCGTTTGCCATATTAATCAGCCAGTCTTCCGCTTCTTTATCCATTTTCAGCCCGGTTCTTTTGATAATGGCTCTCATTTCGTCTTCTGAAAGTTCGTTCAAAACAAAAACTCTGCATCGAGAAAGCAAAGCTGGTATCACTTCAAAGCTCGGATTCTCGGTGGTGGCTCCAATCAAAGTTATTTCCCCTCTTTCAACATAAGGAAGCAAAAAATCCTGCTGGGATTTATTGAAGCGATGGATTTCATCCAAAAATAAAACTTTGGGAGTTTCTCCTGAATCTTCTTTTAATATTTTTCTGATATCCTCTTTCCCGGCCGAGACCGCGGACAATCCGTAAATTTTCGCGTTCAAGCTGTTGGCGTATATTTTTGCCAAAGTCGTTTTTCCGCTTCCCGGCGGCCCCCACAAAATAAAAGAAAACAAATGTTTTTGTTTTATGGCGATATTCAATGGCTTTCCCTCGCCGGCCAGATGCTCCTGCCCAATGAATTCTTCCAAGGTTTTAGGCCTGATTTTTGACGCCAATGGCTCCATAGTTTTTATAAAGCCATTATAGTTTATTTTTATTTAAAATTATAGAAAAGCCTGCCTTAGTTTTGAGTAAAAAAATGGAACCCTTATCGCCTGCCAAAGCAGTGGGTTCCATGCTTTTTATACACCCTTTTCAGTTATTGTTGATTGGTCCTTGTCCTGCTCTTCCCTTAAAATCTGAAGAAGAAAGGACAAGTCTTGTCAGCGCTTCTTTAACTTCTTCGGGCAAATCATCGATGGATTCAATTTTCACCGCCTGGATGTTTGGATCCGAACTTCTTTCCATGTCGGAAATAAAATCCGGGTTAAGGATAACGACGCTTTTCCCTTTGTTTATTCCGAATTCTCCCATCGTCCTTTTATCCCATAGATTCAGCCGGTCAAAGATTATAAACCATAAAAACTTTGACAATAAAACTTTTTTGAGTTCCATAGCCATAATCTCTGACTTTAAGAGTTCAAGATCTTCGCTTTCTTTAAATGATCTTGTTCGCACCTTTTCAAATAAGGATTTTATGGTGCTCATTAGATAGGTGACTACTGCTCTCTCAAAATCATCCAGTTGTCCCACGACTTCATGAATGCCGGGCAAAGCCGGTCCTTCGATGAAATCACTTTTACGTATAAGAGCAATACATCTTAAAATATCCCCTCCAATTCCTTCCATACGTTTTCACCTCCTGTTTACAGCCTCCTTACATTCTTAAAATCCCTTTCTTGTCTTATGCAAATCTTCTATGCCAATACGTACATGCTCAACGTTCCTTGTTACTTCTTCAAAAAACTTGAGAGAAAGCTCCGGTCCTAATATGTCTTTGATAGAGCCGGCGCTTATTATGCCTGACCTGCTTTCTCTTATGGCTTTTTTCAAGATTTCCAAAAGACGTGAGATACCTAGCTCAATGTATATGATCTCAGGGTGGTCGTCAAAATACTTCTCAATGTTTCTGATTGATACTTCCATTTTACTCACCTCCTTAAATTTCCAAATCCTTCTTTTTGTTTTTGTTGTATTTTTTCAGAAGTTGTTCAAGCTCCTGAAGTTTTTCCGCCGTATCATTAAGAAAAACTTCAGTAATCAGTGTCTGTACACGAAGCAAAAAAGTTGTTCCGGTTATTGCCTTGTCCAGCTTCCCATATCCCTCATCAGTGGGGCCAATTTTCTGGGCATCTTCAATTAAATTCAAAGATGCGTCTTTTATTTTCTGTAGATCTATTACGGTTTCATACGGAAGAATATTTCTGTATTTTTCCGAATTAAACCGCTTCAATACTCCAGCTGTCATTTTGCAGGTTTCTTTAAAACTTTTTTCTACATCATCCTCTTTTCCCTCTGTTTCAGCAAAAGAAAAATAAGGCACCGCAACAGCAACAACAACCAATAAAACAATTAATATTTTCTTCATTAGTTTTTCTCCTCTTTATTCAGTTTTTAAGGTGCAAGGCACCTTTTCGGAAATAATCTATCTTTTCTGAATTATACTACAATTTATCATAATAAGATATAACTGTCAAGGTTAAAAATAAAAGGCGAGATTGGTTACCCGCCTCCTTTATGCCGTCATGGCTAACGCTTCAAGCGTTGCTCTTCTGCCGTAGTCAACAAGCACTATCCGTCTGTTTTTTGGATGGCGACAGAATTGCGCTTCTTCCGTCACTTCGCAGTTTTCCGTCCCAATCTGTTGTTTAATGAACGGAGCTTCTGAAAGTTCATTTGAGGAGACTGGATCGCCGCGCAATTGGACAACGATCCATCCGCGGAGCAATTGTTTTATTGTCGGCATCACCCGAAAGTCTCTGGATTCTCTATAATACTCGTACTCGTTTCGGTTCGCGTATAAACCAGCGCAAAGATCATTCAGCGCAGCTTTCCAAAACGTTGGTCCGTATTTTGTGAAAAAGTGTTCACGCCTTTTACGCGAAAAGGGAAAAATTAACATCCGCGCAAGAAATCGCAACGGACGTATCCTTCCGATTTTGATTGCCTCGTTTCCAATGAGGAAAACGAAGCGGGTAGTCCCGCACCTGATACGCATAACACCATCCCTCCTTTTTAAACTGAACTTAAAAGCCAGATGCTTACGCAGGCAAACATTATACCAAGAGTCTTTTTAATAGTTATTGGCTCTCTAAATACCAGATAACCTCCGATAACTATTACAACAGGCACAATAATAGATACAATAGATATAAGCTTTGAAATGTTTTGTCCCTTCCAGTTAATCAATATGCCATACACAAGAAGTCCTAACCCGTTAAGAACTCCGGCTAAAAATCCAATTGACAGAGAACTAAACGAAGGAATATTCTGCAAAGCCCTAAGATTAACGAGAGAAACAACCATTGTCGCGAATGCAACGACTACAGCTATCTGCTCCGGCGACAGTTTTGAGAATCGGCCGATAATCGGCCAGATTCCAAAAAAGAAACCAGCTAAAACGCAATACAATAACGGATTTTTCATCACAACCTCGCTTTCTTTTTGTAGATTTTTCAATACTTAAGATTATAAATTTTCTATTTAAAATTATACTATATTAAAATAAAAAAGTCAATGGCTTTGGACATTAGGATATGTTTTATAAAAAATCAAGCTCGTTCTTGAGCTTGATTTTCATCTGATTGGTTTTACCGAAACAATCCTTAAACGCGGACTACGTTTGTCGCGTTGGGTCCTTTTGGAGAATCGGTTTTATCAAAAGATACTCTATCGCCCTCTTTTAATTCTTCGAACTTTGCATCTTTAAGTTCATTACCGTGAAAAAATAAATCTTTTTCTTCGCCATCAACGGTAATAAATCCGAATCCTTTATCTGCGATAAGTTTTTTTATTGTTCCTTCCATAATTATGATTAAATATAAATTAATTTTTTAAGGTTTTATCCTAAAGTTTAGTTTTCCGACGAAACTCG
>CAYIEH010000010.1:0-22105 GCA_964362385.1 uncultured Candidatus Saccharibacteria bacterium
CGCAGGCGGCTCTAAAAAATTAAGCATAAATAAAAAACAACCAATTAAAAAATCACCGAAGTAGTCCCGCCACGGCGGGATCACTACGGGGCAGGCAAAAATTATGGCTATAGAAAAAGAAAGTAAAAAAGAAGGAGGCGACGGGCTTAAAAATATTATTGTTTTTGCGGTTATTTGGATTGCTCTTCTTTCGGCGATATTCGCCAACAGCAACGTCAGAAAGTTTTTTTCCTCGTTCTTCACCTCTTCAAAAATAAGTTCTTACGGCGATATTATAATCGTCTCGCCCTCAAAAGACGTTTTTTCCTCAGCCGCGTTTCATTTCAATAAAAAAGTCAATGTTTATGACGTTGTCCAGTCATTGACCAATCCGGATTATTTTTATGCCGCCACCGATTCCGGTCTTTTTATAAGCTACGACAAAGGGTTCAATTGGTACCACTTGAATCTTCCCAAGGAAATCGGCGACACTGCTCCGATTTACAGGGTTTTCACAAATTCCCGCTTTCCTTCCCGGATTTCCGTTTTGATTTTTAAAGACGGCAACGGCGCGATTTATGCCACAAACGACAATTTTTACTCAATTATAAAATCATTTGAAATCAGCAAAGAAACCGCCCAGAAATTAGTTAAGGACCGGACAGTTTCGGTAATTCTTCCCGCAGGAGATAAATTCATTGTCGGCACCACAAAATAAAAACGCGCATTGGCGCAGGTTAAATGGATATTTTAAAAGAATCTGAAAACAAAATAAAAGGGTTTGTTGACGCCTTAAAACAGCAACTTTTAGGGATGCGTTCCAACAGGCCAAGCCCTAAAATGGTGGAAGATATTTTGGTTGAGGCGTACGGCCAAAGGATGACGATCAAGCAGCTCGGAGCCATAAGCGTTTTGCCGCCCGCTCAAATCCAGATTGCCGTGTGGGATAAAGGAATAATTTCTGCGGTTGCCAAAGCCGTTGAATCTTCCGATTTGCGCGTCAGCGCCAACATTGAAGGCAATGTTATCCGGATTAATTTGCCGCCTTTATCCGACGAACGCAGGAAAGAACTGATAAAAGTCGTAAAAAAAGAAGTTGAGGAGACAAAAATCAAAATCCGTTCTTCAAGAGACGAAATCAACAAAAAGACCTCTCATGAATTTGACGAAGGCAGGATCGCCGAGGACGAAAAATTCAGATTGAAAGAAAAAATTCAGGAAATTGTCGACGCGGCCAATAAAAATCTTGACGATATTTTGGAAAATAAGATAAAGGAAATAAATGAGTAAATAAAGTGTAAAATGTAAATATCAAAATGGAAAATAACAGTTTAAAGTCTAAAAATTAAATAATTCTAAAAACTTTATATTTTTACATTGTCATTTTGATTTTTGATTTTTTAACTTTAAATTTTATTGTGTTAACTGCTCTAATTATAATAATTTTCTTGTCTGTTTTGATTATTGTCCACGAGTTGGGGCATTTTTTGCTGGCGAAAAAATTCGGAGTTCTTGTTGAAGAATTCGGAATAGGCTTGCCGCCAAAAATCTTCAGCAGGAAAAAAGGCGAAACCACATATAGCGTCAATGCTTTGCCAATAGGCGGCTTTGTCAAAATTTTGGGAGAAAACAGGGAAGAAGAAACGGAAATGAAAAACGCCGTTTCCCAAGAAAGAATTTTTTACAATTTGAAAATTTGGAAAAGATTTCTGATTATCTCGGGAGGCGTGGCGATGAATTTTATATTGGGATGGTTTTTGGTTTCTTTGATATTCGCCGTAGGCATCCCTAAAGCGGTGATAATCACTCAGGTGATGTCTGATGGCCCGGCTGAGAAAATCGGAATTAAGGCGAATGACAAAGTGATCGGTTTTAGCGATGTCAACGAATTCGTCGGCTTCATTGACCAGCACCGCGGTGAAGTTGTCTCTTTAAGAATTGAAAGGGGGAAAGAGGAATTAATTTTTGAAATTACTCCAAGAAAAAATCCTCCAAAAAACGAAGGCGCTTTGGGAGTGGCTCTTGTTGAAGCGGGTCAGGAAAGATTGGGAATTTTAAAAAGCGTTTGGGAAGGATTAAAAACTTCGGCGGAGATATTTTCAATAATATTTATCGCTATTTTTAATCTGCTCAAAATGGCGATATTGGGCAAAGCGAGTTTGGAAGGAATCGCCGGTCCGGTTGGAATTGTAAAAATTACGAATCAAGCCAGCCAAATGGGATTGGTTTATCTTATCCAGTTGTTGGCTTTAATTTCCATAAATCTGGCGGCGATAAACATTTTTCCGTTTCCGGCGCTTGACGGCGGCAGGCTGTTATTTTTGATAATTGAAAAAATTACAGGCAAGCCCTTGCCGAAAAGATTTGAGCAATACGTTAACGCCGTCGGATTCGCTTTTTTAATTTTACTGATGGCGCTTGTAACGATAAAAGACATCAGGAGATTGTTTTAACTCTCAGAAAAAATAAAATCCCGCTTGCAAGCGGGATTTTATTTTTGTTTCTAAATTAGTAGCTCGGAATATCCACTCCGGGAACACTCACTCCGCCGCTGTCATCAACTTTGATGTTGCCGGTTTCAGGAGTGTTGATATTCGTCGTTCCGCCAGTGGTCTTGACGCTTCCTGTTCCGGGAATGTTTGTTTCCACATCCTCTCCTTTGATTTTAACACTGCCTGTTCCGGGAATATTGACGTTCACATCTCCTTGCTCGTTCACCTCAATAATTCCTCCGTCTGCCAGTTTAACGCTTACGCCTTTTTCATCCACCACCACCACATTGCCGTCTGCTCCGACTTTTACCAAGCCGTCTTTCACTTCCACATCGCTCCCTGTTGCCGGGTCATTAAGCATTATTTTTACGTCATCCGTGGTTTTATCCAAAACTACGTCCGGTGTTTTGCTTCCATCTGAAACAATTACGCATTTATATTCCTTTCCTTGATGGACAATCATCGGCACTCCGCCGCTTGTTTGCGCTATTCTGATAATGGTGCCGGTTTCCACGGCTGTGCCGCCTGTCTCTTCGCAGTTATAAACCACATCTTGATATGAAAACGCCTTTGCCGCTTTTGATTGCCTGACATACCATATTCCGCTTACGACAAGCAAAATTAAGACAAGCAAAATTACATAAATTATCCACTTTTTACTTGATTGTTGTTCTGGAGGCATATTTTGTTTCTTAAATTAATAATTAATAAATAATAAACGCGACCTTTGATAATATTATACTATAATGCCTCAATGCCCGGCAAGGTGTTTTGGTAATATGCGCAGACATTCGGCGCTTTTTCGGGAACATGTTAATTTCCTTTCTGGTGTCCCCGAGAGGAATTGAACCTCTATTTCAGCCTTCGGAGGGCTACGTATTATCCGTTATACTACGGGAACAAATTTTTGCGCGGGGTCCGCGACAAGGGTAAGTAAAATTTTTCTAATTTCTAATATTTTATTTCTCATCTCTAAACACTAACTTAATATATACCGTATCGCTGGGCATTGAAGAATAAGAAATTTTCAGAGCCCCTTTTTTATTGAAAGTGTTGTTAATTTTTTTTGCCAGTTGTTTTGTCATTTGGTTTTCCGTGGTTGTCACTGCTATGGAATTTTTGGACAATTCTTTTATTTTAATTATCCGATGCTGGCAATCTCTTTGATAAGCCTTTTCTCCGAACGCTTTAATCAAGTTTGTCAATTCAGCGACAAGCTTTTGCGGTATATTTTCAATCGTAATTTTGCCTTCAAAAAGATTATTTTTAATCATCTTGTCAGCCGGGCAAGTCGTCATTATGAAGGGCAATTTTTTGATAATATGCTCGTGTTTATGGCTTTTTAAATCGCGGCACCAGGCCTTTTCATAATAAATATTACCGCAAATCCCGCATTTTAAAACGCCTTTTTTGCCTTTGGGAAATTCATGCTTTCCCCTGCGGGAAAAAAATTTTTGCACGTTGTATTTGGCTTTTTTCATTATAGTAATGATTTTATCTGATAAATTATTGCGCCGGCAAGAATGAAAATCAAGCCGTAAATGATTAGGGGATTGATTCTGCCGATAATTTTTTCAGAGGTTTCTATTCGGGAAGCTTTTCCCCATATCACTATAATAAGAATTGACCACAAGCTGAATAAAATTCCTCCTATTAAACTTACCAGTTCCAAAAAATTTTGAAGACCCAAAAAATATAAAATTAACGGCGCGAAAACAATAATTAACCCGATAAGAAATTTAGGCAGTCCCCAGTCGTATTCAAGAATCTTTTTTATGTCGGTTCCTATTGAGGCGTAGGAGTCCCATAATGATATAAATCCGAAAATTCCAAGAAGAATTAAAAATAACGGACTGACAAAGCCGATTAGTCCTGAAACCGCGTCTTCGGAAATTTTTCCCGAAAGCCCCGAAATTCCCAAAACAAAAAAAAGATAAAGCAAAGCGGGCATAAAAGATCCCCAGAGGATCACTTTTTTAACCTTATAAATATCCAAATTTTCCTTTTTAAAATAGACTATAAGCGCCGGGATTGCCGTTTCTCCCAAAAGCGAAAAAAGAATCGGGCCGAAAGGAAGAAACAGAAAATTAAAATTCGCCGGAAATAAAAAATTCACCTTATGGAAATTTCCGAAAAATCCAAATCCAAAAATTATCAAAACAATAAGTATGGTTATTAAGGTTGTTATGGATTCAAATAACGCCGCCTTTCTGACGCTTAAAAATATCGCGAAACTTCCCAAAGCCCAGAAGATTAAAATTTTCAATAAGTCGGGGAAAGACGGAGAAATTAATTTTGCGAAGCTTAGCGACAATATCAAATAAACCGTCAGCGTCAAAAGCAGGGTAGTGATAACGATTAAGCTTGAAAGCCATTCCGCTTTTTCTCCCAAATAAATTTTGGCATAGCCGGGGAATCGATGATGGCTTTCGTTGGTACGGACGATAATATCCGCGTACATCAGATGGATTCCGAAAGAAACAACGCTTAGAGCTATTAAATAAAACAAGCCGACAAAAATTCCGACTTTGCTAAAAATAAAGGGCAGAGAAAAAACTCCAGCCCCAATAATTGTCCCCACCAATAATCCTATTGGCAAAATAAAATTTTTTATCATGGAATAATCACGGATGCGCGAATTGTCGGGAAATATGCGAATTTATATTTGCGATTACTATTCTGCTTCGTACACTTTATCCCCTTCGTGAACTTTTTCGCTCACTTTGATTCCCACGTCCTGACCTTTTTTGGCGGTGTCCGCGTCTTTATGGTCATACTGGATAGAATCGATTTTTTGGGTAAAATCCGTATGAATTCCTTTAAAATGGATTGTCTCGCCAACCGCCGCGCTTTTATTGAATTTCACGATAGCAACGCCGATTTTGTTGTAATAATGGGTTACTTCCCCGATTGGTTTTTTTGGTTTTTGTTCCATAGTTGTTTATTGTTGGTTATTAGTCGCCCGCTGTTTTAATTCCGACCTTTTTAATAAAATTATTCTTTGTCAATTTTCAGGGGTTCGGTTGATTTTTTTTCTTTTTCGATAATCTCAATCAATTTTTCAACCAAAGTTTTTGGGTCTGACGAGAAAACGATTTTTTCTTTTCTTTCCTCGGCTCTGTGGGATTTTTCAATAATGGTTTTTAAAACCTCGTCGGTTTCCCAGTTTCCTTCCAAAATTCCTATTGGTTTATTGTCTTCAAAAGCGATGGTAAATTCGTTAATGGTGCCCATCCGGCCGCATCCCACAATTACGGCGTCAGAGGATCTGGTAAGTATCAGATTTCTGCCGCTGTAATGGAAGCCCGTGTAAACGATAATATCGTGATAATCGAGCGGCAAATCAAAGAGTTGAATATGTTCTTTTTCCGTTGAAGCCGGCGAAAAACCGATTACAATGCCGCCTTCGGCTTTGGCGCCTTTGGCCGCCCAATACGGAAAGCCGGTAGTGGCGCCGGTTACCACAACGCCGTTATGTCTTACTATTTCTTTTCCTATTTCTTCGCCCAGTTTAAAGGCATTCGGGCCGCAGTGTCCTGTTTCCGCCGCTCCGGAAACGCAAATTTTATATTTTAAAGCCGTGTGGCAGATGTTGTTGTCCATGTTTTAAATTTTACATTATTTTAGTTATTTTTATTGGCAATTTTTTCCACTTCCTGTTTTGCTTAAATTCTTTTCTGGTCAGAATTCCGGTTTGGGCGCCGATCTGCTCGATATTGGAAGCGGCGTTGGCTGACGCCAATCTGACGGCATATTCTATATTACCACGATTGCACAAATTTTTCCTGCACTCTTCGTTTTTGCGCATTAATCCCGCCACAAAGCCGCTGCCGAAAGCGTCTCCGGACCCGGTTTCATCAATCGCTTTTGACGGCTTGAAAGCGGTCGCTTGATACAAATTTTTATTGTCGGAAACCCAGGCGCCGTTTTTTCCGTCAGTCATCAGGAAAATTCCTCCGACGGCTTCGTTAAGTTTTCTGAAAATTCTTTCTTTTTTATCATAATTTATTCCGGTTAAATAAGAAGCTTCTTCGCGGTTTAAAATCAGAACTTTTATTTTTTTTAAGACAGGAAAAAGTTTTTTAACGCCGATTTTAATCATCAGACTGGAAGGATTCAGCGCTATAAATGTTTTTTGTTTGTGAAAGCGGTCTATTATTTTTTTGACTAAATTAAAATTCATTTGGCTCGGGGATATGTAGGCCCATTTTGATTTTAATTTATGGAAGGGGATTTCTTTTTCTTTTATCGCTTCAGAAGCGCCGCGATAAGTTAAAATTGTGCGTTCGCCGTCGGGCGACAATAAAATGGCGGAATACGCCGTTTTTATTTTTTTATCAACTACTCCAAGATTGGCGATTTTTTCAGTCTTTAATTTTTGGATAATTGATTTGCCGGTTTCATCGTCTCCGATTTTAAAAAGAGCCGCGGTTTTAAATCCTTGTTTTGAAAAAGTTATTGCCGCGTTGACCGCCGCTCCGCCGATTTCCGCGACAGGTTCTTCAATGCCGATTTTTGAACCGAGCGCGAAGCAGGTCGCTTCTCCGGAAATAATTCCCATTTTTTTAAAATGTTTCGGATCTTTTATATTCGTAAAAAGCGGGCTTCTGAGAAACACGTCTCTTGTCGCGGTCCCGATTGTGATAACGTCAAACATTACTAAATTATATTACAAGAGGAGATAAATTAAAACTTGGCCCCGTCTTGTTCTCTTCTGCGACTGCGACGGGTAGCTCTGTGGCACTTTGTTGCTTAGCTTCTCTTAGGTCTTGGATTCTTATAGCCCCTGCGCAAGCGCAGGGGCTATTCTTTTTCCGTATTTTTTCCCGATTTTATATCCCACTTTACGGGATTTATAGAAATCGGGACAATAATCAATATATTATTTTCTCTTTATGACTTTACGAACAGACCTCTTAATATCTTCTATATCCATGCCATACTTTTTAATTAATTCTTCTGGTTTTCCTGATTCCCCGAATTTATCCCGCATTCCTATAAATTCCATTGGCACGGGGTAATTTTTAGCCAAAACTTCGGCTACGGCGCCGCCAAGGCCGCCTATGATATTGTGTTCTTCAATTGTGACAACAGCGCCGCATTTTCTGGCAACTTCAATTATTTTTTTCTCGTCAATCGGTTTTATAGTGTGTGAATTTAAAACAATGGTTCCGATTTTTTCTTTTTCCAATTCTTTTGCCGCCAAAAGCGCGTTGTATAAAATCGGACCGGCTCCGATAATCGCGACTTGCGGTTTTTTACTCTCGTACATTATATACGCTTTTTGCGGGATAAATTCGGTTTGTTCTGTTGTCATCACCGGAGTTTTTTCGCGCGCGAACCGCATATAAATCGGGCCCCAGATTTTTGCGGAGGCGATTGTCGCCTTTTTGGCTTCAATTGAATCGCAGGGAACCATCACTTTTATATTCGGCATCGCGCGCATTGTCGCGATATCTTCAATCGCCTGATGGGTGGCGCCGTCGGGTCCCACGGAGATGCCGCTGTGGTGCCCGGCGATTTTAACGTTTGAATCATTGTAAGCGATTGTCGTTCTGATTTGCTCCCAGTTTCTTCCCGGAGAGAAAACCGCGTAAGAAGATATAAAAGGAATTTTTCCGGAAATTCCCAGACCCGCGGCGATTGTCGCCATATTTTGTTCAGCCACTCCAACTTCAAAAAATCTCTTTGGAAATTTTTCCGCAAACCAATGACATCTTGTTGATTCTTTCAAATCAGCCGACAAAACCACGACATCGGGATTTGTTTCTCCCAAGACCACAAGGCCTTCCCCGAATCCGTCCCGCAAAGGTTTCTTGCTAATATTGTCGGAAAAAATTTTTTCCGAGAGATTCAATTCTTTGTTAAGCATAAAGGTATCAGAGGTTATTTTAAAATAATTATAAATTATAGCACAAATTTTTCTCCTTTTTTCGGCACAACCGCTTCAATTGCCAGCTCATCTTCAATAACTTGCGCAAAAGGAATCATCTGGTCTTCGTCTCCGTGAATAAGGAAGATTTTTTTCAATGAATTTTTCATCGGGCTCAGCCATTTTAACAAGAGCGGTTGGTCGGCATGGGCCGAATATCCGGAAATTGATTTTGCCCGGCATCGCACCGGGACTTCTTCGCCGAAAATTCTTACGTTTTTAGCTCCGTCCTGAATCTGGCGTCCCAATGTTCCTTTTGCCTGGTATCCTATAAATAATATCGTGCTGTTGGGGTCAGGCAAATAACGCAGTTCATGGTGAAGGATTCTGCCGCCGTTTGACATTCCCGATCCGGCAACAATAACTTTTGGCGGCGGCACATTGTTTATTTCTTTTGATTGTTCGGTCGTGAGCGTCAGTTTAAGGCGGGGGAAGTCAAAAATCGCGTCCCCTTTTCTTAGGAGGGTCAGCGCTTCTTTATCAAAATAATTCGGGTCTTGGGAATATTTTTTATAAATGGATGTCAGCCGTATTGCCAAAGGGCTGTCTATGAAAACAGGTAGGGGCGGGATTCTTCCGTGTTCCACTAAATCGTTTAATTCATAAAGAAGCTCCTGAGTTCTTTCCATCGCGAACGCCGGGATAACGAGCGTTCCTTTTGATTTTACCGTGTCTTCTATTAAATCTTCCAGAACATCTTTTCTTTTTGCCGGTTCTTCATGAACTCTGTCTCCGTAAGTGGATTCAACCACGACATAGTCGGCTTTTGTGATTGTTTCAGTGTCTTTAACAAGAGGAGCGGGCATATTTCCCAGATCGCCGGAAAAAACTATTGTTTTGCCGTTGTTTGAGATCGCTATAAACGCCGAACCTAAAATATGGCCGGCGTCATAAAATTCAATTTCAAAATCTTTGACTTTAAATTTTTCGTGATAGCTGATTTTTTTCCAGAGCCGCATGGTTCCGTTGATATCGTTTAAATCATAAAGGGGCGGCAGGTGTTTTTCTTCCAATTCCTTGTTTAAAAGATGTTCCGAATCAATCAGAAGTTGTTCGGCAAAATCTTTGGTTGCCTGGGTGGAAAAAATTTCGCCGCGGAAGCCATTTTTATAAAGCAGGGGAAGGCGGCCGGTATGGTCAATATGGGCGTGAGTCACGAACACGGCTTCAATTTCTTTGGGATTGTAGGGGAGCGGATCCAGGTTGTGTTTTTCAACGAAACTGCCGCCTTGGAAAAGGCCGCAATCAACCATTATTTTAGTTGTTTTTCTTGAGCCGGGCAAAGGCGCGGATTCCAACAGAAAATTGCTTCCGGAAACCATTTCCGTGCCGCCGTAAAAAGAGAGATTCATAATAAATATTTTTTCTGCTCCAGAATTTCTTTTATAATTTCATGGGTTGTTCCTGATGAATTGTTCTTAATTTTTTTTAAAATTTCCGTAAAATCCCGTTGTTTTAAAATTGATTCAAATATTTTGACAATATCGGAAATTACTTTTTCTTTTATCGATTCATTTAAATTTTTAAATCTTTCCCGGGGCGATTTGGAACTGATTCCCTGAAATTGAAGGTTTCTTTCTATTTCTTTTATATAAAATTCAGCTGTTTTGTTTAATTCCGCGTCAGTCTCTTTTTTAAATATTGTTAATCTCCTGCTTTCTTCTTTGGGTTTGGTTTTTGGCGGTTCCTGCTGAAGAGGTTTTGCGGTTTGAGACAATTCTTCCACATTGGTTTTTCCCTGTTGACCCTCGTGTTTCATTCCCGATATTTCCTCGGTTTCTTTTTTAACGCCAACCACTTCTTCGTAAAAAAGGCAGAATTGATTTTTACAGCGTCCCTCGGCGTCCAAACCCCCTTCGCATTTAGGGCAAACCCATTCTTTTTTCTTTTCAAAATTTTTTTTATCCTCAAACGATGTCATTGCTGAAATTATACCAAATATTGAAATTTTATCCCACGAGCAGTTGATTGGATTGGATTATTAGGTAGGTATGTTGACTTTGCGCAGGCTTGACTCGGAAGTCAAAATTCGTTAGGCTATTAACTCGCTTTTTGGCGAAAGCCGGAATTATAGCCGAGGACTTGACCTTGTTAGAAGTGTTGTAGAATCGTAATATAGCACTATAAAATCCGTAAGGCGACTAATGCCTTAGAATTGGAGATTTTACATAGATTTTGCTTTACCTCTAACGGGGTTGACAAATTTTTTAAAGCGGTTATAATTAAAAAAGATTAAAGACTAGAATCTTTAATCTTTTTTAATCCTTTGCAACAGGTTTTCGCTTAGCAAAAGCGCTGCCAAATGTAAAAGCTCTTTGGTTCTGTGGGTTAACTTATGGAATTTCTTTTAGTTTTTCGGAAAATCTGGCTTTGGCTGGGTTTCTCCTCGGAGGAATTCTGAATTTCTTACTCTAACGTAGGATCTATTATTAAAATTTACCCACAGAACTAAGGAGCTTTTCCCCGTAGTGGTCCCGCCGTGGCGGGATCACTACGGGGTTTTTGTTTTACGAATAATGCTATTTGCGCTTGGGCCGCATTATCAACGCGCTTTTTCCCAATCAATCGGGCCGGTGGCTGATTCCACTTCGTCAAATGTCGTTATGCCGCTGATTACTTTTAATATTCCGTCTTCCTGTATAGTCGTCGTTTGATGTTCTTTGGCAAATTTATAGAAAGAAGCTTCTCCGGTTTGTTTCAATATTAATTCTTCAATTTCCGGCTCCACCAATAAAAGTTCGTAAATTGCCACGCGTCCTTTATGCCCCGTGCCATTGCAATTTTCGCATTCTTTTCCAGTCGGAGGATTAAAAATTTTTATATCTTTATATTTTTCTTTATTGACCCGGTCAGGCAGATTTTCCAGAACATTGTTTATTTTATTTTTTAAATCTTCGGTTATTGTCGCGGGCGTTTTGCATTGGGCGCAAAGACGTCTTACCAGCCGTTGGGCGATTATTAAATTAAGCGCCGGTCCGATGCTTACGGCTTTTACTCCCAAATCCAACAGGCGGGGAATGGCGCCGCTCGCGGAATTGGCATGAATAGTTGAAAAAACCAGATGTCCGGTCAAAGCCGCCTGCATCCCGATTTCAGCGGTTTCTTTGTCGCGGATTTCGCCGACTAAAATCACGTCAGGATCCTGCCTCATTAAAGATTTGAGCCCATTGGCGAAATTATAGCCGGATTCTTCGTCAACCTGGGTTTGTTCTATTCCTTCAAGTTCGTATTCAATCGGATCTTCGATCGTGATTATTTTTATTTCCGGGTTCTTTTTGTATTTTAAAAAAGAATAAAGCGTGGTTGTTTTGCCGGACCCGGTAGGACCGGTGTTAAGAATCATCCCATTAGGCTGTTTAAGCTCCTTCTCTATTATTTTAAGGTCGTCCTCTCTTAATCCGAGATCGGCAAGATTGAGATTAATGGCGTCAGGGTCCAGAATCCTCATCACCACGACTTCGCCGAATTGCGCTGGCGCCACCGCGACACGCACTTCAACGTCTTTTTGAATGAATTTTATCGTGAAGCGGCCGTCCTGGGGCTCGTCTTTAATGTTAAGTTTTAAATTTGAAAATAATTTGATTCGCGATAAAAGAAAAGGATAAAAATCTTTCGGAAAATTAAAAATATCGTGAAGCAAGCCGTCAATTCTAAAACGCAGTTTTACGCCGTCATCGGTCGGTTCCAAATGAATATCGGAGGCCCTGTTTATAAGCGCGCTGTTTAAAATGATTTCCAAAATATCGTTTGCCCGGCTGCCTGAAAAATTTTCTTTGCTTAAAACGCTTTTGATTTTTTCAAGAGAATTAAGGTTTTCTTTTGGCAAGGACGATTTTCTTTCAACCTGCACCCTGCCGGTTATTTCTTCCGCTTTGCGGGAAACAAATTTATAAAAAGTAAGGGCGTATTGAAGGCCGCTTGGCGAGACAATAAAAACCGACACATTAAACCCCTGTGATTCAAGGTTTTTTATTGTTTTTTGCGTTTCCGGATTTTGAGGATTAACGCTGACTGCGGCTAATTTGTCCCTTTTCTTTTCAATGGCGACTATTCTGCTTTTTTTCGCCTCTTCTTCGTCAATTAGAGCTACGGCCTCAATGCCAATCGGCGTTTTCGCGATATCTATGTAATCTTTTCCCAATTTTTCCGCCAAGCGCTGAGCCGCTCTTTCTTCGGCTTCTTTTTTAATCCGCTCCAATTTTTCTTTAAGGCCTTTTTTATCTTTATCCATTTTAAAAATTTTATCTGATTAGAATTTAATAATCAATCGGGAAAAGTTTTGCCTCAATAACCAAAAACCCGACTCATTATGAGTCGGGTTTTTGAATTACTCCGATGCCCTTTCCCTATATTCTCTTGTTGAACCCTCCGGTTCAACAATTTTTAAATTGATGCGGGCATGATTTTTAATTCCCACAATTCTAAGCAGAGATCGAATTGCTTTTGCGGTTGAGCCCAATCTTCCGATAACCTGGCTCATATCAAGAGGATTCACTTTTAACGAGAGCAAAACCCCCATCTCGTCAACTTTCCGTTCCACCTTCACGTCATCCGGATGGTCAACGATTGATTTGACGAGAAATTCAAGAAATACTTGATCTTTTGCTTCCATGTCAATATTTTTCTTTTCTGTTTGGTTAAGCAAACAGAAAATTTTCGTTTTTTCGACCTTTCTGATTTTTACGAATAATAAATTTTATTTAATAAAGAGTCAACCACCACATAAATTATGTTGGGGGTCAATCCTTGAAATATTACGCCGTTGTTTCTGTTTCTTGTTGAACGATTGTTTCTTGCGGAGTTTCTGCGGTTGCCGCCGTAGTTTCTTCCTTGGCGAGTTCTGCCGGCTTGTTTGAAATTTTATGAACCGGAATTTTGGAACCTTGGATAGCGCCGGATTTTACTAAAAGATTATAAACGCTTGGAGTCGGTTGAGCTCCGTTTTTCATCCAGTGTTCAATCCTTTCTTTTTTAATATCAAAATTTTTATTGTAAGGATTCCAATAGCCGAGGTCTTCAACATTGCAACCTCCTAACTTGGAGCGTTTTTCAGCCACTATGATTCTGAACGCGGCTTGGTGCTTTTTTCCGATTCTTTTTAATTTAATCGCTAACATTTTATTTTGGAATTATGAATTATGAATAACGAATAAAGGATAATGGAAAGGAAATAAAAAATCAACCCCGTAGTGATCCCGCCACGGCGGGACTACTACGGGGCAATAGGCTTTATCCTTTTCGTCTTAAATCAAACATGATAAAATAATAGTGTTTAGCCAATAGCGACTAGCCAATAGTGGATTGATTTTTTACTAGTGGCTAACAACTAGTGGCTAGTGGCCAGTTTATGCAAAGAATACTAATAAATGAAATTCCAAAACATTCCGGTAAAGATGTTTTAATACAAGGAAGAATTATAAATTTCAGGAAATTGGGCGGTATTTCTTTTGTTTTAATTCAAGATTATGCCGGAAAAATTCAGACTGTTTGGCAAGAAGAAATCAACGCTAAAATGAGCGACAGCGTTGAAGTTGTCGGGACTGTTAAAAAAGAAGAAAGAGCCAGGGGCGGGTTTGAAATTGTCGGCAAGAAAATAAAAATTATTTCAACAAGCGCGGAAGAGCCGCCTTTTGATTTATCCAAAACAAAACTGAATCTCCAATTAACGACGCTCTTGGATCATCGGCCGTTGTCGTTGAGGCATCCGAAGGTGCAGGCGATTTTCAAATTATACGACATATTATTGGAAGCGTACGAAACCGCGATGCGAGACGAGGGTTTTACCGAAATTAAAACCCCGAAATTATTAGAAGCGGCTTCCGAAGGCGGCGCGAATTTTTTCAAGATTCATTATTTTGAAAAAAACGCCTACTTGGCGCAGAGTCCGCAGTTTTACAAACAAATAATGGTAGGAGTTTTTGAAAGGGTTTTTGAAATCGGCCCGGTGTTTCGCGCTGAGCCGCATTTCACCACAAGACACGTCAATGAATATATCAGTCTGGACGCGGAAATGGGATTCATAAAAGATTATCGCGATATTACGGAAACGTTGAATAAAATCATTGTCAAGATTTTCGGATATTTAAATGAAAAAGGCGGGCCTTATCTTAAGGAATATGGCGTTGAGTTCGTTGAAGCGCCGGAAAAAATTCCCTACATAAAACTCAGCGAATTAAGGGAAATTATTAAGAAAAAATATAAATATGAAATTCCCGGAAACATTGACATTGACCCGGAAGCTGAAAGATTGGCCGGCAAATACGCCAAAGAAGAGCATGATTCCGATTTTATTTTCATAACGCATTATCCTTTTAAAGACCGGCCGTTTTACACGATGCGGTCCAGAGAAAATCCCGAAGAAACTTATGGGTTTGATTTAATTTACAAGGGAATGGAAATTGCCACCGGCAGCCAGCGCGTCCATCTTTACGACGAACTTATTAAAAATATGAAAGAGAAAAAAATCAGCGGCAAGGGAATGGAATTTTATCTGGATATTTTTAAATTCGCAATGCCTCCGCACGGCGGCTGGGGATTGGGTTCGGAAAGAATCATCCAGCAGATTTTGGGTTTGGGTAGCGTCAAAGAAGCGGTGCTTTTCCCGAGAGACGTGAAAAGGTTAAGTCCGTAAACAAGACTTAAGTCATAAGATATAAGACGTAAGAATTTTAAAAGTTGATAAATTGTCGGGATAACGCCGAAATTTTAATGATCTTTTTAATTTTTATTTTGCCGGAGCCTCTTCCAGTTTCAGCGACAATAATTTTGAAGTTCCGTCTTCGTTCATTGTGACGCCGTATAAAATATCGGCAATCTCCATAACGGTTCTATTGTGGGTGACCAGGATAAACTGAACTTTATGGGCGAATTCTTTTATCAAGTCGGCGAACCGTTTTGAATTCGGTTCGTCCAAAGGAGCGTCAATTTCGTCCAAAACCAAAAACGGCGGGGGACTGACGGAAATCAAAGCAAAAAGCGCGGCAATGGAAACCAAACTTTTTTCGCCGCCGGATAAAACATCCAAACTTTTAATTCTTTTTTTCGGCAAGCTCAATTCAATTTCCACTCCCGCATTTTCTTCCAAACCTTCATTTTCCGGTTTTTGATCTTCTGTATTTTCTTTTTCGTCGTTCGTCGTTTGTTGCTGGTCGTTGGTTTTAATTTTCAGTTTCGCGCTTCCGCCTCCGAACATCAATTTAAAAAAATTATTGAATTCCTCGTTTATTCCCTTAAAAGCCGTGTTGAATTTTAAGCTGATTTCTTCCTTCAATTCTTCAATGAGATTTTTCAGGTCCGCAGACGCTTTTTCCAAATCATTTAATTGGCTGCTTAGGAAATTATAATGAGCTTCCACTTCTTTAGCTTCTTTTATCAAAGATTCGTCAATTTCCCCGATACTCATCAGTTCCGCTCTGAGCCGGAAAATTTTCTTTTCCAAATCGTCAAAATTGGAGGTTGGAGACGGGATGTGAGAGATGAGATGAAGATTGTTGAATTCGTCCAAAGAGCGTTCGTTTTTAAGCCATTCGTTTTTTAAATCCCCGAGTTTTATATTTGATTTTTCGTTTTCAAAAAACAGATAATTTTTCCGATTTTCCAATGCCCTGATTTCTTCTTTCTTGGATTCTTTAAGTTCAAACGCGCGTTTAAATCTTTCATTGAAAGTTTCCAGATTTTTTGTTGATTTTTCCTCTTCGTCTTTAATTTTTTTCAAACCTTCTTCAATAATTGACAGCTCTTTCGCCAAATTTTCCCTGGACTCCCCCAAATTATTCAGCTCTTTTGAATTTTGGCTTGAAGGCTGTTTTAGAAAGCCGTCAATTTTAGAAATCAGCGACTTTATTATCTTTGAAACTTTTTCCAAATCCCCGGCGTTCAGACTTTCTTCTAAATTGTTTTTAATGTCCTTTATCAGATAAACCAAATCGTCTTTTTTAAATGTTTCCTCGTTGCCGTCGTTTTTAAGAGCTTCCAAAAATTCAGATTGCGCTTCAATTTTTCCGATTTCTCTCTGAATTTGGGAGCGGCGGCTTGATAAATCGTTTTCTTCGGATTTTAAATTGTGGATTGCGGTTTTCTGAAGGTCAGTTGATTCAACTTTGTTTAAATCAGCCTCCAATGTTTCCAATTCTTTTGATTTTTGGGAAATTTTGTTTTCAAGGTCGGAAATCAGAGAATTATTCTTGCCAAGTTCGGTTTTGATATTTTTTGTCTTTTCGGCAAAATAAACATTTTCTAATTTTATCAATTCTTCTTTTTTTTCGTCGCGAGCCTGGTATTTGGCGGCCTGTCTTTTAAGCAGTCTTAATCTCGGCGTCACTTCCTCAACCATTAATTTTATCTTTTCCAGAGTTGAACAGGTGGTTTGCAGTTTTCTCTCCGCCTCCGATTTTTTAAGCTGGTATTCTTTAAGCCCCAAAACTTCCTCAATCATCAGTTTTCTTTCCTGAGGCAGCGCCCTGACGAATAAGTCGCTTGATCCCTGATTGATGATTGTAATGCCTTTTGTTCCCAATCTTGACCGGGCAAAAAAATCTATGGCGTCTTTAGTTCTTACCTCAGACTTGTTCAGCCAGTAAGCCGAATTTCCGTCGCGGCCGATTTCTTTGGTTATGGAAACTTCTTCAAAACTAACCGGAAAAAATCCGGAATTGTTATCAAAATGAATTCCGACTTTTGCCACGGCAACGCGCGGCCTTTTCAGAGTGCCGGCAAAAATCAAATCTTCGGCTTTGGCGCCTCTTAAATTTTTTGCTTCGCGTTCGCCCAAAATCCAGCGGATGGCATCGATAATATTTGATTTTCCGCTGCCGTTCGGTCCGACAATCGCGGTAATTCTTTCGGGAAATTCCAAAACCGTTTTTTGGGCGAATGACTTAAATCCGTTGAGTTCCAAGCTTTTTAAAAACATGTTTTTAAAAAATTACAAGCACTAAATAACAAATCACAAATAAATTCCAATCTATAAATTCTAATGACCAAAACTTTTGAATTTTGATAATTGGATATTGGTTATTGTTTGTAATTTGGAATTTGTTATTTGGAATTTAAAGCTTCCAACGCATTTTTTGCGGCTTCAACTTCCGCCTCTTGCTTTGAGAAACCCCTTCCTTTGCCGCCAAGTTCTTTTTCAAAATAAACCCCTACTTCGAAAATTTTAGCGTGGTCAGGCCCTGTTTCCGATAAAACTTCATAAGCAGGCGTTATTTTAAGCTTTTCCTGGACGATTTCCTGAAGCAAACTCTTGGGATCTTCATAGAGCTTTTTTTCAATAACTTCCGGAAGAAGAATTAAGACATTTTCTTTGATGAATTTTTCAGTTGTTTGGTATCCCTGGTCCAAATAAATCGCTCCGATAACCGCCTCCAGGGCGTTTGCCAAAATCACTTCCTTCGCTCTGTCGCTGTCTTTAGACTCTCCTTTGGAAAGGAAAATCGCTTTTTCCAGATTAATGTCCCGGGCGATTTTTGACAGAATTTGATAATTTACCAAGGCGGCCCTAATGCTCGTAAGGTCTCCCTCTGAATAATCGGGATAGGCTTTAAAGAGATTTTCCGTAACGGTCAATTCCAAAACGGCATCGCCCAAGAATTCCAGACGCTCGTTATGGGGAACATCCCACTTGGGATTTTCATTGATATAAGAACGATGGGTGAGCGCTTCTTTAAGAAGATTTTTATCGCTAAACGGAATATTGATTATTTGTTCCAGTTTATCTAAATTTGAGGACACGTTATGGACGAATTTCCAATTTCCAATTCACAATTTTCAGTAAATTTTCAATGAAATAATTTTCAAGCCGTTTGAGAATTGAATAATTAAATCATTGATTGAAAATTGAAAATTAAAAATTGAAAACTATTTATTTTTCTGTTCCATTTCTTTATACACCGTTCCCATGACGCCGTTGACGAATTTTCCGGAATTAAAACTCCCGAAATTTTTCGCCAGTTCTATCGCTTCGTTTATGGCAACCTTTTCCGGGATTTCGCTGTGGTCGGCATAAAGCAGTTCATAAAGCCCGATTCTTAAAATATTTCTGTCAATAATCGGCGTTTGTTCCAAAGGCCATTGAGGAGCGGCGTTTTTAATTATTTCGTCAATCTCGTTTATGCGAGAAATTACGCCATTCGCCAGTTTCCAGGCGAATTCAGGTTCGTCTATCCCGGCGCCGAATTCATTTAAATTTCGCTCAATGATTTTTGTTAAATCTTCTTTTCTGCGGTAAAAGTCCCACTCGTAGAGCGATTGAAGAATAATTGAACGGATGAGGTGTCGTGTGGCCAAGATTAGTGTTTAGCCACTAGTAGTTAGCCATTAGGGGAATTAATAATAGTTTATCACCAGTGGCTAGTCGTTAATGGCTAGTGGCTTTATTATTTCTTTACTTTGAGTTTTTTCGCTATTACGATTTTGCCTTTGTAGCCGCCGCAATTGGCGCAATATCTGTGAGGCAGAACAGGATTGCCGCAATTTTTGCAGGCAAAAATCTGGCTCGGTTTTAAAGCCAAGTGCGATCTTCGTCTGCCAACTTTGGAATGTGTATGATGTTTTACCGGTACGCCGCCCATGAGAATAGTGATTAGTAACTAGCCACCAGTAATTAGGAAAAATTTAATTACCAATTGCTATTTACCAATTACAATCTAGTTTAGGTTTTTAGTTTCAAAAAGTCAATTACTATACTATAATAATTATTGAAATGATTAAAGCCACAAAAAAAGAAGACGTCTATTTGGAAACCATGCTGCGACCGGCTTGCTGGAATGATTATATCGGTCAGGAGCGGGTAAAAAGCAATCTTAAAATAATGCTTGAAGCGGCCAAAAAACGCGGCGAACTTCCCGACCATCTTTTATTTTACGGGCCGCAAGGATTAGGCAAAACCACCTTGGCTTATTTAATTGCCAAAGAATTGCGCGCTAATTTGAGAATAACTTCCGGAGTTAATTTGGAAAAATCCGGAGACTTGGTTGCTGTTTTGGCGAATTTGGAAAAAGGCGACGTTCTTTTTATTGACGAAGCCCATCGTTTAAACCGGATGATTGAAGAAATTCTTTATCCGGCGATGGAGAACAGAAAGTTGTATATAACGGTGGGCAAAGGCCCTGCGGCGCGGATGCTCTCTTTAGATCTGCCGTCTTTTACTTTGGTCGCGGCGACTACCCGTTTGAATCTTCTCTCTTCGCCCTTCCGCGCCAGATTCGGAGCGGTTTTAAACATTGATTATTACGAGATTGATGAAATCAAAAAAATTATTTTAAGGTCAGCGGAAATTTTATGTTTGAAGATGACCGATGAGGCGGTATCAATAATCGCCAAAGCGTCGCGGTTTACTCCGAGAAGCGCCAACCGCCTGCTGAAAAGAATCAGGGATTTTTCCGATGTCAATAATTTAAAAATTATTGATGGCGGCGCCTGCCGGACAACTTTAAATTCTTTGGAAGTGGACGGACTGGGCCTTGAAAAATGGGACCGCCGGCTGATTGAAATAATAATTAAAAAATTTGACGGCGGTCCCGTGGGATTAAACACATTATCCGCCATTCTTGGAGAGGACAAGGGAATTATTGAGGAGATTTATGAGCCGTTTTTGATAAAAATCGGCTTGCTTCAAAAAACTTCTTCTGGTAGAATAGCCACCCAAGATGCTTACAGACATCTTGGAATTCCCAATGACTAATTTCCAATTTCCAATGGAATTTTTAATGATTAAATTTTAAAATTAGAAATTTGGATTTTTATTAGAAATTTTATCTATATTATGTCTTCTTTATATAACAATTACATCTATCAGCCGCTTCTCCATGTTTTGGTATTTTTGTACCAGCATTTTTCTTTTCATGATTTGGGAATTGCCATTGTTCTTTTGACGATTATTGTCAGGATTATTTTATTTCCCTTGTTTCATAAAGGAGCCAAGGATCAGGCGATTATGCAGAAAATCGCGCCGAAATTAAAAGAAATTCAAATTCGCCATAAAGACAACAAGGAAAAGCAGGTTCAGGAAACAATGGCGCTTTATCGCGAACACAAAGTCAACCCGTTTTCCCAGTTTTTATTGCTTATTATCCAGCTCCCTATTTTAATAGCCCTTTTCAAAATATTTTCAAAAGGATTTCAGGAAATTCAAAATTTGCATCCGTATTTTTTGGGATTCATAGATTTAACAAAGCCCAACATTATTATTGTGCTGGCAGCGGCCGCGGCGCAATTTATCCAGGCGAAATTGACTCTGCCTAAAACCGACAAACAATCAAAAAATCTTTCCACAGCGGAAAGAGTCAGCCGGCAGATGGTTTTTATAGGGCCGATTTTCGTTGTAGTCGTTTTCCTCCAATTTCCTTCGGCTTTAGGCCTCTATTGGTTGACTTTTTCGGTTTTTTCAGTTATTCAACAAATAATAATCAACAAGCAATTAAATATTGAACAGGAGCTTAAAAAGGAAGGGAAGAAAATGGGAATAGAATAACGGGGTAATTGAAAGTTAAAAAATCAAATTAAATTATTTATCATGGAAACCACAATAAAAAATTTAATAGAAAAAATGGGGTTTGAGGATTTCTCGGTGAGTTTTGATTCCGAAAGCAATCGTTTCAGTATTTTTATAAACGACGTTAAATTTTCCCAAGAATCGCTCCCGAATTTCGTTTTTGATTTGAATTATTTGGTGAAACTTATAATCAAAAAAAATGATTGGCAACCGGTGGTAATTGACGTCAATAACTACAGAAAACAGAGGCAGGATTTGATTCTGGAAATTGCCCGGGCCGCTGCCAGAAAAGCCGTTGCCACAAAAGAAGAAATAACATTGCCGCCGATGAACGCTTACGAGAGACGTTTAATCCACACGGAACTTTCCGACCGCCCGGATTTAAAAACCGAAAGCACCGGCGAAGGCAAAGAGAGGTATGTGATTATTAAGCCGATCTAAAAGAAAATTAAGAATAAAGAATAATGAATTATGAATGCGAAAGCGCCGAGAGGCGCTTTCGCATTAAGATACATCCTAAATTTCTCCCCAATTATTCCCTATTTTAAAATTTACTTTCAAAAGAACTTTCAATTTATAAACCGATTCCATGGTCTTATTGATAAGACCGACTATTTTTTTTAAATCAGCGTCGTCTAAAATCTCAAACACCAATTCGTCGTGAATCGTCAAAAGCATTTTTGCTTTTACTTCCCAAAATCCGAGTTTTGCCAATTCTTCTTTTGTTTTAATCATTGCCAATTTTATGATATCGGCCGCCAGACTTTGGATGGGAAAATTTATCGCCATTCTTTCCGCTTCCGCTTGGATTCTCTGGTTAAATGAAATAATTTCAGGCAACATTCTTTTTCTCCCGTTTAAGTTTTCCACAAAACCGCTTTGTCTCGCTTCCAGAACAATCTGCTCCCGCCATTTTTTTACGGCCGGAAAATCATTAAAATATTCAGAAATGAATTTTTTCGCCTCATTTAAAGGCAAACCGCTTTCCTGGGCCAACAGCCTCGCGCCCATTCCGTAAACAATCCCGAAATTTAAAGTTTTGGCGACTTGGCGCATTTTGCCGGAGACTGAATCCAAAGAAACGTTAAAAATCTGGCTTGCGGTGATCCGATGGATATCCAAACTTTTTTCAAAAGCCTCAAGCATTTTTTGGTCATTTGTTATTGAAGCCAAAATCCGAAGTTCTATCTGGGAATAGTCAAAAGAAGC